>NZ_JBOZCC010000003.1:0-316051 GCF_051265055.1 Actinotignum saccati
CGCGGGCTTGAGCCCGCGCCCCGTGGAGAGGGGCAGGATCGACACGCCCGATCCTGCCCGAGGGAGGCAGTGAACGCTTCCCGGCTTGTGGTGCTGCCGTGCCCGCACATACTTCCAACGCGGATCATCGGCGAGTTCCGGCGTAGGGACTCCCGTGGTCCTCGGCGTGGAACCCGGAGGCTAGGAGTGGGAGATTTCCACTCCCTCGCGGACAACCGCCAGCGGGGTCATCGCCTCATTCCAGGCGACCAGATTGACCGGCTTGCCCGGGGTGAAGTCCACCGTGACACCGGGAGCATCCCAGGCACCACCGGCGTAGACCGGCCCGGCCACCGTGGCCCGCACCAGCTGCGGGAGCGTCAGCTTCCCGCGCCCGGCGAAGAGGGCCACTTGATCGGCGAGCACCGAAGCACCCCCGGCCAAAGTATCGGTACCTTCCAGGTAGCAGGCGCCGTCGCGCACTTCCACCGCGAGCCCGCCCAGGGTGTACTTCCCGGGAGGCATACCAGCCGCCGCCAGCGAATCCGTGACGAAGAAAGCACCGGGAATACCCAGCTGGCTCGAGCCCGCGCCAGCACCCGCGGCGCCCGGTACGCTTCCGGCACCGTGCGCACGTGCGAACCCGGCCCCGAGATCCGGCTCATCGAGGTAATCCACCACATCCTCGACCAGGTCGGGATGCACGTGGTAGCCGTCGGCAATCACTTCCGCGCTGATGAACCCGCGGCGCGCCGCCTGAATGTACTCGCGGATCGGGCCGGGAGCCCGGTGCGTAAAAGCGGTCATCGCGTTGAAAAGATGCGTGACGGTTTGTGCGGCTTCCTGCCCGACGGCGCTCCCGCTGCCATCGCCAAGCGCCGCCAGCGGCGTGTACCCGTGCCGGCGCGCCACTTCCAGGGTGCGCGCGATTTCAGCCCGGGTGACCGCGCCATCCCCGTGGGAATGCCCCCAGGACGGCTTGCCGCCATATTCAAGCAGCAGCTCGGCGGCCCGCTGGGCGCCCTCCGCTTCCGGCGCCACCGTCATCGTCTTAATCCAGCCGCGCCCGGCCTCCAGCCAGGAACGCAGCTCGGCCTCGTCCACCGCGCGAATCACCTCGGGGTTCTGCGCCCCGCACTTCTCCCGCGAAATATAAGGCCCCTCCAGGTGGATACCGGCCAGCTCCCCACGCTCGCAGAACGGCACCAGCGCCTCGATCTGCGGGAGCGGATCCGCCAGCGACACCAGGGAAGCGAACATCGCCGTGGTTCCCCCGCGCTGGTGGGTGCGGATCGCGGTCGCGATCTCCTCCTCCGCATAGTTATCCGGGAAGGCAAAGCCCCCACCGCCGTGGCAATGAATATCCACGAGGCCCGGGGTAATAACATGCGCCCGGCGCACCCGCGGGTTATCCGCGCCCAGCCCGAAAGCCTCCGCGGCCCGGGCTTCAATCCCGCGCGACTCCCGTTCCGCCGCCAGCCCCGCGGTTACCGCGGCGGCCTCCTCAGCGGTGAGCAGTCGAGCCAGCGTACCGGCGTCGTCGACCTCAATACCGTACCCAACCTCGCGCCCGTACCCGTTGAGAACGCGCCCCAGGTAAAACACTTAGATCATCTCCCAACGCGCGCGGTACAGGTCCGTCAGCTTGAGCTGCGCGGCGGCCGCTTCGTCCAGGAGCACGGTGACATCCGGATGCATCTGAATAATCGTGGCAGGCCAGAAGGCGCTGATGGGGCCTTCGCACAGCTCGCGCACCGCATCCGCCTTATTCGCACCGAAAGCGAAAAGCACCAGCTTCTTCGCTTCCATAATGGTGCCCAGGCCCTGGGTGATGCAGCGGGTGGGGACGGCCGCTTCGTCGCCGTCGAAGAACCGCGCATTGTCCTTGATGGTTTGCGGGGCCAGCGCCTCCACGTGGGTGCGCGAGACCAGCGAACCACCCGGCTCGTTGAAGCCGATATGGCCGTCTGCGCCGATCCCGAGAATCTGCAGATCCACGCCGGCCGCCCCGATCTTCGCATCGTAGTCGGCGGCCGCGGCCTGCGGATCCGGATTCTGCGCATCGGGCGTATTGAGGCCCTCCTCGGTCAGGCCGGTCTTATCCTCCCCCACGAGGTTGCGGCGCAGCACATTGCGGTAGGACTCCGGATGCTCCGGATCCAGCCCCACGTACTCATCCAGGGCAAAAGCCTTGGCGCCGGAGAGGTCAAATTCGCCGGCCGCGTGGGCCTCGCGCAGCGCCGCGTAGAGGAGATCCGGCGTGGAACCGGTGGCCACCCCGAGCGTCGCGTGCGCGTCACGCGCGAAAAGATCCTGGATAATGCGTGCGCCCTCGCGGGAGGCTTCTTCCGCGGTGGCGAAAATTCCGATATGCATGAGTTCGTCCTTTCCCGGGCGCGTTTCACGTGAAACGCGGCAGTGCTCAGTGCTCGCGGGCCCCGCGCTTCGGTTGCGTGGGGACCCTGGTGAAGTTTTAGTTTTCGACGGCCTCGCGGAACCACGTGGTGATCGTGGTTGGGTGCGTAATAGCAGTTCCGACGACGGCCGCCCAGGCGCCAGCTTCCATGACAGCCCGCGCTTGCTCCGGAGTGTGGATGCGCCCTTCGCAGACCACCGGGATCTCCGGGAATTCCGCGACCATCTGGGCCAGCAAGTCAATATCGGGGCCGTCGGTCTTCGGGCGGTCCCCGGAGTAGCCCGCCAGGGTGGTGCCGAGGATGTGGCAGCCGGCCTTGGCCGCCGCCCGGGCATCCTCAATCGAGCCGCAGTCCGCCATGACGAGCGCGCCGTCGTCCAGAAGAGCAGCCACGGTTTCCGCGAAGCTCAAGCCATCCGGACGCGGGCGGGACGTGGCATCGAGGGCCACAATATCGGCGCCGGCGCTGATGCACGCGCGGGCGTGGCGCAGGGTCGGGGTGATGAACACGCCTTCGTGGCCCTCTTTCCACAGGCCGATGACAGGCACTTCCACCTGGCCTTTAATCGCGGAAATATCCGCCAGGCCCTGGCAGCGAATCGCCGCCGCTCCCCCGCGCTCGGCGGCGAGGGCCATCTGCGCCATCGTTTCGGGGTGGCGCAGCGGTTCGCCCACGTACGCCTGGCAGGACACAACGAGGTGCCCGCGGAGAGATTCGATCATCGGATGCACGGTAACTCCTAAGTTATAACGAGAAATGCAGAAGTGTAGTTATGCGGTGCGGCTGCGTTTTGCGTTGCGCAGCGCGTTTGGCACGCCACCCGCGCGCCGCGCTAGCCCGCGGTGTGCAAGAAGTGAACGGCCGCGCCGATGAGCGGGGCCTGCGATCCCAGGCTACCCTCCACAATCGGAGTGGCGGCGGTGCCCACCATGGCATCGCGCCGGTAGCCCTCGCGTAGCGCGTCCATCCAGAACTCGCCCACGTGAACGAGAGAGCCGGACAGGATAATAACGTCCGGGTCGAAAGAATTCGCCAGCCCGCCCAGGGTCTGCCCGAGCGCGAAAGCCCCGTCCGTGAACACCTCGCGCGCGAACATATCGCCCGCGTCCACGAGGGCTTTCAGTTCCCGGCCTCCACGTACGACGACGGGGCGCTGCGCGCCCGGGGCCCGCACGTAAGCACTTTCGGGAACATCGGCGATCCCGGTGAGGGAAGCCGCTGCCGCGGCAGCGTAACTCGCGCCCTCCACGTGGGCTTCGGCCTGGCGCTTGGCGTAGAGGCGGGCCGCCCCGCTGCCCGAGGCCACCGATTCCACGTGGCCATCGCGCCCGCAGGAGCACACCAGCCCGGCGGCATACGGATGGTGAATATGGCCGAAGTGGCCGGCCACCCCGTGCGCGCCGAAGAGGATGCGCCCGTCGATCACGGCCGCGCCGCCCAGCCCGGTTCCCACCGCGATAACGAGGGCGGTACGCGCGCCGGCGCCCGCCCCGTAGGTTGCTTCCCCGAGGGCGTGGCCGTGCACGTCATTGAGGACGCGCACCGGCAGACCGCAGCGTTCGGCAAGATGCGGGCCGAGGGGCTGACCGCCCCAGCCGGGCATGGTGTCCGTGGCGGAAGCGATGCATCCGCTCTCCACGTCCACCACCCCGGCGCTGGCGATAGCAATTCCGCGCACCGGCGTTCCGGCGGCGCTGGCTGCCGCGATCTGGCGCTCCGCGAAATCCGCGATATCCGCCAGCACGCGCGCTCCGCCGCGCCGCGCTTCGGTAGGAATACTGGCTTCGAGGGAGATGCGCGGGGCCGGGAGCGCGGCGGGCTCCACGCCCGCTCCACCCGAGGCCGGGATACCGGCCGCGCGGTCAGCGCCCGCGTGACCGGCGCCCGCGCCCGCAGCACCGCCCGGGGCGGTGGCCGCAAAGGTCACCACCGCCCCCGCGATTTTGGTTCCCCCGATATCCAGCCCGAGCAGCGAGAACTCAGACCCGGGCTGGAACGGTGCTACCTTCATGAGTGCTCCTTAGAGCAGCCCGCAGCTGGCGAGCACGCCGCGAATAGCTTCGACGTTCTCACCTTCGAGGGCCTTGACGGGCCGCGGCATCTGGTTGGAGGCGATAACCCCCAGTTCCTTCATGGCCGCCTTGAAGGCGCCCACGCCACCCGCGAAGCCCTGCACGCCCTTGGGCACCATGACGATGCGCATGAGGTGGGCGAGCTCGTTCTGCAATTCGGCCACACGAGCCCAGTCCCCGGCCTGCGCGGCATCCCACTGCTCCACGTAGGGGCGCGGTGCCACATTGGCCAGGCCCGGAACGGAGCCGTCCGCCCCGCCCATGTAAGCGCCATCAACAACCACTTCGTGACCCGTAAGGATGTTGAGCGGCTTGCCGGCGGCCTTATTCTCCTCCAGCAGGAAGCGGAAGTTAACGTCGTCGCCAGAAGAATCCTTGACGCCGGTCAGCACGCCTTCGGTCCCGAGGCGCATAAGCAGGTCAATGGAGAGCTTCTTGTGCACGCACACCGGGATGTCGTACGCGAAAAGCGGCAGGTCCACGGCGTCGCGGATGTAACGGAAGTTCGCTTCGATTTCCGCTTCCCCGCCCAGCGCGTAGAACGGCGCGGTGGCGACGATGCCGTCCACCCCGATGGACTGGGCGTCACGCGCGTGCTCAATCATGCGCTCGGTTTGCATATCGATAACGCCGGCGAGCACCGGGACGCGCCCGTTCGCAACTTCCACCGCGGTTTCGAGGATTTCACGACGACGCGCATCGGTGCTGAAGACCACCTCGGAAGTCGAACCGAGCACAAACAGGCCGTGCACTCCGGCGTCGAGCATCCGGTTGAGCGAGCGCGCGAAGGATTCCTTATCGAGTACGCGTTCTTCGGTCAGCGGCGTCACTGTCGGGGGGATAACGCCGCGGAAACGAGGATCTGACATGGGACTATGCCTCCAATTTCGGATGGAGCAGCGACGGCGCCGCTGCCAAAAGTGTTCTCGTGTAGTCATTTTGCGGATTGTGGAGCACGTCCTTGGCGTCTCCCCATTCCACGATCTCTCCGTGATTCATCACCGCGATCTTGTCCGATACGTAGCGCACCGTCTGAATATCGTGGGTGATGAAAACCATCGCCAGCCCCAGATCCCGCTTGAGATCGGTGAGCAGGTTGAGGATCTGGGCGCGCACGGACACGTCCAAGGCCGAGGTGGGTTCGTCCGCGATAATCGCGTCCGGGCCCACGGCCAGCGCACGGGCAATAGCCACGCGCTGGCGCTGCCCACCGGAGAGCTGCCCGGGCAGCGCATCGAGCGCCGATTTAGGCAGACCCACCATGCCGATGAGGTCCTTGACGCGCTCGTAGCGTTCCTCGCGGGTGCCGATCTTGTGGACCGTCATCGGGTCGAGGAGCTGGTCCCGGACCGTCATGCGCGAGTTGAGCGCCGTGGCCGGATCCTGGAACACCACCGAGACCACGCGGCCGATATGGCGGCGCTGGGCAGCGGTACGTTTCGTGACTTCTTCGCCCTTGAAAAATACCTGGCCGCCCGTGGGTGACTGGAGTCCGCACATCACATTGGCCGTCGTCGACTTACCGGAACCGGATTCGCCAACGAGACCGATGGTCTGGCCGGGCATGAGGGAAAGGTTGACGCCGCGCACGGCGCGCACCTTATTCGGATTGAAGATGGAACCGGTACGGGTGCGGAAGGTGACGTCGACGTCGCGCAACTCGATAATCGGCACATCGGAGAGGGCAGGCCGGTCAGCGGCGCGCGCGCCGGCAGCGTGACGAGCTTCGGTATCCAGAGTAGTCATGATCTTTCCTCCTTCGTCACTTCTGGGCATCCGGGCCGGCGGGAGTGCTGGCGCTTCCACCAGCGGCATCACCAGCAGCGGGAGCTGCGGCGGGGCTCGCGGTTTCGGCGGCGCTGGACGCGCCCACCGATTCCTTGGGCACCAGGTTGGTGGTGGCCGGATCCGGAGCATCGGGCTGGGCGGCGTAGAAGTGCCACGTCTCGCCCACGCGTTTCATAATCGGGCGGGTGTCCAGACCCACCGTCGGGTGCGAGGACCGCGGGGCGAAACGATCGCCCTTCGGGAAGTCGCGCGGCGAAGGAACCGTGCCGGGCACCTGGTGGAGCCGGCCGGCACCCGCTTCGATGGAGAGCACCGAACCGAGCAGACCGCGAGTGTACTCGTGGTGCGGGTCGGTGAGCAGTTCCTTGGTGGAAGCCTGCTCCACAACCTGACCGGCGTACATGACGGTAATCGAGTGGGCCACTTCGGCAACGAGCGCCAAATCGTGGGACACGAAGACCATCGCGAAGCCGAGTTCCTTGCGCAGGCGGTTGAGGAGTTCCACCACCTGGGCCTGGACGGTCACGTCCAACGCGGTGGTCGGTTCGTCCGCGATAACCAGCTTCGGGTCACGGGTGAGCGCCATGGCGATGAGCACGCGCTGGCGCTGGCCACCGGAAAGTTCGTGCGGGTAGGACTCCAGGGTCCGCTTGGGATCCAGGTCCACCAGCTCGAGGAGCTCTTCGGCGGTGCGGGTGCCTCCGCGGCTGGTCAGCTGCTTCATCTGTGCCTTGATGAGCATGGAGGGGTTGAGGGAGGACAGGGCGTCCTGGTAGATCATCGCGATCTCATGCCCGCGCAGTTCATTGTGCTGCTTGGGAGTGAGGTCGAGGAGGTTCTGCCCGTTGAACATAATCTCACCGCTAATATCGGCGGACTTATCGAGCAGGCCCATAATCGCCAGGGAGGTAATGGACTTACCGCACCCGGATTCACCCACGAGGCCCATGGTTTCACCGGCGCGCACATTGAAGGACACGTGGTCGACCACATTGACATCGCCGTGGCGCGGGAACTTGATACACAGGTCGCGCACTTCGATAACCGGGGCCTCCTGCGAGGTGGGTTCGAAGCGGTCGCTGCGGCGTTCTTCGGCTTGGCGCAGTTCCTCCAGGCGCTGGACCAGCGCATCGTGCTGGGCGGCGTAAGCGGCCACCGGGTCCACGAGGAGGCGGTCCTCTTCGCGCTTGGCGTTCGCGTCCACGTTATCGGGAACGGCCGCGGCCTTCGGGGCCGCCACCATGGCGTCCGTAAGACCTTCGGAGAGGATATTGAGGCAGAGCACCGTGATCATAATGGCCAGGCCCGGGAAGAGCGCCTGCCACCACCGGCCCAGGAGCACGCCGCCGCGAGCGTCGGCGAGGATATTGCCCCAGGTGGGTGTGGGTTCGGCGATGCCGGCCTGGATGAAGGACAGCGATGCTTCGAAAACAATCGCATCGGCCACGAGCACGGTGGTGAACACCATGACCGGGGCGATACAGTTGCGCGCCACGTGCTTGACGAGGATCCAGGGGGCCCGCGCGCCGGAAACGATGACCGCGCGCACGTAATCTTCACCGTATTCGCTCATGACATTCGCGCGCACCACGCGGGTGATCTGCGGAATGTAGAGGAAGCCGATCGCCATAATAATGACGGGCAGGGTATTGCCGAATACGGAGACGAACACCGCGGCCAGCGCGATGCCGGGGAAGGACATGATGATGTCCATGCAGCGCATGATGACTTCGGAAATCCACTTGCGGGACACCGCGGCCAGCGCACCGAAGATCGCACCGAAGAAGAGCGCGAAAGCGGTGGCGGCGAAGCCGATGACCAGCGAGTAGCGGGCACCGTAGATCATGCGGGAGAGAATGTCACGGCCCTTTTCGTCAGTACCGAAGAGGAAATCACCGTTGGGTGCCTGACGGGCCACTTCAATGGCCTGCGGATCGTGCGGGGAAATAAGGGGTGCGAAAACGGCCGCGAGGGCAATGAGCACCAGAACGACGACGCACAGCTGGGCGCCGCGAGTCATATTGCGGAAACGCTTGAACCGGACGCCCGGGCGTTCCATCTTTTCCGTGAGTTTACGCCTCATATTTAGACCTCCCGGATACGCGGGTTGATCAGCACATAAAGCATGTCAACCACAATATTGACGACGATGAAGGCCAGGGCCACCACGAGGACCACGCCCTGCACCAGGAGGGGGTAGTTCTGCTGGACGCCTTCGAGGATGGCCATACCCATGCCGCGCAGGTTGAAGATAACTTCAATAACCACAGCGCCACCCATGAGGTAGCCGATACGCAGGCCGAGCACGGTCACCGGGGAGATCAGGGCATTGCGCAGCACGTTGCGGGACACCACCACGCGCTTGGGGATACCCGCACCGATAGCGGTACGCACGTAATCCTTATCCAGTTCCTCCACCATCGAGGTACGAATAACACGGGTGAGGGAACCGGCCACCGGGACGCCCAGGGCGATAGCCGGCAGCGCCATGCGCGCCAGCCAGCCGGCCGGGTCTTCGCCGAAGGGCGGCAGGGCACCGGATGCCGGAAGCAGAGGCATATTGACGGAGAACGCCAGGATCATAAGGACGGCCAGCCAGAAGGACGGCGTCGCGATGAAGGCGATGGAGAAGACGCGGATGATCTTGTCGGGCCACTTGTCGCGGTAGAGCGCGGCGAGGACACCGAAGACGAACGCGAGAATGACGGCGATAATAAGGCCGAGGAAGGTCAGTTGCATCGTGATGGGGAAGGCCTCACCCACACGTTCGGCCACCGAAGCTTGGTTGGCGCCGTACGTGCCGAGGTCACCCTGCACGAAGTTGACGAGGAAGTTCCAGAACTGAGCGAGCCAGGGATCATTGAGTCCCATGGTGTCACGATAGGCTTCCAGGGCTTCCTGGGATGCACCTTCACCGAGGGCCGAGTAGGCCGGATCGATCTTAGAGAAGGACATCAGGAAGAAGACGAGGAAGGCAACGCCCAGAACCATGATCGGGAGCACCAGCAGGCGGCGCCCGATGAGTCTGAGAAGGTTGTTCACTGCGATATCTCCTCGGGGCTGCGGTGCCCCGCGTTGAGTATAGGGGAGTATTTGGGCAAAGCTCGGGCCGGGGGTGGGGTTTACACCACCCCCGGCCCTCGCATTACCGTGTGTTCTTTGAGCCAGCGCCGCGCGTGTCGTCAGCGCTGAATCACGGGATTATTTACTTTCCAGCCGCGGAGCCAGCGTTGATGAAATCAAGGCCGGTCGTCGAAATCGGGGAGAAGTTGGTGACCTTGTCCGGGTAGTACGCGGTCAGCATCTGACGGTGGAAGAGCGGGTAGAGCGGAACTTCTTCGGCAACGAGGTCGAAGGCCTTGTTCCATTCCTGCTGCTGGGCGTCGCCTTCGAGGGTGACGGCCTTGTCCATGTACTGATGCAGTTCCTTGAACTTCTCGGAGCCGCCCCACTGGGTGCGCTTCTTGGTCCAGGTGTTATCGCCGTACCACCAGCTGAGCAGGAGGTCGGGGTCCTGACCGAAGACCGAGGGGTCGCCGGGGGCCAGGGTGACATCGAAGGTCGGGTTGTCCACGTCCAGGTTATTGGCGTAGAGAGCCGAGGAAGCCTGGGATTCGATGGTCGCGTTGATGCCGACGGCAGCCAGGTCGTTCTTGATCTGGGGAGCCAGAGCGGTGATCCACGGGTGATCGGTGGTCAGCAGCTTGATGTCAAGGTTCTCAACACCGGCTTCCTTGAGGAGTTCCTTGGCCTTTTCCGGGTTGTAGGTGTAGACCGTGGAAGCTTCGTGGAAGTTCGGGTGGTTCTCCGGGAGGAAGGACTTAGCGGCCTTCGCGTTGCCCGAGAGCGCGTTGGAGATGAGCTTGTCGGTGTCAATGGCGTAGAAGAACGCCTGGCGCACCTTGTTGTTATCGAGCGGAGCCTTCTTGGTGTTGAAGAGCAGGAAGGGCAGGTTGAAGCCCTGAACCGCGTCGATCACGCCGCCGGCGCCCTTGATCAGAGCTTCGGCATCGGCCGGGGCAGCTTCGATAACATCGACGGTGCCCTGCTGGAAAGCGGTGGTACGAGCGGTGTCGTCCTTGAGGATCTCCCACTGCATCGCTTCCGCGGTGGCCGGGAACTGGCCGTTGTAGTTCTCATTCGGGGAGAACTTGATGTGGGCGCTGGTGATCTCGTCGTACTTCCACGGGCCGGTACCCACGGGCTTGGCGGTCAGATCATCATCGCTCATCGAGGCGGGAACGATCTTGACGAGGGCCAGGCGCTCCTTGACCAGGGAGAAGGGGTGCTTGAGGTTGATGGTGACGGTCGTGTCATCCTTCTTCTGCACGTTGTCGATGAAGCTCAGCATCGGCAGGTAGATATTGCCTTCAGCGGTGGACCGCTCGAAGGACTTGACTACGTCGTCCGTGGTCACCGGGGTGCCGTCCGAGAACTTCGCGCCATCACGCAGCGAAACTTCGTACTGGGTATCGGTCACCTTGGTGGGAGCATCTTCCTTAGCCAGGGCGCGGTAGGGCTTGTAATCGTGGTAATCCAGTTCGTACAGGCCCTCCACCACGTGCATATTCGCGCCGGTTGCCAGCGCGGACGAGGTGGACGAGGGATGGTAGTTATTGGATTCGTAGGCGGCCGCCGCGCGAATGGTGCCACCCTTTGCCGGCTGTCCCGAGGGAACTGCGGCCTTCTCGGGTGCATCTCCACCGCTCTTGCCGGTGTCAGATCCACCGCCACCGCAGCCGGACAGCGCCAGCACACCAGCGGCCAGCACGGCCGTGGCCTTGGCGCCCCACTTCATGCGTGTCATTGAAGTGTCCTCTCCTTTGAGTTCTTCCGGAAATTCACTGCCGAATTTCCGCTATTTTTTCGCGTGCGACAACCATCTTTAGCGTCGCGTAGCTATGACTCTAGATTGTCTGACAACTTTGTGCAAGCCCGATATCTGGCTTATGAGCAAACTGTGACCAATTTGTGATGAACCTGAGATATGGGTGCGTGGGCAGCTGTGCGGCGTCGTCGTTCCTGCGCGATACCACGCGTAACGTGACCCTATTCAATATTCCTGCGCACATCTTTTGAAAACATCCGTTTTCCGATACCTTAGGTGTCATGATGCCCGACGACGCGCAGTCACATGCCACGCAGGGCGCTATGCGGGTCACCGGCGGCCACCCCCGTTCCGGCTCGGATCGCGCCGATTTGGTCATGGACGCTTTGAAACAACGGATTATTGAAGAACGCCTGCAACCCGGCGCGAAGCTCCCCACCGAAGCGGAGCTGTGCCGCGAGCTGGGGGTTTCGCGCTCCTCGGTGCGCGAGGCGCTGTCCAAGCTGGCCGCGCTGGATATTGTTACCTCGCAGCGCGGGAAGGGCACCCAGGTGGCGAATATGTCCCTTTCCCCGCTGGTCGAATCCTTGCTGCTGCGCTCCTCCGCGCGGGCCGGTGCGGGCACGGGCGCGGTGGAAAGCGTGGCTCAGCTGCGCGAATACCTGGACCTGGGGATGGCGGAAGGTGTGGTGCGGGCACTGTCGGGCACCCATCACGATAATCTGCACGACATCGTGGCGCGGATGACCGAAAAAGCGCTGCGCGGGGAAAATTTCCAGCACGAAGATATTGAGTTCCATATTGCGATGACGTCCGCGCTCGATAACGAGGTCGCGTTGGAGATGGTCACGGCACTGTGGGTGGTGCACTCTATTGCGCTGCGCGATTTAAACGACGACGTCGATGAACTTCTCCTAGAAACCGCTCAGGCGCATAAACGTATTATTCAGGCCGCCGAAGATGGTGATATTTTCGCGTATCGCGGGGCGGTCATTGACCACTACCGCCCCCTCAATATGATTATTGACCGCCACGAAGCCGCCCAGCAGCGGGCGAATTCCGGGGGTTCGGAGGGTTCCGGAGGAAGCAGCGCGGAAAGTGCGGAAAGTGCGCTGGGAGATTGCGGGGATCCGGAAGCGCCGCCGGAGGCGCTGACCGCTCAGGCCGCAGCCCAGCAGCGCGAAGCTGAGCGGGCCGAACGAGCCGAGCGCGCCGCGGATATTGCCGCGCGGGCACAGCGGGCCGCCTCCTTTGCCGATATTGCGGATCCGACATCGCGGGTTTCCGGGGTGTTGTGAGGCGGGATGCCAGTGTCCCGGCATCAGGCGAAACAAAGTGTGCGGGAGAGTACCGTTTCGAGGTGATTTCATGTCTCTAACGCACACTTTGCGACCCGTACGGTTCAGGATGCACATCTTGTCCACGGATCCCATAGTTGGCTAGAATATACATAATCGTTCAGCCCGCCTCGACTTCCGTCGGGAGTGGGCTGGATCTCTGTTTGCGGCCGGTAGCCGCACCACAACAGGATGCAAATCTACGCACCATTTTGGCCAGATTTCTGCTCTGAGTTTGCACTACGCGACCCTGACCGTCCGGAATCATTGTTTCGGCATTCCCATCCCGATAGGCTTGTAGCGGAGCCCCGGTGGAGCGCTATCTGGCCATGTCAGGTATTCTTACCGGGGCATTGAACTTCATCGCGGAAGTACGTGCCGACTGAGCTGCGTCGTCGTACCGAAGCGCGAGGAAATGGACCCACCGCGGCCGCGACCCGTACTGAAACGATATTTCGCGCGACCAAACGACGTTCCACAGCATGACCACAACGTCGTCCCGCGCGCTCGAAACGCTGCTTTATGTGACCGGAACGCTGTTCCACTGGGCATTATTGTCTGACAATAACTTTCCAAGCGCGGAGTTGCTGTGCTATTTTCGTTGTTGTCTGACAATAGCGTCAGACGAGACGATGATGTCTGCCAGAAAGGTAACAGCACAATGTCAACTCCTCGCGCCCGGCGTGGGTGGAGTGCATTCGTGGCACTGTCGGCCACGGTTGCTCTCACGGTCACGCCGTTGACAGCGTGGGCCAGCCCGGGGGAAACGCCCCCGCAGCCCGAACCTCAGGCAGCGGAAGTCCTCGAGACTGCGCAGCCGCCGGCCCTCACTGCTGACGAATTAGAATCAGGCACGTCAAGCGCTCTCGCCGCGGAGAGCACGCCAGAAAACAGCGAAACCCCAACCGAACCTACTAACAGAGCCGCCGAAACTACCGATAGATCAGCCGAGAGCACCGAAGCTTCGGAGGCGGAAAAGCCGAGCGCTTCAGAAACTTCTGCGCCCGAACTCATGTCAGTTACATTTGAGCGCACTGATAACAACGGGGATGAGCTCCGCATCGGCCAAAAGATGACCTTTGCGGTGACCTACACAAATCTGACGAAGGACAAGACCTTCACCGCCTTCCCGTACGATTCGAATCTATCCGGTTTCCTTACTACCGGACGACCGAACTGCCGTTGGGGAAATCTGCGTCCCGGTCAAACCCAAGGCTGCACCAGCATTAGCTACACGGTGACCGCCGAAGCTGCGAAAACCGGCAGCTTCACCCCTTACGTAGTTTTCCAAGCTACAGCCGATACCGCCGGCAAGAAAGTTCTCCAAGATGGAATCCGGAAAGAACTAAAGTCGGTAACCCTTATCAATGAACAGGCACCGAAGGAGCCGGACCCGGCCACTATCCCCACAGATCGCCAGGATATGCAAACCGTGCCTCTGGCTCGTGCGGGAGATAAGCCGAATTACTGCTACCGCATTCCAGCTCTCGCCCAGGCAAATAATGGTTGGATCCTCGCGGCCTACGACGGCCGGCCAGATTCCTGCATGGATTCCCCCAACCCCAACCACATCACCCTGCGTATTTCCAAGGACAACGGAAAGTCCTGGACTGAACCCAAGGAGATCTTGAAGGGCAAGGGCCACCTCAATAGCCCCGATAAGTACGGCTATTCCGATCCGTCCTTCGTGGTGAATGAGAAAACCGGACGCATTTTCCTCTTCTCCGTCTTCTCCTACGATGTGCGTTTCCAGGATTCCAAGCCCGGCACCGATCCCAAGGCGCGCAATGTGCTGCATGCGCAAGTGTCCTACTCCGATAACAACGGAGAAACCTGGTCTGAGCCCCGCATCATCACTAAAGACATCACTTTCAATGACGCTATTAGTTCCCGCTTTGCCGCTTCCGGCGCGGGTATTCAGCTCAAGTACGGCCCCCACAAGGATAGGCTCATCCAGCAGTTCACCATGACCGTCCCGGGTCGCGGTTACGCGGCGGTGTCCGTGTACTCCGATGACAATGGCGACACCTGGAAGCCCGGAGAGCCTGTCTACGGAAATATGGATGAAAACAAGGTCGTGGAGCTCTCCGACGGCACCGTCATGCTCAACTCACGTTCCTCAGACGGCACGCTCGCACGCAAGGTTGCGTACTCGCATGATGGAGGCGAAACCTACACGCCTATGCAGGTGGAGTGGCAGCTGCCCGACCCGCGCAATAACGCCTCAATTATCCGCGCGTTCCCTGATGCCGAAGAGGGTAGCGACGAAGCGAAGATCCTGCTCTACTCTTCCTCGTCGGCCCGGTCGCGCTCCAACGGCCTCATTCGTATTTCGTACGACGACGGAAAAACCTGGTCGGTAGGCAAGCAGTTCAAGAAGGGTGCTATGGCCTACTCCACGATGTGGGCGCTGGATAACGGTAAGTACGGCATCTTCTTCGAAGGTGACAACAATGACATGCTCTACGCCCACTTCGGGCTGGACTGGCTAGATGCTCTCCCGATCACGAGCACTCCGGAACCCACGGTCGTTAACCGCGGTGAGGCAACTCTCAAGATGCGGGTGACGAACAAGGGCACTGCGGAAATTCCCGATCCCATTCTCACACCCGGCAAGCTCCCGCGTGGATGGTCTGCCGAACCGGTACGGATCGGAAAGCTCGCCGCCGGGGAGAGCCGCCTTGTCAATATTCCGGTAACCATCGCAGATTACGCACCTGCGAATTCGGAACCTATTACTGTCAACTTCGTCATTAATGCGAAGGGCAAGGTAGGAGTCAACGCTGCGACGTCGACCCAACTCGTTAATCGTGAAGGCGAGGTTCCCGAAGCACAGAAGTACATGACAGTGAAGTTCGAACGCACCGATGACGGCGGAGACACCGTTCGTATCGGCCAGGAACTGAACTTCAAGGTTACTTATACGAATATTTCTGATCGCACGATCACCGCTTTCCCCTACAAATCCAACCTTTCCCGGTTCCTCACCACGGAAAGGCCCAACTGCCGTTGGGGTGATTTGCGCGCTGGCGCTACCCAGGGTTGCTCCTCGATCACCTACAAAGTAACGGCAGAAGACGCAAAGAAGGGCAGCTTCACCCCCTACGTGGTGTTCCGCGCCACTGAGGATCGCGAGGGCACGCGGGTGCTTCAGGATAATATCCGCGCGGAGCTGCCCGCCATCAAGGTGATCAACGAGGAGATCGGCAAGCGGCCTGACCCGGCTACCATCCCCACCGAACGCGGGGATATGGAAACCGTGCGCCTGGCGCGCGCCGGGGATAAGGACAACTACTGCTACCGCATCCCGGCTCTCGCCCAGGCGAATAACGGCTGGATCCTCGCGGCTTATGACGGCCGCCCGGATTCTTGCATGGACTCCCCCAACCCGAACCACATCACTCTCCGCATCTCCAAGGACAACGGAAAGTCGTGGACGGCACCGGAGGAAATCCTGCAGGGCAAGGGGCATATCCGCGATACGGATAAGTACGGCTTCTCCGATCCCTCCTTCGTGGTAAATGAAGAAACCGGGCGCATTTTCCTCTTCTCGGTGTTCTCCTACGATGTGCGTTTCCAGGATTCCCAGCCGGGCACCGATCCGGATAACCGGCGGGCCCTGCACGCGCAGGTGGTCTACTCGGATGACAACGGCCAGACTTGGTCCAAGCCGCGCCTCATCACCAAGGACATCACCTTCGATGAAAATATCCGCTCCCGTTTCGCGGCCTCCGGCGCTGGCATCCAGCTCAAGTACGGCCCGCATAAGGGCCGCCTCATCCAGCAGTTCACGATGACCATGCCGAACGGCAAGGGCTACGCCGCCGTCTCCGTCTACTCGGACGATAACGGCGCCACCTGGACCCCGGGCGCACCCGTGTACGGCAATATGGACGAGAACAAGGTCGTGGAGCTCTCCGACGGCACCGTCATGCTCAACTCGCGTTCCTCGGATGGCATTATGGCCCGCAAGGTCGCCTTCTCGAAGGACGGCGGCCAGACCTACACCCCGATGCAGGTCGAATGGCAGCTGCCCGACCCGCGCAATAACGCCTCGATTATCCGCGCGTTCCCGAACGCACCGGAAGGCAGCGCACAGGCGAAGATTTTGCTTTATTCTTCGTCGTCCGCGACCTCACGTTCGAACGGCCTCGTGCGTATTTCGTACGACGACGGACGCACGTGGTCAGTTGGTAAGCAGTTCAAGCAAGGTGCCATGTCGTACTCCACGATGTGGGCCATGGATGATGGCCGGTATGGCATCTTCTACGAGGGCGATAACAATGACATGCTCTACGCGCATTTCACCCTGGATTGGCTGAACTCCCTGCCTGTTTCCGCGGTCCCCGCGGAGAACGCCAAGGTGTATCGCGGTAAGTCCACGATTCCGCTGTCGGTAACCAATATGGGCAGCGAGGACCTTGCTGGCGTGGTGGCCACCCCCGGTGAGCTACCCGCCGGTTGGGAAGCCGAAGCCGTGGAGCTGGGCACCCTCAAGGCCGGGGAGACCCGCGTTGTGCAGGTGCCGGTGACCATCGGTGCGAAGGTGCTGGCCGGTGACGGTAACCAGACCATCCCCTTCCTCATCACCTCCGGTGACAAGGTGGCGGCCAATGGCTTTGCCGAAGTCACCCTCATCAACCGCGAATGCGAATCGCGGCCGGTCTACGTGCCGGGCGTGAAGCTCGCTAACGAGGTGGCGGCGGAAACCGCCCGGGAGGATAACGGCACCGATAACCTCTTCGACGGGGACCTCAACACCATTTGGCATAGCCCGTGGAGCTCCACGATTAAGCTGCCGCTGGATATTGATCTGGCCCTGCCCCAGGCTGAAAATATCGGCCGCGTGGATGTGCATCCGCGCAGCGCCGGCGGGGATAACGGCCGCATCCGCACCGCGGAACTGTGGGCCGGTAAGGACGCCGCGAGCGCGGTGAAGATCGCCGAAGGCACCTTCGAGAATTCGCCGGAGCCGGCAACCTTCTTCGTGGACGCTAAGGACACCCAGTTCCTGCGCCTGCGCATTACCGGCACCTACGGGCGCACCGCCGATTCCCTGGCCTCCGCCGCGGAAATCGCGGTGTACAAGATGACGGATGTGTCCGATACCTGCGTGGAGCCGAGCCCCGAGCCCAGCCCCACGCCCGGTACCGAGGAGCCGACGCCCGGTACTCCCGACCCGAGCCCCAAGCCGGATCCGACGCCCGATAAGCCGGCGCCGTCGCCCGAACCGACTCCGGGCACCGAGGAGCCGACGCCCGGTACTCCCGACCCGAGCCCGACTCCCAGCCCGGAGCCGAGCGAACCGGCGGTTCCCGAATCCAACGGAAACTCCAACTTCCTCTCGAACTCGTGGACATCCACAGTTGCTGATCTCGTCTTCTCCTATGGGCGCGCCGGCGACGAACTCCTCGTGGGCGATTGGACCGGAGATGGCCGCAAGTCCGTGGCGGTGCGCCGCGGTAACCAGTTCTTCGTGAAGAACTCCCTGGGCGGCGGCAATGCCGACACCGTCTTCTCCTACGGCAAGGCCGGCGACAAGGTCGCTGTAGGCGATTGGGATGGCGATGGCAAGTCCACCTTCGCGGTTATCCGCGGCAATAAGGTGTTCGTGAAGAACTCGCTGACCAGCGGCAACGCCGATAGCGTCATCGCTTACGGCAAGGCCAGCGATACCCTCATCTCCGGCGATTGGGATGGCGACGGCGTCGCAACCTTCGCGGCGGTGCGCGGCAACCAGTTCTTCGTGAAGAACTCCCTGGAATCCGGAAACGCGGACGCAGTCTTCAGCTTCGGCCGCGTGGGCGATGAGGTCATCGTGGGTGACTGGGATGGCGACGGCGTGGACACCGTTGGGGTGCGCCGCGGCAACGTCATCTACACCGCCGATGCGCAGGGCAATACCGTGATGAGCGTCGCCTACGGCAAGCCCGGCGATCAGCTCATCATCGGTGACTGGGATGGCGACGGCATCGACACGCCTGGCGTGCGGCGCTAAGCGCTTCCCGCCTCGCGCAGAGGCACCTCATCTCATTGAGACAACACCTCATCTCGCTGACATAGCGCCGCGGTGATGCAGCACCTTCGCATCAGGTAGCGCTTCGCGCCGAGAAGCACCTCGCGGCGCGAGAGGTGAGATACAAACCGGGGCCGGGTGGGCTGGATTTCCAGCTCACCCGGCCCCGTTTGCGTGGCGCGCCGCGCGGGTACGATCCCGGCTTAGTTAGCGCAGTTCACTGCCCGGGATAAGGTCGAGGTAGAGCGAGTTCTCGCGTTCAAAAACGACGGCGAGGCTATCCGAGAGCCACACCGCGTCCGAGTAACCGAATTCGCCCGGGCCCAAGGAGCGGAGCAGGCGTCCGGCGTCGTCGACAATAGCGCCATTCTCCCGCGCGGTATCCGAATGCGGGTGAATGAGGACGGTGCCATCTCCGCAGGTGATGAGCTTGGCATTGCACCCCGGATCGGGGAGGCTGAGGGGCTGCGGCGCGGACCAGCTCAGGCCGTCGCTTGAGCGCGCCACCACGCGCCCGCCGCGGCCCTGGAGGCGAATATTCGCGATGACCTCGCCGCCGCTCACCTCGAGGGTAGTTTCGTCCAGGCCCGGGGTGCCGACCGGGCGGATAGGCTCGGAAATCGCCACGATCCGACCTTCGCGCACATGCACCACGTAGATCACGGCTTCCCCGCCGCGGTTCGTGACATACGGCAGGAGCGCGGTATCGCCCAGCAGCGGGGTGGAGCCGGAGGTAGCGAAGAGGCCATCGCAGCGCAGCTCGCTATAGAGCTGGTCATCCACCCGGCTATGGCTGAGCGAGTCGAGGCTGCTCCCCCAGGCAATCCAGGCTTCCAGGCGCGGCCCGGCGAAGCGCGAGCCGAAGTAGCCGATTTCCTCGGAGGCGGCATAGGCCAGGGTAATGCCGGCGTCGTTCCCATCAGAGTTCCCGCCGGCGCTCCCGGCATCGCTCCCGGCGGCGGTTGGCGCTGCGGCATCCGCGCCTATAGCACTGCGCACCGGCGCGCCGGCCACGCAGGGGTCCCCGCACACCGCAGGCGTTCCCGGAACCGGGCGGGGCGCGGAAAAGTCGAGGTCCTGCGCGCGCAGCGGGGTGCCCGCGGCAGAAGCGCCCGAGTCCGCGGCGCTCGCCCCCGCATCGGCGGGCAGCTCAGCGGTGATATAGCAAATCCGATTGGGATTGGGCAGGTCGGCAGCCATGGCGCCGCCCAGGTTTTCCCAGTCAAAATCCCCGCTCGGATGCGGGCGTTCATCGAAGAAGACGGTCAGCTGGTTATCCCGATGCAGCACGGCCGGGATGCGGAAATCACGGTCGGCGGTACGGGTGACGAGCGCGCGGGCCGAACGGCCAGCCGCGGCGCCAGCGCCGGGCGCGGTGGCCTGCGCACGATCATTGTGCGGGTCCTTATGTAGTGAAGTCATGGCACCATCCTATGTGGTTGTCAGACTTAATGCCGCGGGTCGGGCACCGGGCTACTGCCACACACTTTTCCGCGGGATAATAGGGCTGGTGGGCGGTAGGCGCGGCGTCGTCGCCCTTCTTGACAAGGAGGCACGTGCCGGTGGTGCACACCACGTTTTGACAGGGCCGCCGCGCTGTGTAAAATCCTGTGTGCAGCAAGCGAGGCCGGGAGGTACCACCCGCGTTTCCAGCTGTTCGCGTACAGCAACGATACCGATTCTTGACCGTTACTAGAGCTTGCACTGAAGACTTTTCTTGTTTTACGCTGAGGTTCAGCGGCCCATGACCGCGTGACACCCCCGGTGTTTCGTCCAGTACGACGACGCCACCCCCAACCCAACCTAACAGCAGCGCATGTTTGCCTGATACATACCAAGCGCTGGCTAATTCCTGACCGAATTTCCCCTGTGGGACCGAGTTGCGGAGGACGACGACTCTCATGACCACTCAACTGACTCGCCTGACCCGGTGCACGCGTGAGGACATCCCCACCCTCGCCACCATCCGCCGCACCATCGAAGAAACTATGGCCGCCGCCGGCAACAGCCAATGGCCCCTCGGCTCGCTGCCGGTGTGGAAGATCGCCGAGCAGGTAGATGCCGGCGAATTCTGGGCTTTGCGCGCGGCCGATGGCACCATCACCGCCGCGGTGCGGGCCCTGCATTCCGACCCGCTCATCTGGTTCGACGATATGCCCGCCCTCTACCTGCACACCCTCATGGCCAATCCGGCCGTTGCGGCGAAGGGCGCCGGGCGGGCGATCCTAGCCGCGATGGCCCAGCTGGCCGTCACCTACGGCTACGACCGGGTGCGCCTGGACTGCGTGGGGCCGCTGCGCGGTTTCTACGCTCGCCAGGGATTTGAAGACACCGGCATGACCCATTCCGGTAACCACTCGGCGGATATGGATGCGCATCTGATGGAGCGCATCCTGCTGCCGGAGTTCACGCCGGTGGGTGAGTTTGGGGCTGTGCTCGAAGCTGCTGCACCACTGGTGTAGCAGCGCGCGAAACTACGCTAAACTAGCCTTTTGCAGCCCGTGCGGGCGGTGCTGCTTGGAGAGTTGTCAGAGCGGCCGAATGAGACGGTCTTGAAAACCGTTGTGCGGCGACCCCGCACCAAGGGTTCGAATCCCTTACTCTCCGCTTCACGATGAACCCCAGGTTGAGAAATCGGCTTGAGGGCTTAGTTTTTGGCGGTAGGACGCGGAAAAGTCGGGGAATAATGGGGCTTGGAACGCTCCCCCGTACCTACTCTTAACCGGCCTTTAGGGGTACTTACGGGTACTCCGGGGGTACTTGTGGGGGTACAACCCGGGGTGTGGATTTGTACCCCCAAACCGGGGTGCGCGGCGAAAATAAAAGGGGCGGTTTGAGGAACAGCGCCTCTGTTCGGGGCTGCGGGATAGATTTACACGCTGATAGTATTGAGATGCCGGCGAAAAGAGGGTCAGGGATCCTCTTCCCCCACCGAGGGGATAGCTGGCTCCTACTTTTTGCCCGGCCCCGGCTACCCAACACTGGCAGCGAGCAGCTCAACATGGGTCGAGATGTTCTTCAATATATGCCCCTGGGCGATGGACTGCCGGGACATTTTCACGCGATGAAGGCTCGGAGAAAGTTTCTCGAACGGAAAGGCTTCTAACAATGAGAACAGACGAGGAACTACTTGCCGAAATTGAAAGCGACGCCGACATTGATCCCGAACGGCTTATTACGGATCCAGAGCTAGTAAAAATAGCTGCCGCGCAAATTCGAATCAAAGTCGCACAACGCGCGCTTGATGGGGCGGTCACGCGTGCCCGAAAATGTACGAATTAGCGGGCCAAACCCCGGCTTCTCCAGCAAGAACACATCCAAGTCGCACCAAGTCTAGTTTCTACCACTCTCCGACGCGCCTTTAGCCTGCCTGTAGAGAAAGGCCCCGGTCATTTGTGCATTGCTAAAAGCTAGAGGCCTGACCGGGGGTCTATCACTAGTCAATCTACTTGGACAGCTGCCGAACAGCAATGGGAGATGCGCAGATCATCCACATAGGCCAGAGGTGTGATTGTCTTGAGTGTTTTTGGATAACGAGTCTGACCATTTCTTGGACAGGGAATCCGGTATCTTTTGGACACCATGCCTAGAACAGGTCGTCGTGGGAGCCGGTTCGGGTAAGCACCAGCAGCAACTCGCTACGTTCCACGCGGTAAATCACCAGCCAATCACCCTCAATATGAATTTCGCGGTACCCTTTCCAACCTCCCTGCAGCGCATGGTCACGATACCGCGTGCGCAGCTCATCGCGATCTTGCCTCATCAACGCTTCGATAGCCTTCGCCATCTTTGCGGCGTCGTAATGTTTCTTGAACAGCGCCTTGGCATCGCGCTTGAACTGATTCGTACGAAAGACGCTAGTCAGCCTCATTGAGATCCGCCATCAGCTCAGCGACACTACTAAACGATGCGCCGGTGCGGGACTCAACTTCAGCTCTCGCCACGGCACTGGCCGAGTTCCCGCGATGCGGCGTGAACGGAATGCCGTTGCTGGCAATCGACTGCCGCAAAAACATATTGATAGCAGTACTCATATCCAACCCGAGATCACGGAATAACTCCGCAGCCTGGGCCTTCGTTTCATCATCCGTCCGGAAAGATACATTTGCCACCACAACCACCCCATTACACGCAATCAACATTACTCTGTACATACAGTAGCATTGATCGCGCAAGATCGTGGGAGCTTTCTGGCTAAGTCCGGTTGAATGCGCCCACACAGCCAGGCAGCACACCTGCCGCCACTACCCAACACTGGCCGCAGACCCAGCCAGGCCAGATGTGAAACATAACGCACCTGGCCTGTAGATTTTGCTCTCGCCGGGGAACGCGGTAAACTCTTATCTGTCGCAAAACGAGGCGGGTTAATCGCTCGCCTCCTCAATTTTTTATTGAGGAGCTTGTGGTAGCCACCTCGTGACTGTGCGCTCGTAGCTCAGTGGATAGAGCATCTGACTACGGATCAGAAGGTCGGGGGTTCGAATCCCTTCGAGCGCGCGAAGCTCCTCCTCGGTGACCCAAATCCCGGTGGGGAGCAATTTCTTTTTCCTCGCTCAAGCCCGAAGCCCCAGGCCCGGCCGCAAAACCAACCTAACGCGAATGCCTCAGGAACGCCGGCAAATTGACCGGGTTGAAGCTGAAAACTCCCGGATGGGTAATATCCGGGTTAATAGACAAAAAGTGGGTCTAATGACGGCGTGTCGTTGGCTTGGATCCGGTTCGGATCCGTACGAACTGGGTACGCAGACAAAGTGCGAGGGAGAGTACCGTTTGCACCCGATTTCGTGTCTCTAACGCGCACTATGGCGCCTACACGGCCCAGAATGCGCACTCTGTACCTCTGCCCGCCCCGTGGCTGTGTCGCGTGGCAACGCGGACGGAACGAGTTTTCCGTCGAGGCATGTCACGCAACGGATGTCAAGGAAGCCAGCTTATTGAGGTGCTCGACCTCAATAAGGCCGATTTTTCGTTGCTACAGCAAGGAAAAGTCCGGGTATAAGACCCACCATTTGTCTATTAGCCCTAATATCCGCTTCCCAGGTCTGCGCCTTGCCCTCTGCGGTCCAACTAATAAGCGCGGTAGTGGCTTTGCGCTCCACATGAAAATCGACCACACTCTCCCACGGGTACCGCCAGAAACGCTCGCCGTCCGCCCGCGACATATGCGACAGCCCCGACTTCCCCTCCGGATTGATCACAATAAACTCGGCATCGGTCACCACCAGCACCCGGATCACCGCCGCGTCAATCGCATTCCACAGGTTCGACACCAGGAGCTTGCCGATCCCCCCCCCAGGAGACCGCGATACTTGCGCACCACCAGGTAGTTCACGCCAGCCTCGATGCCGTGCTCGCGAAGAAACGCGAGAATATCTTCTTCTGTCACGCCCCGAATAACGCCCATGATCGTGCACCCTTCTCGCGAATACCGCGACGCGTGAGGCGACCCCTTTCCCCGCACCCTTGCGCGAAGTTTGTCACCTCAATAATTTGAGTTTATACCTTTTTACGACGACGCACACCCGCTTCACGCCTCCTTTTCGCACAGCACCGCCGATTCGCACCCAGCCCCTCCCCGTGCCAGCCATCCACCCAGCTCGCACCACTTGAACATTGTCCTACCGCGATCACTTTAACTAACACTAAATTTCATTTAGGGTTAGAAGCATAAGTAACCACAACTCTGGATAGGACATCATGGCAAAGATGCGCAAGCTCGCCGTCGGAACACTATCCGCCCTCACGGTCCTGGGATGCGGAATCGTAGCCCCGCTCGCCGTGGCGGACGTTCCCACCGCGGATAACCCCAGCCCGGCCATCGTTTCGGGCCTGGCAGTCGGTGACGGCAGCCTCATCACCCCGCAAGATAAGAACGGTAAAGACGCAAAATTCAGCGTAGGCATGCAACTGCGCGCCGCCGACGGCTCGGCTTCCAATAATTTCCCGATGCCGGGCGATCCGCAGCGCGATACAGGCAACCGCCTCAATTGCATGCGTAATAACCTCATCGACCTCACCAAAACCACCGAGCTCACCGCGCGCATCCAGGTGCGTAATAACACCACCTCCCCACTCTACGGACTCAGCTACCAGGTCGGATGGATGGATGGCGACGCCGCATACAATACCTCCGGCGCCCCGGTAGACGCTTCAGGTTTCGTTGTGGACGGCCCCAAGCTCAAAGAAGCCATCACCACCTCCGGCGTATCCACCAAGGTCACCATCTGGCTCATCCTCCAAAACGGCACCCAAAAGACCCTCGATATGATGACCGATGCGGACTGGGATAACGTGGCAACGGTGTGGCTCCGCGGCATCCTCCCGGCTTCTACCGGCCCGGATGATGTGATCACCCTGGACGTCCCGCTCAAGTTCAATCAGGATGTTGCCACGGTCAAGGGTTTGATGCCGGTGGCCTCGCTCAAGAACCACACCCTCACCCTCTCGGGAACCGACTACGGCGAAGCCATGTCGAAGAAGCCGCAGGGTTATATGCGGATTATCCGCTTCCGCGGCTTCACCCCACTAACCGAGCTAGATAACGGCGCGGCCAGCCAGCACGGCACCACCGGTAAGTTCGTGGCGGTGGAAAAATCCGATGCCGCTAATTACAGCGACCTCTCCGGCCCCTTCACCCAGGTTCCCCTCGCCGTGCAGCAAGCCATGCCCACAGTGAAGCACCGGGATGTGGATGCCGCGAAGAAGGTGCCCTTCGCTGATGGTTTCAACCTGCAGTACCAGGCCACCTACGCCAATGGGCTGCGCTCGCAATGCGAGGGCTACGAGAGCATGATCTCGAAGATTTCAACGGCCACGGTGAATTCCTACCAGATTGACCTCATGCCGATTCGGGATGCGATCCGCGATAAGGGCTACTCGGTCGGGGCAACCGCCGACCAGATCATGCCGGTCTACACCTACGGGATGTCCACCCAGCAGCCCAGTTTCGTGGACGCCCAGGGCAATCCCATCGCGATGAACGAGGGCGCTTATGCCCCGCTCGCCGCGGAGCTTTCCAACGCGCATGTGCGCCTGGTCAAGGTTGTGGAGGCCAGCGACATCACGATTCCGCAGTACAGTGCTTACGATTCCCGCGCTCAGCTGAGCACGATCCGCGGCCTCGCGGAGCAGGCGGCGCAGGCGGGTAACCTCGACCTGGCCACCCTCACGAGCGACCGCGATCCGCAGGCGCTCACCGATGCGAAGCAGGTCATCACATATTCCACCGCTAATTACGATGCCCCGGACGGAACCGGCATTCCCACCCGCGTGATTATCGACGCGTCCCAGGTGGATACCGCCACGCCCGGCGTCTACCCGGTCACCTACAAGCGCGCCGTGAAAACGCAGGACGCCGCGGGTACCTGGGTGGAAGATATTGTGTCCACGACGGCGCAGGTCACCGTCACCGCGGTGAACGCTGCTTACCAGCCGGCCTCCGCCGCGCGCGAGGATCTGGATCCGGTCACCGTGAACGTGCCCGCTCCGAGCTTCACGGATGCGAACGGCGCTGCGGTCACGCCCGTGCTCAGCGCGAACGGTGCTTACGCCCTCAATGACGGCGCGATCCTGCCGAAGGGCTGGGATGTTGTGGTTAATCCGAACGACGGCGCACTTACCGTGACGATGGGTAAGGACGCTGCTACCGGAACTCACGAGCTGCCGATCAAGGTGACTTTTGCCGATGGGAGCAGCACTGTTCTGGCCGCGAAGCTGAGCTTCACCCAGAAGGCCGCGACGCTCACCCCGGGAACTCCGATTCCGCCGGAGCCCACGGTTGAACCGACTGTTGATCCAACGGTTGATCCAACCACCGAGCCGACGGCAGACCCGACTGTTACTCCGACTGCTGACCCAACGGTAGCGCCCACAACCGCTCCGACCACCGAACCGACCGTTGCTCCAACAGCCGCACCGGCGGCCCCGAGCACCGCGCCTGCGCCGGCCGAGCCGACGGCGCCGAGCAAGCCCGCCCGCGTCGTCAAGAAGAAGCTGCCCGCCACCGGTGCGGAGAGTGCGTGGCTGCTGACTGGCGCTCTCGCCTTGGTGGGAACCGGTCTGCTGGCACGGCGCCGGCATGGCTAAGTAACGCCCATCCAGCTACAAACAGGTGTGGCCCGGAACCGCGAAGGTTCCGGGCCACACCTGTTGAGCAACGCCTCTCGGCCACCAACATCCCTTGGCAGGCAAGGCCGCCGCCGGCTAGCTGCGCCGTCGTGCTATGCAGAAACCGCGGCGCGGGTGCGCGCACCCTCGAGTTTGCCGCGCAAACCGTGCGGGGAAATCAGCCAGACCACCAGGAACATGATGCCCTGGGCCGTGACCACCGCGGCGCCGGAGGGCAGGTCGAGCCAGTAGGAGACGTACAGGCCCACCAGCGCGCATACGGCCGCGAAAACCGGCGCGAAAATCAGCATGACGCGGAAGCGGTTGGTGACCAGGTACGCCGTGGCGCCCGGCACAATCACCAGCGCGATAATGAGGATCGCGCCCACCGCCTGCATGGCCGTCACCACCGTGAGCGCCAGGCAGAACAGCAGAATCGCGCCGAGGCTGCGGGCGCGGATGCCGATGGCTTGCAGGTGGGTGGGGTCGAAAGCATAGGCGGTCAGGTCGCGGCGCTTGAAGAGCAAAATCGCGAGCGCGAGCGGGGCCAGGATCACCACCTGGATCATATCCGCGCGCGTGACGCCCAGCAGGTCGCCGAAGATCACGTGGTTGAGGTCCACATTGGAAGGATTGAGTTTGATGAGGATCAAACCGATCGCGAAGAATAAAGTAAACACTGCTCCCATGGAGGCGTCTTCTTTGACTCGCGAGGTGGAGCGCAGCAGGAAAATCAGCGCCACCGCGATGAGCGCCGCGATGACCGCGCCCAGGGAGAAGGGCATTCCCAGCACGTAAGCGATGACCACGCCGGGCAGAATCGCGTGCGAGAGTGCGTCGCCCATAAGCGACCACCCGATGAGCACCAGCCAGCAGCTGATGACCGCGCACACAATTGCCGCGGTGAGGGTGACGGTGGCCCCGCGCACCATAAACGGGTGCGTCCACATTTCAACGAAAAGTTCGTACCACACTAGCGGTTCTCCTTTGCCTTGCGCAGCTGCGTGGCCGGGTTTGTTGCCGGCTCCGGTTCGCCGTGATCGGGGACGACGCCGAAAGCCTGCATGAGGTGCTCGGGCTTCATGGCCTCGGCCACCGGGCCGTGGAAAATGACGCGGCGGTTGAGGAGGAGCACTTCGGAGCACAGCTGGGGCAGGCCGGCCAGGTCGTGAGTGGCGACCAGGATAGTCACCCCGGAGGCCGCCAGTTTTTGGAGCAGCGCAATAATCATCGTTTCCGAGGGTTTATCCACCCCGGCGAAGGGTTCGTCCAGGAGCATGAGCTGGGCGCCCTGCGCGATGGCACGGGCGATAAACACGCGTTTGCGCTGCCCGCCGGACAGCGAGCCGATTTGGCGATCCGCGTAGGGAGTCATTTCGACCATGTCGAGGGCGTGGCGCACGGCCTCGCGGTCCTCGGCCCGCGCGCGGCGGGTGGGACCCATGAAGCCGTAGCGGCCCATGGTCACCACTTCCTGCACGCTGACCGGGAAAGCCCAGTCCACGCCTTCGTTTTGGGGGACGTAGCCGACCAGGCCGGCTTTGCGGGCTCGCGCGCCGCTCTGGCCGAGGATCGTAATATCCCCGCCGTGGCGCACCGATCCCATAATTGATTTCATGAGCGTTGATTTACCCGAGCCGTTTTGCCCCACGAGGGCGCAAATAACCCCCGGGGTCAGCCCGAAGCTCACCGAGGTGAGGGCCTGCACCGAGCCGTAGCGCGCGTGAACACCGCTCACCTCAAGAGCGTATTTCGGAGTTTCTGCTGGTGTTGCCACCGTTTCTCCGCCTTTCTGCGATTGTGCATGCTTGCGAACTGCATGTATGGCGAGTACCGCCGCCGTGTTAGCAGCGTTCACCTGCAAGCAGTGTTTATATGCGAGCAGCGTTTACTTGCCGGCCGGTTTCGTGGGTTCTCCCGCGGCTTCACCCGCTTTGCCGGTCAGCCCGCGGGTAATGAGATCGGCGTCGTACCGAAGCAAATCGAGGTAGGTGGGCACGGGGCCGTCCGCCTCGGAAAGCGAGTCGACGTACAGTAAGCCGGCCACCGGAACACCGGTGTCTTCGGCGACGGACGCCATTTTGTCGTCCACGGTGGATTCGCAGAACAGCGCCCGCACCCCGGAGGTGCGCACGAAATTCTCGAGGTCGGCCTTCGCCTTGGGGGTTTGCGCGCCTTCGGCATTGACCGCCCACAGGTACTTTTCTTGCAGGCCGTGATCGCGCGTGAGGTAGGAGAATGCGCCTTCGCAGCTCACCAGCGCGCGCTGGGATTCGGGAATGGTGGCCAGGGCCGCGTCCATATCGCTGGCGATGGCATCCAGTTGTTTCTTGTAGTTTTCGCCGTTGGTGCGGTAATCCTCAGCGTGAGAGGGATCGACCTTCGCGAAGGCGGCGACCATATTATCCACGTACAATTTGCCGTTCTTCGGGCTCATCCACGCGTGCGGATTCGGTTTGCCCTGGTAATCACCTTCCGCGATGGCCACGGGCTCAATGCCGTCGGAGAGGTTAATGCGCTCCGCGGTGGAATTCTCCACGAATTTTTCGAACCAACGCTCCAGTCCCAGGCCGTTGTACAGGATAATATCCGCGCCTTCCGCGCGTTTAATATCGCCGGGCGAGGGCTGATAATCGTGAATTTCTTCGCCCGGGTTGGTGATCGAGGCGACCTCCATATGATCGCCGGCAATATTGCTCGCCATATCGGCCAGCACCGTGAAGGTGGTGAGCACTTGCGGTTTCTCGCTTCCCGCGCTCTTTTCCGGCGACGACGCAGCTCCGCAGGCCCCCAGCAGGGCAAGCATGCTCGCCAGCAGCGCGGCCAGGCCGGCCCGGACCGCACCCCGTTGATATCCCATTCCCATCACCATCCCCTTTCTGGCTATACTGGGCGTTGGTGCCCTAATAGGATGCACCTTGTGAGGAAGCCCAACGCTCGTAAGTAAGGGTACCCTTACTTTTTGGTGACGGGGCCTAATCCTACGCGATATCACCACCGCGCGCGAGGGTTTTATCCCGCAGCTGGGACTTTCTCCCCGAGTATTCGCCACATTTTTTACTTAATATGACATCGCCCACCGCGCCGCCGCACGCGAACACCGCAGAACTGAGCGTGAACATTACAGAGCCGAGCGTGAACATTACAGAGCCCTGCGTGAACATTACAGAGCCGTCCGTGAACACCGCATTTTGCTGTCGGAGGCCCCGGGTAGACTTCCCCCATGGATGAGATGGACGCTATCGGTCGGGAAATTGACACCATCGCCGCTTCCCTCGGCGATATTCCGGAAGCCGAACCCGGCGAACCGGGCTACATCATTAACACCTGGGAACGCGTGGTGACCGCGTGCCGGGCGGGAATGCGCCCGGTGGCATCCACGGAGGGGCTGCGCCTGGCCGTGGCTATCGGGCACAACCTGAAAACTGTGGAGCTTTCCCCGGCACGCGATGGGGAGGGGCGTTCCTACCTCAACCTGCGCTGCTCGGTAGGCCGGGCGGATCTCATCGATGTCACCGGCCTGGCCGGCTGGGTTTTTGAGACTTTTTCTCTGGGCGATGTGCGTATCGTCGGGGAAGATGTGGTCCTGCACCTGGCGTTGCGCATGGCCGGATTGCCTTTCTCGCGGCTCACCAGCATGGTGAAGTTCCTCGTCGTCGCCGCTATTGACGCCACCGCGGTGTTCGTGCGCGGTCTCGATAACGTTCCCCCCACGAAAGATGATCTTTTCGGGCCGGAGGCGGTAGCCGGCGCCGGGGAAATTCTGGAGGATACGTTTTCCGCGCGCCCGGAAATGAACCCTTTTGTGGGCAACGCGCCCGGGGATGCCGATCAATTCACGGATCCGACCGGGGTGGATGCCCGTTTCGATAAGCTGCTGGGCACGGCCGGGGTGTATCGCTGGAACGGCTTGGTTTCCGCGCTCGCTCCGCTGCTCGGGCAGCGCGATGCGGCGGAAGCCGAATACGGTTTCGGGGCTACGCTTCAGGTGGATGGGGCGCAGGTGCCGGTGGTAATGCTGCGCAATACCCTGGTGAGCGGGGCGGATAGCGCGGCCGTGACCTTGCGGCTGGGCGATGCTAACGCGGATGCGGTGCGGGAGGCAGCCCGCCAGGCCGCGGCTCTCCCGCTCGGCGGGGTGGTGGTGCACGGCACGGATCTCTATTTCAGCCACGCTTTTGAAATTAGCGGGCAGCGGCCCGGGTGGATTGCCAGCCAGATTGAGGGCGCGGCGCGGTATTCGCTACTGCTCGGCCGCGGGCAGTTCTAGCACGGCTTCCTGGAGCCGCTCCCACAGGTCCGCTTCGGCGTCGTACGCTTCGGCAACGATGGATTCGGGGAAGTAGGCGGTATCGCGTTCCAGGCCCAGCAGGCAGGGGTAGAAACCGCCGCGCTGGCGGTAGGCCACCCAGGCGAGGGGCGCGTGGGCCACGAGCCTATCCCCGATGAGCACCCCGAGCCCGGAGGCAAGGGCCTGCCGGGAGCGCTGGCCGCGCAATTCGGGCAGCAGCGCGCATATATCACGCAGGTTCTGGGGCAGTTCCCGCCCGCGCGGCACCAGTTTTTTCGCTTCTTCGCGCGCTTCGTGTAAATAATTCTCATCCCCGGGGGCGAGCCAGCCGATGCTCCCTTCCGGGTAATAATCAGGATTATCGCATTCGCGCAGGGCCGGCAGCAGCGAGGCTTCCCAGCCCAGGTAACGCCCGTTGGTGGCGGCGGCAATAAGCTCCAGGTAGGAACGCGAATCGGCGATGACCCCGTTATCCACAGAGGTGGCGGACCACAGAGTGAGCATCCAGGAATCTTTGGAGCGCCCGAATTGGGACAGCTGCGATTGCTGAACCCAGCCGTTGCGTTGCAGGCGGGTGCGGGCGGCCACCGCGGCCCGGCGCGAAGAAAAACGGAGCCGATTAATCCACATGCGCGGGGCGGTCAGGCGCGCGGCCTCAGCGACCATAGCAAGCAGGGCCCGATCCAGGGCAGACGCGTCCGCCTGGTTGTCACTCTCGGGGGCCAGATGTGCTCCATGCGCCATGGCTGCTGGTACCGTCCTTTGCTACTCGAGGGCCGCGGAAAAATCACGAGGATGCTCAGGGGGCCGTCCGCGGACAAGCGTGGACGGGATAATCTCTATTGTACGCGGCGCGCCCGGCCTGTGCCGCATTCTGCCGCCAACGTGGAATACTGGTGAGGTGGTATCACAGTTCACAACATGGGAGGACGCCGCCGCGGCCCTGCGCGATACTTATGCGGGCGCGCGGGCGGATGAGACTCCGGCTTTACGATTTGTCACTCACGGGGTGCCGGTTACCGCCTGGCCCGGGCAGTCCACCCGGCGCGATAGCCGCGCCGTCGTTCATCTTGCGGCACCGGTGCTCACCGGCGCGGAGCTGCGTAAGTACGACGGCGCCGCCGCATCCGCGGCGTCCAGCACCCACGCGGGATCTCAGCCAGGCACGCAAGTAGGCACGGAGCCCGCCGCCGAAACCGGCACGCAACCCAGCACGCAATCCGACTCGGTGCTTTCCCGCAATGCGGCGGCGGTGCTGGAGCATTTCGGTATTGACCCGACCGGCCCGGATCTGATCGCGGTGTTGCGGGCCGCGGATGCGCTGCCGATTGGCGGGATTCGCCTGCTGGGCGGGCGGGCGCATATCCATTACGCGGTGGCGCTGCCGGTTCAAGCCGAGCAATTGACGGCCTGCGCGGCTTTGGTGGCGGCGCAGGCCCGCGCGATGAGCGGCGCGGATGCGCTTTCGGACGCTACCCGGAAGGGGGAGGCTGATGTCTAGGAAGTCGGAGCGCGAGACTTCTGATTCTCGTGATGTGACGACGGCGGCGGGCCTGTATGAGGTGCTGGTGGCTGATTATCATGCGCAGGCGCTGCCGGACGGGGTGCATTACCGTTTTGAGGTGGTGTGGCGTTCGGAGTCGGATAAGCAGGAGATGATCGCCAGTTACGCGAATGTTCCCGGCTTGGGAGATGTTCTGTATGTGGCGGCGTCGCTGGTGGAGTCGCCGACGGAGGCTCGTACTCGCGATATTTTGGAACGGATCGGCGAGTTTTTGGATGGCGATGCGGTGATGTCGGGTGGTCACCTCCAGTTGCGGATTTGTTTGCCGATGGCCGGGCTGACGATTGAGATGTTGCGGGCGCGCTTGCGTAATCTTGCCGGTGCTGCGACGTCTATTCGCCGGGATTTTGCCGACGACGACGAAACTGGCACATTGACCTTCGGCTACTGAGGTGCATCCCGGGCCGACCTGGGCGTACTTTAGCTGTGGGCCTTCACCTACCCGCCCGCGCTGAGCGGCACGCAGGCGATTTAGCGGCTCTGACCCGTGCGGCGCGGGCGGGCTCGTTTGGTGGGGCTGGCGGTGGCGCCGTTTTCTGGCCAGGGGTGGCGCGGGTAGCGCCCGCGCATTTCCGCCCTGACTTGGGCGTAGGGGCCGGCCCAGAAGCTTTCGAGGTCGTCGGTGATGGCGACGGGCCGGGCGGCAGGGGAGAGTAATTCGAGGGTGACGGGGATGCGCCCGCCGGCTAGGCGCGGCGTTTTGGCCCAGCCGAAGGCTTCTTGGACGCGGAGGCGAACGGTGGGCCGGCCGCCTTCATAGTGGATGGTGCGTTGTTCTCCGGTGGGGATGGTGAGGCTGGCGGGAGCGAGTTCGTCCAGGTGGGTGGCTTCCGGCCAGGGCAGGAGCCGTTCAATATTTCCGGCCCCGAGGCTTCCCCAGGTGCCGCCCCGCGCGAGGGCAGCGAGTTCAGGGCCGGCCAGCTCGTCGATGCGTTGGCGTAGTGCGGATTCTTCCATATCCGGCCAGGGTTCCCCTAGGACGGTGTGGAGGAAGGCGAGGCGTTCACGCAGGGCTTGGGCTCCGGCGGTGAATTCCAGCGGGAGGGTTCCGGAGCTGGCGGCGGTGCTCACCCACGCGGTGGCGGCGCCGCGCGGAAGGCGCTCTACAGCCCGGCCGGCGAGTTCGATGGCTCCTAGCCGGGTGGTTTCCCGGGCCCGCAGGCGGCCTTTCCGATAGTTGATTGCGGTGCCGGTGGTGATGAGGCCGCGGCCGGCTTCGCGGGCGAGTTCTTCATCGGCGGGTACGGCGGCGCGGATAAGTGCATCCGCTCTGCCTTGGCTGGCGCTCACTTCGGCTACGGCGAGCCAGGGCGTTCCGAGGAGCGGGGAGCCTTGCGGGAGTATCGCTCCGCTGCCGTTGGCCAGGAGGTAGCGCCCCGAGGTGCTATCCACCGCGCGGGCCAGCAAATCCGGGTACGCCCAGGCGGTTACGAGGGCGAGGGCATCGTCACTGCGGGCAGCGCGGCTGGGTTTCCCGGAGCCAGCTGGGCCGGTTTTACTCTTCTCACTGCCGGCTGCCGTGGCTTCGCCCAGGGCGCGGCGGGCTAGTTTTTCGAGGCGCTGGGCTTGCCGAGCCCAGGCCGGTGAGACCGCGGTGGGCCAGCGTGCCAGATCGGCCCCGGGGAGCCGGGGTGATTCCGCGAGCGCGGCAACGATCTGGGCGGCTGTGCTCGCCCCTAGCAGCGGGGTGGTTTCCAGCAGGCTACGCCCCAGACGGGTGCTGACCGGAAGCGGGGCGAGGGTGCGGGCCAGGTCTGTGACCTGCCAGGCACGCTCAGCGCCGGTACTCTCACCGGTGACGGCGCTCCCGTGCGTCTCAGTTCCGAGCATTCCACCATCGGCCGCATCAACCCCGGCGCCGTGTTCCGCCACCACGCAGCCGAGGGCGGTGAGGGTGCGCATGCCGGCCGCCACGGCCGGCTGCGGGGGCGGGTCCAGGAGGGCGAGCCCGCGACCTTCCGGAGCACCCCACACGGCTGCTTGCAATAGAAAATCGGTGAGATCCGCGGTGTAAATTTCCGGGGTAGACCGTTCGGCGAGGCGGGCCCAGGTAGCTTCGCTCATGACCCGATACACGGTTCCGGGGCCTAAACGCCCGGCGCGCCCGCCGCGTTGGATACCGGCGGCTTGGGATTCCAGTACCGTGACGAGCCCGCTGATGCCACTGGCGTAATCGGTACGGGGTTCCCGCGAGAGCCCACTATCGACCACGATCCGCACCCCGGGCACTGTGAGGGAGGATTCCGCGATCGCGGTGGTGACAATAATGCTGCGGGTTCCGGCAACTTCCCGGAGCGCGGCATCCTGCTGGGCACCGGTGAGGGAGCCGTGCAGGGGCGCCACCCGGGCGGGCAGATGCCCGAGCAGGCCAACCACGTGCTCCACTTCCCGCACCCCGGGCAGGAACACCAAAATATCGCCGAGCTCCACCTCCCTAAAAGCCCGTTCCACCACCCGGGCCACGTGCGCTAGGAATTCCCGGCGCACCCCGAGCGCACCGTCCCGCGAAATTGTGCCCAGGGGTTCTTCCCCGCGGCTAGGTGGTGCGTAGCGCAGGGTGAGGGGATGGAGCACGCCCGGAATATCCACGATCCGCGGGGCTTCCCCGGGCGCTGCGGCCCCCGCCTCCAGCACAGCCGCGGTGCGCTGGGATTCCACGGTGGCGGACATGGCCACCAGCAAAAGATCCGGGCGGAACGCCGCGCGGGCTTCCAGGGCGAGGGCGAGGGCCAGATCGGCATCGAGGTGGCGTTCGTGTACTTCGTCGAAAATGAGCGCGCCGATACCGCGCAATTCCGGGTCACTTTGCAGGCGACGCACCGCGATACCGGGGGTGATCATTTCGATGCGAGTTTCCCGGCTCACCTGGGAATCCCCGCGCACGCTATACCCGGCGGTGGCACCCACCGGTTCCCCAAACAGTTCGGCCAAGCGCCGCGCTGCGGCCCGCGCGGCCACCCGGCGCGGCTGAATCACGAGAACCCGCCCGAGCTGAGTACCGCCCGCATCGGTTCCTCCACACACGCCTTCCGCGAGCGCCCGGGCCACCAGCGGCGGAATGAGCGTGGTTTTCCCGGTTCCCGGCGGGGCGCTCACCACCGCGAGCGGCAGCGCGGCGCGCACCTCATCGAGGTGGGCTGCTACCGGCAGCGAGGGCGGGGCAGCAAGCAGGCGAGCGCAGGGATCCGAGGTCATGCTCCCATTCTCCCACGGGCCTCCGACACGATTTTCACCCCGCGCGCGAGGTTTCCGTCAGATAGGCCAGCACCGCTCGCACCCGGCGGTTTTCCTCCCCGGGCTGCATCCCCAGCTTGAGGAAAATATTTGCCACGTGTTTGGAGACGGTCGCTCCGGTGAGGTAGAGCTCGGCGGCAATTGCTGAATTGGCATATCCACGCGCCATGAGCTCCAGAATTTCACGTTCGCGGGAGGTGAGCTCGGTGAGAAGTGACGGCGTCGTCGCCATTAATTGGGCCGCAACATCCGGATCCACGACCACGCCACCCACCCCCACAATTTCCAGGGACCGCACGAAATCCGCCACCCGCGCCACGCGATCTTTGAGCAAATACCCCAGGCCACCAGGCGCGTCATCCTCGTTCCCGGAAGCGTGCGCTGCCGCGGCGCCGTTCCCGCCCGCGCTCGCACCCGCACCCGCGCTTAGCCCCGCCCCGCTCGACCCCGCCGCCGGGTGGAAAAGTTCGCGCGCGTAGGCCGGCGCTACGTATTGGGAAAGCACCATAATGCCCAGGGACGGGAATTCGCGACGCAGGTCCACGGCGGCGCGCAGACCGTCGTCGCTCATGGTGGGTGGCATGCGCACGTCGGTAATGACCAGGTCGGGGGCCTCCCCGCGAGCGGCGGCCGCGCGCACCGTCTCGCTCAGCTCCGGTGCAGTGGCGGCGGTGGCCACAATCGTGTGCCCGCGCCGCTCGAGCAGCCCGCACAGACCCTCGCGAAATAGCGCGGAATCATCAGCAACAACCAGACGCATCCGTCCCCTCCGTCCTTATATTTTCACTTAGCGGCGCCACCCCGGCCCCGCTCCCCCATTCTCCGCGGTGGAGCAGCAGCGGGATGCGCGCGCGAATTTCCGTGGGCCCGCCCACCGGGCTGGAAATGCGCAGGCTGCCGCCGAAAGCCGCGAGCCGCTCGCCGATCCCGCGCAGGCCACTGCCCGGGATGACCCCGCCCGGTCCGGTGTCGGTGATGCTGAGGTGGAGGTCGTCGTCGGCAATAAGCAGCACGGTCGCGGTGGCAGCGGGCGCGTGTTTGGCCACGTTCGTCAGCACTTCGGCCACCGTGAAATACGCTGCGGCGATCACGCCTTCGGGGATCTCGGGCAGCGGGCGCGGCACCCGCAGGGTGGCGGGCACCGGCGCGGAGACCACCAGGTCGCGCACCGCTGCCTCCAGCCCCAGGTCAGAGAGCACTTTCGGGTGGATTCCGGCCACGGTGCGCCGCAGCGAGGTGAGGGCGAGTTCCGCGCGGTCCTGCGCGGATGCCATGCGTTCGCGCGCGGCCGCCAGATCCGCCGAGCTCACCGCTCCGTTCGCGTCACCTTCCAGCAGAAACGCCGCCTCACCCACATCCATCGAGGTTGCGACCAGGTACTGCTGGGCGCCGTCGTGCAAATCGCGTTCGATGCGGCGCCGTTCAATTTCAAAAGCCGCGGCAATGGAGCGTTGCGCGTGCACCACGTCGCGATGATCGGATGGTCGCGCCATCCAGGTCGACGACGCCGGGGCCACGTCCGCGAGCGCCCTGCCGTTTCCGCGCCACACTATCCATGCGGCCCCGCCCAGGGCCAGCAGGCCGGCTAGCCCGATAATGATTGGAATCGGGCTGAATCCGCCGAGCAGGGAGAGCCCCGCCACCGCCACGAATACCAGGGCGATGGTGCCGAGTCCGCCCGCAAGCACCCCGCGCATCGTGGCGCGGCGGAGCTGCTCGGCCACCACGCGGGTGTTATCCATGTGCATGGCGCTCTGCGTTGTCATACCGCCATGGTAGCCGGGCACCGCCCGCCACCACGCGCAAATCCGGGAATGGTAGACCTAGCTCTACCATAAGTGTGGAGTACGAGCCCTGCCGCCGCCGGCCAATCGGAAGTTGACTAGAGTCATGAACACAGCACAGAACGTCGCCCCGGATCTGGTGGCGAATAATCTCACGAAGAATTTTGGGAACGTGGCGGCGCTGCGCCAGGTCTCGCTCCGTATCCCGGGCGGGCAGTCGGTGGCGATTATGGGGCCTTCCGGTTCGGGTAAGTCCACGCTGCTGCACTGCCTGGCCGGGATCATCGCGCCCACCACCGGCACGGTGCTACTGGGCAACGAGCCGATTTCAGATATGTCCGACGGGCAGCGTTCGAAAATGCGCCTAGAGAATTTCGGTTTTGTTTTCCAGGATGGTCAGCTGGTTCCCGAGCTTCCGGCCCGGGAAAATGTGGCGGTGCCGCTACTGCTCCAGGGCAAGCCCCGGCGGGAGGCGCTGGCCGCGGCCGATATGTGGCTGGCGCGCCTCGGGGTGGAACCCGAACGCCACCGCCGCCCGGGTGAAATGTCCGGCGGGCAGCTCCAGCGCGTGGCCATTGCGCGGGCTTTGGCGGGCCAGCCGGCGGTGGTTTTCGCTGATGAACCCACCGGCGCCCTCGATCAGGCCACCGGCCACGAGGTCACCCAGATCCTCACCACCGCCGCGAAAATGAGCGGGGCCACCCTCATTATTGTTACCCACGACCCGAATGTGGCCGCCTGGTGCGAACGCCTCGTGGAGATTCGCGACGGCGTTATTCACGCCGATTCGGCTAACGCTCCGGCGGCGGAACAGCCCAGCACGGCGCGCCCCGGCACGGCGCGCCCCAGCGCACCCCAACCCGGCACCACCACCGCGAACGGGGGCGAGCTGCAATGAAAGTCCTCTCCTTCGCGCCCCGCCTCACGCTGGCGCGACTGCGCGCCCGCACCGGTAACGCCTGGCTGGATATCCTCGCGGTCCTCAGTTTCACGCTGGCAGCCACCATGGCGCTCACCATCGCCGGCGGCATCTTCATGTTCTATAACTGGAATTTCCACCCGAGCCTGGCCATGGCCGCCCACCTCGAAGCCCTGAGCGAGACCATGGGCGCCGGCCTGACGGAAATGTACCTTGGCCTGGCACTTTTCGCCGGGGCGCTCCTAGTTATCCCCATTTCTTCCCTGGCTTCCGGAGCCGCGCGGCTGGGCGCGCAGGATCGTTCCCAGCGCCTGGCCTCCCTGCGCCTCGTTGGCACCACCCGCAGCCAGACGATTGCGATCTCGCTGTGCGAAACGGTGGTGCAGTGGTTGCTGGGCACCGCGCTGGGCACGGTGCTCTACCTGGTGACGCTGCCGGGCTGGCGCGCGCTGAGCTTCCTCGGGCTGCCGATTAACCCAAGCCAGATGCTGCTGCCGGTTCCCTTTATTGCCGCGGTTATTGCGCTGCTCTTCGTGGTGACCCTGGTATCGGCGCTCGGCGGGCTGATGCGGGTGTCGATTTCGCCCCTGGGGGTGGCGCGCCGCGAAACTCCGCGTGCGCTGCGGGCCTGGCGCCTGGGGGTGCTCGTCGTCGCCGGAATTATGTATGTAGTGGTGGCGAATGCGCGTGGCGGTTCCACGCCCATCGTGCAAATCGTCATGATGGCGGGCGTGCTGCTGGTCTTCCTTTTCGCGCTTTCGGTGGCGGCTTCCTTTATTATTCAGGCGCTGGCCTATCCGCTCACACGTTCGCGCCGCGCGTCGCTGCTCATGGCGGCGCGGCGGATTCTCAACGATCCACGCGCGGTGTGGCGCAGTGTCTCCACGCTCGCGTTGCTGTGTTTCATCGGCGGCTACACCTCCACGCTTCCCGAGCGCAGCGGTTCGGATTCCGTGGCGATTCGCTTGGTCTCCGCCGATATTGGTACGGGCGTGATGGTCACCCTCGGTTTCGGTTTCGCGGTGGTGGCGCTCTCCAGCCTCACGAATCACGCCTCCCTCGTTTTTGAATCGGCGCAGCAGACGCAGTCCTTGCGTTTCCTCGGTTTCCCCACCGCGGTTTTCACGCGGATTCGGATCCTGCAAACTTTTATTCCCCTGGTAGTAACGACGGCGCTGACCACCGCGCTCGGGGTTGGTATGTCTCTTATGACGAATTACTCGTGGGGTGCCCGCTTGGATACCGCTGCTTTCACGAAACTCGGGATCATTACGGTTATTGGTTTGGCCATGTGCCTGGTGAGCATTCTGGTGGTCACACCGCTGGAAACTCGGGTGGTGCTGGCGCGCGGGCGCGCCAATGATTAGGGCGCTGGCAGGTGAATGACGCGGGCAGGTGGGTGAATCAAAAGAGGCCAGAACGCGAATAATTGAGAAACAATTCAGGAATCAAGCGTGGACGCCCCGGGTATAAAGACCCGCTGGTAGCCCGGGCTCGGTGGCAGAATGGATGATGTTCCGGTCACAATTCTCAGTGCGGAGGGCTCGCTTCGCGGGAAGGAAATTCCGATGTCAGAAATTCGTGCGGCTCAGCAGGAAACGCCGGCGGATGCGCCCCGCCCGCGCTGTCTCGTAGCTTTCTTCTCGCGTGCCGGCCTGAATTTCTGGGACGGGGAGGTGCGTAACCTCGAGATTGGAAACACCAAGGTGCTGGCGGAAAAAATCGCGGCGCGCCTGGGTGCGGATACTTTTGAGATTGTCCCCGCGCATCCCTATCCCGCGGATCCGAATGAGACGCACGCCCAATCCACCCGCGAACTTGCGGAGGGCATTTACCCGGAGCTTGCGGCCCCGGCGCCCAGCGCGAGTGGGTACGACGTCGTGCTTGTCGGTTTCCCCGTCTGGTGCGAGCAGGTCCCCCCGGTGGTGCAGACCTACCTGAAGTCCGCCGGGCTCACGGACCAGCTGGTGCTGCCGTTCACCACCTGGTCTGGCTCGCCGAAGGTGGAAATCGAATCGACGTTCACGAACCTGGCCCCGGAGGCAACCACCGGCGTGCCCTTCTCCGTGCGCGGTGAGAATATCCACGAGGCAGCCACGGATAGCGCGCTGGAGGAATGGCTGGCCTCCGCGAATTTGATTTAGCGGATCCCGAGTTCGCAACCCTCCTCAAGTCCATCAAGGAACAGCCCTTACTCCGAATTCTGAGCTTTTTCACGCGGTGAACATACCCCAAGGCATAGCAAGTCGCGAGGATAATCACCGGAAACCCGCCCTATAGCAAATCCGCGCGTAGCTGCGCCGCGTTGGCCGGATGGAGCAAAGCCGGCGGAACATCGAAGAGGGTAACCGCCCCGCGTTGCCCGCGCGCATGCATCCGCGCCACCGCGCGGGCGCAGGCCACCAGCACCGAACCGGTGAATTCCGGATTGGAATCCAGCGCGAGGTTGAAATGCAGTGCGTGCGAGGTCCCCGGGGAGGTAGTCCCGTGGCGGATCACGTCACCGCCGTGCGCCATCCCGATGTGCTCCGCGGCGAACTCCTCCTCGGAAATCACATGGACCTCGGTTTCGTACTCGGCAAAGTAATTCGGCATCGTCACAATGGCCTGGCGCACCGCCTCCGGATCCGCCCCGCTCTCCAAGACCACGTATACGATCCGGCGGTGCTTATCGCCCGCGCTGAGCTGGCCTTCCGTTTGCCCGGCCAGGGCCGCGGCCCGCACCTGCTCCTTGGGAACGGTGTACTGCACCGCGTTTTTCACGCCCGGCACCCGCCGCACCGCATCCGAATGCCCCTGGGACAGCCCCGGCCCCCAGAAAGTTTCCGAGTGCCCCGCCGGCAAAACCGCCTCGGCCAGCAGCCGCTGAAGCGAAAACAGGCCCGGGTCCCAGCCAGCGGAAATGAGAGCAAGGGTGCCGGCCGCGCGGGCGGCGTCGTCGACCTGTTCGAAATGCGCAGGAATCCGCGCGTGTGTATCAAAAGAATCCACCACGTTAAAACCGGAGGCGACCAGCGGCGTTTGCGTATCGAGGTCCGATTTCGAGCCGCCGCAATTGATAACGACGTCGATTTTGCCGGTCCAGCGGGCGCGCAGCTGCGGATCGGTGAGTTCGGCGGCGGGGAAGGCCGGGCCGGAGGCGGTCATAACGCCTTCGCGGCGGGTGAAGACCCCCACCAGCTCCAGGTCGGGGGCGAGGCTGAGGGCCTGTTCCACCCCGCGGCCCAGGTTGCCGTAGCCGTTAATCGCGATGCGCGCGTGTGTCATGCCTGTGGTTCTTTCTCGAGTTCGTCATCTGTATGTCCGGCGGACATAGCAAGAATAGTGTGGCGGGCAATCCGGCACACGTCCTCGAGCGACGCGCCGGTTTCCACCTGGCGAAATGCGTCGGAAATGAGGGCGCGGCTGAATGAGGTCCAAATATCGGGATGCGCGATGCCGGTATCTTTCCAGCACATTTTGAGGGCGTCAGTGAAGAAAGTGTGGGCTTTATCCACGCCCATTTTGGTATGCGCCGTGGCCTTTTCCGAACCTTTCCCGCGTGCCGCACGCATGAGGCCCATGAGCCATTTATGCGAGTCGCGCTGGCCGGACTGGCGGATGCAGGCCACCACCAGCTGCGCGAGACGCTCGCGCGGTTCGGCATTCATATCCACCTGGCCCATCACCTTGGCACGCCACTTGGGCACATTCCGTTCGAGCACCAGCAAGCGCAGGTCTTCAACCGACCCGACATAGCGGTAAATGGAGTTGCGCGCGATACCCGCAGCCGCAGCCACCGCCCCGGCCGAGAGCGGTTTGCCCGGCTCGTCTTTGAGAATCTTTTCCGCCGCATCCACGAGCCGGGCTATCATCATTTCCCGATGCTCGCGGACCGTTGGTGCAGAAATCTTTGGCATATCTCCTCCCAGCATCGCCCCCTATTGTTGCGGACTCAATCGATGAGCGCAACGGTTTAAACACGCCCGGGTTTGCCCGCCCGCAGCGTTCGCGCCCTCGCCGCCAGCCTGAATGTACCGCACGCCCGCACACGCCCACCGGCTCGATGCGAAATCCGGCGCGAGGCGCTACACTTTGTCGGTACTGCTGAGGTGACCGAGAGAGGCGATCCGGCGTGGCTGATAACAACGCGCGTAACTCCATCCCTACTACAGAAACCCCTTCCCCTTCCCCCCATATCCCCTCATTGCAGAGCATCGGATTTGATCGGGAAAAATACATTAAGCTCCAGTCCCAGAAAATTCGGGAGCGCCGCGAAAAGATCGGCGGGAAGCTCTACCTGGAGATGGGCGGGAAGCTTTTCGATGATTTCCACGCCTCGCGCGTGCTGCCCGGTTTCACCCCGGATAACAAAATTGCGATGCTGGCCGAATTGAAGGATGAGCTGGAGATTGTGGTTGCCGCGAACGCGCGCGATCTCAAGGCGAAGCACCGCGCTGACCTGGGCATTTCTTATGAGGATGAGGTGCTGCGCCTCGTGGATGTGTTCCGCGAAGCCGGTTTCATGGTCAATTCCGTGGTGCTCACCCAGTACGAGGAAGATAACCACGAGGCGCGCGATTTCCGCCGCCGTCTTATTAAATTGGGTCTCAATGTGGCGCGCCATCGCCGCATCCCGGGCTACCCCTCCAATACCGCGCTCATCGTTTCCGAGGACGGTTTCGGGAAGAACGAATACGTGGAAACGCAGCGCGATCTTATTGTAGTGACGGCGCCCGGCCCGGGTTCCGGCAAGCTCGCCACCTGCCTCTCGCAGCTGTACCACGATCACCAGCGTTCCATCACCTCCAATTACGCGAAGTTTGAGACTTTCCCGGTGTGGAATATTCCGCTGGATCACCCGGTCAACCTTGCTTACGAAGCGGCAACGGCCGATCTGGACGACGTCAATATGATCGACCCCTTCCACCTGGTCGCCTACGGCGTGCAAACGATTAATTACAATCGCGACGTCGAGGTGTTCCCGCTGCTCAGCCTGCTGCTGCGCGAACTTTCCGGGGAAACGCCGTACAAATCCCCCACGGATATGGGCGTTAACATGGTGGGATATTGTATTTCCGACGACGACGTTTGCCGCGAAGCCGCCCGCCAGGAAGTTATTCGCCGGTATTACCGTGCGCTTGTTGATGAGAAGCGCAGCGAATCTGAGCCGGTATGTTCCGAACGCATCGCCCTCATTATGGCCAAGCTCGGGGTGACCGGCACCGACCGGCCGGTGGTGCCTCCGGCGCTGCGCAAGGCCGAGGCCACGGGCGGGCCGGCCGCCGCGCTCCAGCTGCCCGATGGCAGAATCGTGACCGGGAAAACTTCGGAGCTGCTGGGTTGTTCCGCCGCTGTTTTGCTTAATGCTCTCAAGGTGCTGGCCGGGATTGATGATTCGGTCAAGCTGCTGGCCCCGGAGGCTATTACCCCGATCCAGACCCTCAAGACGGAGCACCTGGGTTCGCGTAATCCGCGCCTGCATACCGATGAAGTGCTTATCGCGCTCTCGGTTTCGGCGGCCTCGGATCCCACCGCGGCGGCGGCGCTGAGCAAGCTGAAGGATCTGCAGAATTGCGATGTGCATACCACAACGATCCTCGGCTCCGTGGACGATGGTATTTTCCGTTCCCTGGGCGTGAATGTCACCAGCGAACCGCATTATCAGCGTAAAACGCTGTATCGGAAGTAGCCGAAAGGGCAAGCAGGTTTACGTGGCGGGGCGGGCTACCCGGGTGCTTGTATTCCCGGGTAGCCTGGCGAGCCGCTGAGGATAAGGCGCGGCGGCGCTAGCTGCGGTAATGCACCGTGAAGCTGGCGCCGTCACCCATATCTACCAGGTCCCCATCTTCCAGGCCGACCGCGTGATCGGCTTCGATCCGGCGCAGCGGGCCGTCCCCGTGCTTGAGGTAGGTGCCGTTATTGGAATGGCAATCCCGCAAGAATGCTCCGCTGGCCTCTACCAGAACCTCGCAGTGGGTGCGGGAGATTTCCTGGCGCGGGGAGGGCACCGGGAGAAGTTGGGTGGCTGCCGGATCGGAGCCCGCGGCCGCGGCATCGAGGAGTGGGCGGCGGCCCATAATAATATTTTTGACAGCCGGGCTCACCCCGCCCAGCAGCACCGTCTCCCCGAAGGAGAAACGTAATTCGACCGCCGGGAGCGGGGCGGGAATGCCGGAGGAAGGATAGGGTTCGGTGGTGTGCACCGGGTAGGCTTCGGTAGCCGCGGCGTAGCTGGGCACCGGGGCGCTCTCCGCCACCGGAGCTGCTGGCGCCGCTGAAGGCGCCGGTGCCGCCGGCGGAAGGGGCGGTGCCGGAGGTTCCGGAACCGCCGGACGGGCAGCCGAAGCTTCTGGGCGATCAGCGGGCAGGGCTGCCGGAGCCACCGGTTGCTCGGCGGACACCGCGAGCGCGGGAGCCGCAGGCCGGCTAACCGCAGCCGCCGGCCGGCCGCTGAGAACCGGGCTGAGGCTAATGCGAGCGCCGCCGGCGCGGGCCATACCCCGCTCCAAAGGAAGGGCCGGGCCAGATGCGGTAGCTGCGCCGTCGTTCCCACCGAATGCCGCGCTTTCCGCACCCACAGCACCTACAGCACCCGCAGCGCCAACGTTCCCCACAGTGACCGTGGTGTCCTGGGTGGTGGCGGCTTCTTGCCAGGTGAGGGCGTTACTGCCGTCCGCGACCGCGCGGCCGGTGACGTCGCGAACAATGAGACCGTGCGCGGCCACCCGCAGCAACGGGCCGTCGGCGTAGAACAGCGCAAAATCCGCGCCCAGCGCGGACCACAAATGCGTAAGAAGAGTGGGGAAATCGTGACCGGCGCGTACCGTTTCCCACACCGCGGCCGGATCGGCAGGTAGGGCGGGCGTGAAGACCGCCAGGCCGGGCACGCAGGCCAGCAGCCCATCACCGGGATAAGAATAGGACGGCATGGCTCCTCCTCGACCTGGTTCCATGAGTCACATCTCTGCTTGCAAGGATACCGCGCCCGGCGAGCGGCCTGCGCCACTTTCTGCCAGAATAGAGGTATGTCGCTCATGAATTGGGCCCTCGAGGTCGCCACCGCTCATCCCGAACTCGCCGGCGCGCTGGTCAATGCCGACGGGCCCTGGCTGGATGTCCTGCTCCCGGACGGACGCACCTTCCGTTTCCGTCCCTTTGAGATGATCGATCCGGATGCTCCCGAAAACCGCCGGCGCGCACTTCTCAACCGCCTCATTACTATCGGCGTATCCGGGGCCACCACCCCGCACGTCACCGAAGGTGCGGCCGGGTCCGCCCAGCCGGGAGCGGCGTCGTCGCCCCGAAACGGTGCGGCAACCGGAACCGGTGCGGCCGCGGGAAGCAGCGCGCCCGAGATGCCCGGCACCCCTCCGGGCCGCGGCCAAAAGAACCTGTCCTGGCGGGAAATCTTCGCGCAATTCTTCGGGACCATGGATCCGAGCGACCCGGGGTTCCCGCACCACGATCCCGCGCTCGATGAGCTCGCGGAGGAGCAGGACGATGCCGAGGGGGCGATTATGCCGATTGTGCGCGCCGCGGATTATTTCACGCGTGTCAACCGGCGTGAAGATGATTCCTTTATCTACCTGCCGCTCACGGATTTCGTGGGCGTGGGGCTGGCGCGCGATACCCCGGATAACATCATTCCGCTGTATTTCTCGGACCTGGATTTGATTCCGGGAACGGATGATGTGGGGCCGCTGTTCGGGCACGCCGTGGAATCGCTGCGCGGCCTGAATGCGCAATCGGGCTACGCGGCCCTGGAGCTGGTGGTCATGATGTACGCGGGCGCGCGGGTGCTGGCTTTCACCGAGCCGAATAATTACCAGAGTTCGTGGTTCGCGGATGTGGATCTGGTCCAGCAGGTGGCGTACTCCATCAGCAAGCAATATAACGGCGCGCTGCCGCTTTTCGTGCCGGCTTCGCGCTCGCGCCTGTTTGTGGTGCTGGCTGATGATCCGGAGCTTCCCGCGCTCTTCAACCGTTTGCTCCAGGATTACGATATCGACGACGCTATCTACCCGCTCCCCCACACCGTGGCCGCGGACGGCTGGATGGAATGGATTCCTATGCCGGATCACCCGGCCTACGCGCCGCTGGCGAATCTGCGGGCCACCTTCCGCGGGCGCATGTACGATCACCAGCAGGAATTCCTCTCGCGCTGGCCGGAGAAAATGGGCCACGTGGCGCTCTACGAAGTGCATGACCTGGACGAAGGCGCCGTGAGCCTCACGCAGTGGCGCCGCTCGGATCACTACGGATCCATCCCGGCGGTCGCGGATTTCATTAACTATCTTGACGATGCCGATCCGGAAGCCGCCAATATCACCATTCGCCTGGACGTGGCCCGCGATGTGTGGCCCGAAGGCTTCCAGCCGCTCGAAAATGTGTGGCCGCCGCGCTACGAGGTGTCCGGATTCCCCGATCCGGAAACCTTCCAGAAGCTGAGCGAGGCGGCGCACCGCGCGTTCTAGGCGCGGGCGCGGGCGCGGGCGCGCGCTCAGGGTGCCGGACCGCACCGGGCCGTTTCCGTGCGCGCGGGAACGTGCGTCACACTGAACGCGCCGCGCTTTACGCGCCGCCCGCTACGCGCGGGACGCTTACGCCCGCCCCCACTGCCCGCGGTAGAAACGCCCGAGCGTTTCTTCTTTGCAGGCCGCGTAATCGCCGGATTCGATAGCCGCGCGGATGGTGTCCACGAGGTGCACGGTGAAGTACTCGTTGTGGATGGTGGCGAGCGTGGCCGCCAGCGCCTCCTTCGCCTTGAAAAGGTGATTGAGGTAGGCGCGCGAATAGTTCTGGCAGGTGTAGCACTCGCAATCGGGCACCAGCGGCCCGAAATCGGTGCGGAACTGGGCGCGGGTCACGTTGAAACGCCCGTCCGGGGAGTAAATCGCGGCGTTGCGCGCCACCCGTGAGGGATTGACGCAATCGAAAGTATCCGCGCCGGCTTCAATAGCGGCAAAGAAATCATCCGGTTCGGAAATCCCGAGGAGGTGGCGGGCTTTCGTTTCGGGCAGCTCCTCGCTCACCCAGGCGCAGATGGTCCCGAGCTTCTCCTTTTCCAGCGCCCCGCCGATCCCGAAACCGTCAAATTCCTGCCCGTCCACGCACATGGAGCCGAGGTCACGCGCGGCTTTCCGGCGCAGGTCCTCGTATTGCGCGCCCTGGATCACGCCGAAGAGCTGCTGGTAGGGCTTGCCGGCGCGCTCGATGGTGAGGCGGCGGTGTTCGGCTAGGCACCGCTCGGCCCAGCGGCGGGTGCGCTCCAGGCTTTTCTCCTGGTAGGCCCGGGAATTGAGGAGGGTGGTGAGCTCGTCGAAAGCGAACATAATATCGGCGCCGAGCTGGTGCTGAATCCCCATGGACACCTCCGGGGTGAACCGGTGGCGCGAGCCGTTGAGGTGGGAACGGAACCATACGCCGTCGTCGTCCACATTCGCGAGGCGCTCTTTATCGCGCGCGAGTTCAGTATCCGCACGCCCGGCGTTTTTCCCGGCGTACTCGTTGCTGAGTACTTTTTTGAATCCGGAGCCGAGCGAGAGCACCTGGAACCCGCCCGAATCCGTGTAGGTGGGCCCGTTCCAGTTCATGAAAGCGGATAAGCCGCCGGCGGCGTCCAGGATCTCCGGGCCGGGTTGCAGGTAGAGGTGGTAGGCGTTCGCGAGCACGGCCTGCGCGCCGATACCGCGCACCTGCTCGGGCGTGAGCGTTTTGACGGTCGCTTTCGTGCCGACGGGAATGAACGCCGGGGTCGCGATATCGCCGTGCGGGGTGTGAATCACGCCGGTGCGTCCCAGCGGCCGCCCGGTGAGGTCCCCCACGCGCGCGTCCAGGCGCGTCCCGATCGTAAATCCTGTTGTCACGCTCTCACCTTTCTATTGCGGTGCGGTTCTTGTGTGCGGCACGCGCGTGTGCCCGGGCGCCGTGCCGCGCGCTCGCGTTGTTTTTAGTACGACGACGACGCCACCGGCCCGCTGCCTATCGTAAGCCTTCGTGGCGTTTGACCACACCAACCACGGCGTAGGTCAGCGGTAGGAATACCACTTCGATGCCGACTTTATAGAGCCAGCCCACCAGGGAGAGGTTGACGATGGACCAGAATTCGACATTGCCGGCCGCGATATCCGCACCCCAGGCCACGAAGCAGAAAATGATGGTGTCCAGCAATTCGCCCACGATAGTGGAGGAAATGAGGCGCACCCACAGGGCGCGTTCCCCGAAGCGACGCTTGATCCAGACCAGCACGTAGGAGTTGGAGAGCTGGCCGAAGAGGAATCCGAAAACGGAAGCCGCTACGAAGCGCGGCACCACGCCGAGCACCGCTTCGAACGCTTCCTGGTTGGCGTAATCCGGGGCGGGCGGGGCGATCTGCACCAGCCAGAAACAGCAGGAGGCCAGGATCTGCACCCCGAAAGCGAGGATGATCGTGCGGGAGGCGACTTTGAAACCGTAGACCTCCGAAAGAAGGTCACCGATGATGTAGGTGAGCGGGAAGAGCATCGCGCCGCCGTCGAAATAAAGATCAAGACCGCCGATATTCAGGGTGATGAGCTTCGTGGCACCGATATTGGAAATGAGGAGGAAGGAGACGAAGAAAACCGCCACGTACACGAAGAGGTGGGAACGGGCGACGTCGGCGAAGCGGGCGGCGGTGCCCGGGGTGGTGCCCGGGGTAGTGCCCGGGGTGACGTTATTCGGGGTGACCAGGCCGTCCGCGAGCGCGGGGGCAGGAGTGGTGGGGTGTGAATCAGGATGCGTGCTGGCGCCGTGCGGCGCGGTGGACTGCGAGCTCATCGTGACCTTTCCATGCGTATTGAGAAAATATGGTTATGGTGTCCGGCTCTGCCACCGCACGGACGGTCATGATTATAGCGGGATGCGCGCACATGGGCATGCGCATCCAGGGATATTCCCGCGCAAGACCACTTCCACTAGGATTCAGAAGGAAAGAGGGCACTCGAATGGCATCTATTACACATGTGGCCGGATATATTTTGCAGCGCTGCGGGGATATGACCACCATGAAAATGCAGAAGCTCGCTTTTTACAGTCAAGCTCACTGCCTCGCCACGCGCGGGTATCCTCTTTTCCGGAGGATTTCCAGGCGTGGAAGGGCGGCCCGGTTAGCCCCGCGCTTTTCAACCAGCACCGCGGAAAGTTCATTATCCGCAAGGGCGAACTTGATAGCACAATCACGGCCGATGAAGCGCAGATCGTGAACGAGGTAGTAGACCTCCTCGCTCAGCTCAGCGGCAATCAGCTTTCGGCTCGCACCCATAGCGAGGACCCCTGGAAGAATATGCGGGAAGGGCTTTCCCCCATAGAATTTGGAGACCGCCTCATTTCCAAGGAGTCGTTGCAAAGCTACTACACTCAGCACCCGGTCCTCGGGTAATGCATTCCCCTCACCAAGGAAGTGGTGAGGGGATTTTTCTGCGATCTTTGGGAGATAGCATCACTGCACTAGAGGACCCATGGTGCTCAGGGGAAGAACGTGAACACCACTTGGCAACGTGAATGCAGTGCGGCCACCGGTCACCACCGCGAGGAAATCGGGGGCCTTCACCATACGGGAATCGCGCAGCCGGAGTAGGTTGCGCTCTCCCGCGCTCACGGCGCGATCCGATTCGCCGAGTTTCACTTCGATGCCGGCCCAGTGTCCATCGCTGAACTCCAGCAGAATATCTACTTCCAGGACGCTCTCATCGCGGTAACCGAAACAGGTGGCGCCGATCTGCTCCGCGTAGGTGCGGATGTCACGCACCGCCATCGATTCGAAGATCTGACCGAAATAGTCGGGGTCATTCGCGAGTTCTTCCGGGTTTGTTCGCAAGGCCGCGAGCGCCAGGGATGGATCGCAGAAATGCAGTTTCGCCTGTTTACGGAGTCGGGTTTTTGAGCGCAAGGAGCCGCTCCAGGGCGGAAGTTCCTCAACGATGAAAATCCGGGTGAGCGCATCGAGGTAGCTTCGCACGCTTTGCGGGGAAAGTTCGCCGCCGTCCGCGGAAATATCTTGGGAAAGGGTGGTTGCCGCGGTTTCGCTTGCAATATTGCGGGCGAGTGAGCGTAGTAGGCGCCGTACCCGTTCCGGGTCGAAGCGGGCGTCCACCTGCGCGAGGTCCGCGTGGGCGATATTGTCCACATAGTTCTGGACGAATCGGATAAAGGCCGGATTCTGCGAGGAGACAAGGAAGGGCCAGCCGCCTCGAACCGCTTCGGTCGCGAGTTCGGGGTAGCTGAGGGCACCAGGGACATGGCGCACGTTTGTGGTGGTACGTAGCTCGTTCAGAGTGATGCGATCTTCCCGCGGATATGCTTCGCCGAGGGCCATGGGGCGCATGCGCACCCGGGAGAGCCGGCCGGCGCCGGTGTGGCGGGTAATCGAATCGGCCGGGGTGGCCGAGCCCGATAAAATGAACTGGCCCGGGGCGCGCCGTGTGTCGATTTCGTGACGGATCTCGTTCCAGAGAATCGGGGCGAGCTGCCACTCATCAACGAGCCGGGGAACATCACCTTCCAGAACTCCCTGGGGATTGAGTTCCGCGAGGCGCTGGTTGGATGCCTGGTCCACGCGGAATTCTGATTTGGCGTGGAATATGCCCGTTTCGGTTTTGCCGCAGCCGCGCGCACCTTCAATCACCACGCCACCCATGATTTCCAGGTCTTGTTGCAGCGTTGTATCAACCGCGCGCCGAATATAAGCCATGCTGTGAGACTAGCTGTTTTGCGTGGCATTGTCACTATTGCGGGAGTTTCGGTATCACTTTTGCGGACTTATCGATATCACTCTTGCGGGTTTTTCATTATCGGTCTTGCGGATTTCTCGTGATCAGTCTTGCGGATTTGCTGTTGCCGTTGTGCAGCCTTGCAGCTATTGCTTTTAGGGGGCCGGGCGTTTCCTCACAGCTCATAGCAGCCCAGCTCACCGGCCCGCCGGCTATACTTTTCGGCAGGAGCTCGCAACATACCGGGCACAAGGAAAGATTGGATCAATGAGCGCTTTTGAACCGTACCCGCAACGGGGGCAGCAACAGAACCAGCAGTATCCACTTCCGGGGCAGCCGTATCAGGGGCCGGGGCAGCCGTACCCCACCGCTCCGGAGGCGTATCCCACAGCCCCGCCCGCTTACTACCAAGAGCCGCAATTCCGCACGGTCAATAAGATCGTTTACGTGCTCCTTGCTTTCTTCCTGGGCGGCTTCGGCGTCCACCGTTTCCTGCGCGGGCAGGTAGGTATCGGAATCTGCATGATTCTCTTTAACTGGCTCACTATCGGCATTTGGGCGCTGGTGGAGTTCATTATCGGCTGCGTGAAGCTCAGCAAATACCCCGGTGACGATTTCATCTTCACCCAGAGCGGGGACTGGATTTACTAAGAAAGGGGTGACCCGTGGACACGATTCGTCTCACCTTTGATACAGAGAATGACATTGTCACCTTGGAAACGGCTGACACCACCCTGGAGGCTGATTTCCCGCCCCGCGAAGAATACGATTTCGAAACGGGTGCAAAGGTGTCCGTCATTGTCTCTGCCATGATGCACGCCTTGTCCCTGGATCCTAATACCAGCAATGAGGAAAAGGACTTGTGGTGGCGCCTGGACGTTAATCCCGAGGACATTCTCAACTACGACAAGAAGGAGAGTGACTGGGATACCACGTTCTCCTTTACCTTCGTTGGCAAAAATCCCCGCAAGAAGCAGGACGGATGCATCCAACACGTCTACATCGACGACGAACGTGGCGACGTTCTGGCTTTCTCGGGAATTCCACCAGAAGACGAGTGGGACGATGATTACGAGCGCGTCCACAGAACAAGCCGGGATCCGTTTTTCCGCCCTGGCTGGGAACTGGGATTCACCATGAAAGAAAGCCTCAAACTGGGGTACAAAGCCATCGATTATTGGATGGTTCGCCCCACTACCGGGCCGGATAGCGGCCAGTGGAAGCTGGAGTTCCGCCTACCCACCGTTTGGAAACGTCCGCCGCTACAACCATTGGGCTGGCATTAGTACACCAACCGCAGCGTGGGGGTGTCGCCGTCGCGACCCTGGGCGATGGCGATGGACTCGTCCGCGGCGGTGCCCAGAGTTTGCCCTGGCATGAGGGTTGCGCCGTCGGAAATAATATATCCGGCGGTGTTCGCGAGCAGTTCGTACACGGCTTCGCGCGGGCGGTGACTGTCCTTCACCTCGAGGTCGAGGTGCCCGAACAGCGGCAGGCCCACGGTGCGCCCGGACACTACCTCGCCGGCGCGCATCGGCACGTAAATCCACAGCAGGAACGGGTCTGCGGCGTCGATTCGATACCCGGTCACCACATCGGCGGGGTAGATGATGCCCAGCTCGGGGCGCGCCACGCCCACCGCGGCTTCCTCGCCCATAAGCGAACGGATCACGGCCGTGTACACCCGGTGCAGCGTGTGCATGGAGGTACGACGACGCGCAGCGAACTCGTCGCTCACCGGGTCGGGCATGTCCTCCCCGGAGCGCGCCATATCGGAGAAAAACGTCATCATAATGTGGAAAGCGTGCGGCGGGGTGGCGCCCTCCAGCGCGGCCGGCCCGGAGACGGGCGTGAGCAACACTGTCACGCCACTGGCCAGAAAATTGAAGACCTGCCCGCCGGGGAGCTCATCCAGGTGGACATCGAGGGCCTGGCCGTCCACTTCCACGCGTTCCAGCGCCGCGCGCACGTCAATCGGCGCACTAAAAAGGGCGACGGCGCCCAGGTGGTCAGGGGCAACAGGATGAATAGCGGACACCGGAACTTGAGCCATGTGCCCTATCGTAGCGGCTTGGCCAAGGTGGGCGCGATGCGGGGGATCTACCCGGGGCTGATGCGGGTTTCCTTTTTGCGCGCGGCCCGGTGCGGCTTCACGAGAATACGGTCTTCCCTCCCCACGCGAGGCCCGCTACACTAGAAACAAAAGAAACGAAAAGGAGGTGTGACGTGACGATTACACATGATGACAAAATCGCGCAGATTGATCCGGAGATCATGGATCGAATCCGCCGGCTTCTTGCTAAGTCGCGCAGGGTTGGATTGACCTTTGACGGCGTCACTATCGAAATTCCGCCGCTGCTGCGCGCGCAGATTTCGATGGCCGTGCAGGAAGAACCGGATGGAGATAGGGAAATCTCCACTCAGGAAGCGGCCGATCTGTTGAATATGACTCGCCCAACCGTGGTGAAGCTGTGCGAAGAAGGCGCACTACCGTTCCGGAAAATTACCACCCATCGCCGGCTCTGGCTCTCGGATGTGCTGAACTATCGCGAAAAGCAGCGGCAGGTTGCAAAGAAGGCGCTGGACGAGATCTCGGATATGACGTACGAGTTGGGTCTTTATGACCAGACTCCCGAGGAGATCGAGGCAGCGATAGCCGAAATCCGTAGAATCCGCAAAGGCCTTTAAATGGGCGCGGCTTTTCTGGATACATGCGTCCTCTTTCCTGCGTTACTGCGGGAGGCCCTTCTCGAGACTGCATATCTGGGCATGTACCGCGTCGCCTGGTCAAATCGCATAGAAGAGGAATTAACCGGAGCTATCTCACGCTCCAACAAGGAACGTGGAATCGACGATTCGACGACCTCGGCGTATTTATCGCATCTATTTAAAAGAATGCACCACGCCTTTCCGGGAGGGAGCATCGAACTCCCTCCCGGATCAATAGGCGATTATGGCGATGTTCCCGATCCAAACGATACGCATGTAATCGAGGGTGCACTCCGCAGCGATTCAGATGTGATCGTAACGTTCAATCTCAAAGACTTTCCGCCCGCGATTCTTCCAAAGAATCTCATTGCGCAACACCCGGATGATTTTCTGCTGGAACTGTGGGAGAAAAATCCGCTCACCACCCTTGGGGCCATAGGAAATATCGTGAAACGTACTGGGCGGCGCGGCCCACGATTGACACAAGTTGAATTCCTCAAACAGCTAGCAATCCACACACCGCGCTTCTCCGCGGAAGTGCTCCGGTGCTTTTCACCAGAGGGAGCATAGGATTCCAGGCACGGCCGAAGAGTGGGCTACTTTTCAACCGCTGCTTACAGATGCAGTCTTCCTTGCCCACCCACCCGGGCAAGGGCAGTTACACCAGAAACGAAAAGGAGGTGTGATGTGACGACTTCAGAAGATCAGAAAAATGCCCAGGCGGAGCTGGAGGCAATGGATCGAATCCGCCAACTTCTCGCTAAGTCACGCAGGGCCGAATTGGTTTTTGACGGTATTGCTGTAGAAGTTCCGCCCCTGCTGCGAGCGCAGATGTCGATGGCCGTGCAGGAGGAACCGGATGGAGATAGGGAGATTTCCACTCAGGAAGCGGCCGACCTGTTGAATACGACCCGCCCGACCGTGGTGAAGCTGTGCGAAGAAGGCGCAATACCGTTCCGGAAAATTACCACCCATCGCCGGCTTTGGCTCTCCGATGTTCTGAACTATCGCGAAAAGCAGCGGCAGCAAACTCGTGAAGCTCTCGATGCTCTCATGGAAGATTCCTACGCCATGGGCGATTACGACGAAGACCCCGAAGTCATCGCCCAGGCAATTCGCGAGATGGGCGCCGAGTAGCGGATACACACAAAAGAAGAGTGACCTTCTTTCAGGAGTCGATTATCTCGGGCGCAGCTGGATAACCTGCGATTCGCCACCGTCACCGAACCTGTCCGCAGTAGCGGTATCGGCGGCAGAATCCGCAGCGGAATCGAGATGCAGCCAGGAGTTAATCCATTCCGGTTTGAGCCCCAAAGCTTCGGACATCCTAAAAGCCAGGGCTTTCTTGCCGAATACTCGCTCCGCCGCTTGCCTGAACAAAGAAGGCTTTTCCGGAGGGACAATCACCGGCTCGCGCTTACGCCAGCCGGCGTTAGCCAGCTGAATCTGCAGACTCCGGAAACGGTGCTGCGTAATGATCCCAAGGCGTTGGGCACGCACGGCAGTGGCTGCCACACTGATTCCGTATTCTCGCCTGATATCCAGCAAGCTACGTAGCGGCGTCGTTTCATTAATACGTGCCCGGGCCACGGATTCCGGAAGCAATAGCGCCCCCGCAAAATCGTAAGCACGGCGTTCTTGCGGAGCGCGAGTGGAAGGGATCGGCTGGGGAAGATCCTGATCAAAAAGCAGGTGCCCCAGTTCGTGAGCGAGCGTGAGGCGCTGGCGCGCACCTTCTGTACGGTGCACAACACTGATCGCAGGGCGAGTATTTTCCCTGCTAGGCAAGGAAATCGCGAGGTGCCCGGCGTCTTCCACGTCCTCCAGTAAGGGGTACACCACAGCAATCCCGAGAAGCCCGAGGATATGGGTGACATTCTGAATTGGCTCCGTAGCACTGAGTCCAAGAACTTTGCGGGTTTGCGCAGCGGCCTGTTCCACACCCAAGCCCGCGGCCAGCAGATCGGTACTGGGAAAATCGAGGTACCCAGATTTGCGCGATACGGCTTCCCATGCGCGATTAACTTCTCGCGCAAGCTGATTGACCTTGCGCTCAGCGGTTACCGTGGCAGTACTGGATTTACGGAAAGTCGCAGTTGTGGTGGCGAACTTCGAATCATCTACCGTGAAGAAAGATATGGGAACATGGAGACTCTGTGCTGCCCGTAGCGCGAGCTCCTCGGAGAATGCATTTTCTTTCCGGAGTACCTTCGAGATAAAGGGTTGGCTCACGCCCAGCAGGTCACTAAGCTCCTGCTGTGTCGCCTGATTTATGTCCAGTAGAGCTTGAACCCGTTCGGCTCTCAGACTGCCTTCAGTCCTTGGCTGCACCCTAACTCTCCGTTTGACGCACTACCGCTTGACTGTCTCCATAGTAGTCATAGCTACTGTCTTCACTGCCGTACTGCCACTTTTCTTCTTCACTTACTGCAATTCCCGTAGAAATAGGCATTGATACCCATGTACGTATCGGAATCAGATTTTCTCCAGGACCTGTAATCATGACCAAGCGACATTTACAACCTTCGATTTGACCATTTTGTTCCAGATAATCCCAGTAGAAGATGAATTTATAAGGATTTTCGTGTGGCAAAGGTTCAACATCGATAGGTAAACCTATCGCAACCTGAACCTCTGCGGAGTTACATTTCTCTCGTTGGTTACCAAGATATTTTTCGGTAACCAAAGCCGAATCGTTTGAGCGTTCTTTCAACATCCGAACTTCAACGCCCCATTCAGGCTTCACGAGTAACAGCTCTCCTAAACACTGCGACTTCCCCCGAATCTGCCATCCTTCGAGCCGCTGAGAGTCCTTCAAGTAGTCGCGAAGCTCACTCCGAATTATTAGCCCAAAAGCATGCGGTTCCTCTTTGTGAGATATTCCAGCTAATCGAATCCCCATATTCGCAAAAGCTGCCGCCATGCCATCACTAAGAATCTCGTCAAGTTCATCGAAAACACCGCGAGCAAGACTGTAAACCTCGTCAAAGGGATCCCGACCGAAGCTATTACTACTCATGGTTATATTATAACCATATATGTAATACCTTTGTGCACGACCCCACAGCGAGTCTCCGTCTCAGCGTACATGACATAGATGACCGATTTTCTGTCGCAAGCCCCCTCTAAGATAGGAACGTACCGCCCGAGCCGCAGCACCCGCGCCGCGCCCGGGCCCGTCCGCGAAAGGAGCCGGCCGTGGCCATCACTCTCCAAAGTATTGAGGAGAACGTCAAGAAACTCACCTCCCGTGCGCCCTTCACCCGCGATTTCTTCTTCGACCTCCTCCTCGCGTACGGCATCTCCAAATCCAGCGTCACCCGCCTGCGTTCCACCACCGCCAGCTCGCTCAACGTCGCGGCGAACCCGGATCGCGATATCGTGTGGAAAAACAAGATCTACCTGGCCGAAACCAGCAATGACCTCATAGCCACCGCGCAGGAAATGAAAACCAGCGATGCCGCGCTCCGCTTCAATACCCGCTTCGTCATCGCCACGAATTACGAATCCCTCGCCGCAATTGACACCAAAACCGGCGATTCCCTCAGCATCCCCCTCGCCAAACTCGCCAGCGATTTCACCTTCTTCCTCCCCTGGGCGAATATGGAGAAACAGCACTTCTCCTCGGATACCCACGCGGATCGCCGCGCCGCCGAACACATGAGCAAGGTGTACGACGAACTCCTCGCCGCCAACCCCAACCTCTTCCACGAGGATAAATCTCCCCACAGCCTCAACATCTTCTTCACCCGCCTCCTCTTCTGCTTCTTCGCGGAGGACACCGGCATCTTCGCAAAAGGCCAGTTCACCAGCGCGGTCGGCTCACACACCCAGCGCGACGGCTCCGACACCGCCGCATTCCTCACCGCACTTTTCCACGCGCTGGACACCCCGAACCCCGCGGATAAACCCGTCTACTTGCAGAGCTTCCCGTACGTCAACGGTCGCCTTTTCCGCATTAATAACGACGACGCCGCCTCTTTGACAGTCCCCCAATTCACCAAGCATGCGCGCGATTCGCTCCTGGAGCTCGGCACCCTGGATTGGTCGGAAATCAACCCGGATATTTTCGGCTCCATGTTCCAGGCGGTGGTAGATAAGGACCAGCGCGCCAACCTGGGCCAGCACTACACCTCGGTTCCCAATATCCTCAAAACAATCAAGCCGCTCTTCCTAGATGAACTCTGGAACGAATATGACAAAGCCTGCGAATCGGTACCACGCCTGAAAAAACTCCTCACAAGAATTTCAAAAATCAAGCTTTTTGATCCAGCCAGCGGCAGCGGCAACTTTTTAGTTATCGCATATAAGGAATTGCGGAAGCTCGAGCACGCAATCCTAGACCGCATCGATTCTCTTTCCTCGGCGGGCCGCTGGGGCCTGCTCGGCATGGGCGAAGAAGAAAAGCTCGGCGCTGCCACCCTGGGCTTCGGTTCCTCGGTGATCAATATCGAGAACTTCTACGGCATCGAAATTGACGACATCTCCGTGGAGATGGCCATCCTGTCCCTCTGGATCGCCAAGCACCAGATGAACCAGGAGTTCAAAGCCAAGTTCGGCTTGGATATCCCCCTCATCTCGCTCAAGGAAACCGGGCACATCGTGCACGGCAACGCCACCCGCCTCGACTGGAACGAGGTCTGCCCCAATAACGGCACCGACGAAATTTATTTAATCGGAAACCCACCCTATGTTGGCTCGAAGAAATTTACGCCCGAGCAAAAGGAAGACTTTACCTTTGTTTTCACCGAGTCAAAGTACCCAAAGGAATTAGACTACGTCTCGCTGTGGTTTATTAAGGGGGCAAATTACATCCGCGAGACAAAAGCGAAGCTCTCGTTCGTGACAACGAACTCAATCACTCAGGGAGAGCAGGTATCGATGCTCTATCCCTACGTTTTCAGTGAAGGTATCGAAATTGGCTACGCCTACACCTCATTCACGTGGTCGAATAATGCATCCCATAATGCTGGTGTAACTGTTGCTGTTATTAGCCTTAGAAACAGGAGCGCCGACCCCAAATGGCTTTTTACCAACGACGTGCAACGTGAGGTAAAAACTATTAACTCGTACTTGGTAGATTCCAACGTTCCAGTCGTCTCGCCGACGAATCGCGCACTGGATCCCCAACTTCCCATCATGAAAAAAGGAAGCCAGCCCACCGACGGTGGGAATTTGATTCTTTCACCCGAAGAAGCTGAAGAGCTCCTCGCCAAACACCCCGAGATCTCTCCCTTGGTTAAACGCTTTATCGGCGCGAACGAATTTATCAACGGTAAAGAACGTTTCTGCCTCTGGCTTACCGAACATGACTATTCTGATGCTGCTAAGATTCCAGAGATTGGCCGCCGTCTTGGTCGTGTTAAGGCAATGCGAGAGGCGAGTACAGATAAAGCAACACGTAGTTACGCTTCGGAACCGTGGCGTTTCCAGATGATCCGGTACAAGCCCACTAATTCCATTATCGTTCCTCGGCATTCATCAGAACGCCGTACCTACGTACCAATTGGCTATCTCGACCCTGAAACTATCATCTCCGATGCTTCGTTCGCTATCTACGATGCTGAGCCGTGGCTATTCGCCTTACTGACCTCGAAGATGCACATGGCTTGGCTACGCGCAGTCGGTGGGAAACTCAAAACAGATTTCCGTTACTCGAATACCTTGGTCTATAACACTTTCCCCGTGCCAGAGTTATCGGCGTCGTCGAAAGAAGAACTCACGAAACGCGCGCTGCGCGTACTCGATGTACGCGAATACCACTGCGAAAAAACACTCGCGGAACTCTACGACCCGGACCTCATGCCACGCAACCTCCGCGAAGCGCACGAAAAAATTGACGAAGCGGTCGATAGACTTTACAAGAGCACCCCGTTCGCATCCGATGAGGAACGCCTCGCGGTGCTGTTCGCGAAGTATCAACAGATGATCGAAGCAGAAGGGAAATAGCCGTGGCCACCGAAAACGTTGTGGACGTGACCTATGCGCAAACCGGGAAATCGGTTGCCACCGATGAGCTCGGGATGCGGGAAATGCAGGCTCGTGCCTATGAACAGCGCGCCTCCCAGTACCTGCTCATCAAGGCGCCGCCCGCTTCCGGGAAATCGCGCGCGCTCATGTTTATTGCGCTCGATAAGCTCTTCAACCAGGGCCGACGCAAGGTGATCGTGGCGGTACCCGAACGCTCCATCGGTGCGTCCTTCGCACCCACCGACCTCACCACCTACGGCTTCTTTGCGGACTGGGACGTCAAACCCGCGAACAACCTATGCACACCCGGCAGCAACGAATCGAAAGTCGCCGCTTTCCTGCGTTTCCTGGAAGGGCCGGATGCCACGCTCGTCTGCACGCACGCCACCCTGCGTTTCGCCTTTGAACAGGCCAAACCCGAGGATTTCAACGGCTGCGTGATCGCGATTGACGAATTCCATCACGTCTCCGCTGACCTGGACAACAACCGGCTCGGCTCCGTGCTGCACGCCATTATGGAGCAGTCCGACGCACATATCATCGCCATGACTGGCTCCTATTTCCGCGGGGACTCCGTGCCCGTGCTGGATCCGAAAGACGAAGCGAAATTCACGCCCGTCACCTTCAACTATTACGACCAGCTCAACGGCTACCAGTACCTGAAAACGCTCGGGATTGGCCACCACTTCTACCAGGGCCGTTACACCGACGCCATCGCGGAAGTGCTGGACCTCGACAAGAAAACTATTCTGCATATCCCCTCCGTGAACTCCGGGGAATCCACTAAGGACAAGTATGAAGAAGTCGGGAAAATCCTCGACATTATTGGCGAAGTGCTTTCGCCCGAAGAGGTTACGCAGGTAGAGCCGCGTTTCCCTGGAGATGACTGCATGATCTTCGTGCGGCGGCGTGATACCGGTGCCGTGCTGCGCGTGGCCGACCTCGTGGACGATAGCGATGAGAAAGCACGCGCTAAGACCCTGGTGTATTTGACCGATGTGGCCGCGAAGAATCGCGACGCTGCTGACATCATCATCGCGCTCGGGATGGCGAAAGAAGGTTTCGACTGGCCTTTCGCGGAACACGCCCTCACGGTTGGTTACCGCGCCTCGCATACCGAACTCATCCAGATCATTGGGCGCGTCACCCGTGATAGCCCCGGGAAAAGCCACGCGCAATTCACGAACCTGCTGGCTGAACCGGATGCCACCCAAAACGAAGTGACGCTCTCAGTCAATAACGTGCTGAAAGGCATCACCGCGGCGCTGCTCATGGAGCAGGTACTTGCCCCGAACTACAACTTCCGGGCCAAGCGGAACACGGACGAAACGCCGGATCCCGGCACCCTGGAAGTCAAGGGCCTGGTGGAACCGTCTACCAAGCGCGCTAAGGAGATTATCGCCACCGGTATCGATGACCTGAAGGCCAATATTTTGCAAGATGACCAGGTGGCGCGAGCCGCGGCCGGCGCTGCGGAACCCGAAGTCATTAACAAGGTGCTTATCCCGCGCATCATTCGCCAAACCTACCCGGACATCACCGAGAAAGAAGTCGAGCAAATCCGCCAGCATGTGGTGGTCTCCTCCGTGATCAAATCTGGCGAAGTGCGGACCGTGGGCGACCGGCGTTTCGTGGAAGCGGGGAACAAGTTCGTGGATATTGATGAGATCAACATCGACCTCATCGAATCCATCAACCCCTTCCAGAAGGCCTTTGAAGTTATGTCCAAGCAGGTCTCCAGCCCGGTGCTGCGCATCATCCAAGATGCCATCGCCGCCACCCGCATCACCCTGAAGCCGGAAGAGGCAATGGAAATGTGGCCCGCAATCACCGACTGGGTCAAGGTCAATGGCCGCCGCCCGGACGTGCGCAGCGACGACCCCACCGAGAAACTGTACGCCGAAGGCCTGCTCATCCTGCAACGCGAAAAAGCAAAGCATGATGCTGAGAAAGCGGCGGCTGAAGCGGCCGTTGAAGCTGGGGCTGGGGTGGAAGCTGCCGACGATAGCGCCGGTGAAACGGAAGCTGCGAATAACGCGGCTGCGGCTGAGCAGAGCGAACCCGCGGCAGTGCGGAGCAGCGGCAAGCATGCCGAAGATGTGCCGGTGCCGGCACGTACCGCGAGCGCCGAGGCTTCCCAGGGAGATAAGAACTAATGGCTGATTTCGATTTTGAAGCAGAATTCGCGAAAATCCTCGCCTCCGATACCGAAGGGCTACTTGACGCACCTCCGGCCCCGCGGCGTTTCACTAGCGAGGACCGGCTAGAACGCGCCTTCCTGGAAATCGTGGACTTCCGGGCCAAAGAAGGGCGCGAACCAGATCCGCACACCCGCGCTATCGGAGAACGCAAGCTCGGCGCGCGCCTGGAGGGAATCCGTGCCGATCCCGAAAAGCTCGAAAAACTCAAGGACCTCGACACTGAATTCGGGTTGCTCACCCGCGAAGAAGTCCCGCAGAGCATTGATGATGTTCTGGCCTCCGATGAGTTCAACCTCCTGGACGACGGATACGGCATCACCGATGTGTCCCGGCTCCCCGCTGCGCCGCCGCGGACTATCGCCACACCGGAATCAGTTGCGAAACGCGAAAAAGCAGAAGATTTCGAGCAGTTCGAACCGCTTTTCAAAGCTAAGCATGCCCAGCTGCGTTCCGGCGCAGCCGAACAACGTTCTTTCCCGGGCATCAGTGCTGTACAAGAAGGGCTTTACTTCGTGCTCGGCGGAGTGATGGGCTTCGTCGCGGCTCAAGGAGCTGACCAGAAATACCACACCGGAGGCGAGCTCCGGACCCGGCAACGGCTTCGTGTCATCTTTGAAAACGGTACAGAATCTGCACTCTACCGGCAGTCCCTAGCTACCGCGCTCGGAAAAGACGGGCGGATTATCGTCGAACCGCAATCAGCCGCCCTCGATCTTCAGCAAGGGAGCGATACCGCTATCACAGCTGACGAGGAAGTGGGCCCGGACGAAACTCCAACCGGGTGGATCTATGTGCTACGTTCGCTCTCCACAGACCCGCAGATCTCCAGCCTGCGCAACCTCCACAAGATTGGATTCTCGCGCGGGCCGGTAGAAAAGCGCATCGCCGGCGCGGAACAATCACCCACCTACCTCATGGCGCCCGTCGAAATCGTGGACACGTACGTGACTTACGACGTCAATGCCGCGAAGCTCGAGCACCTGCTCCACCAGATCTTCGCGGACGTAAAAGTCTCCCTCTCGCAAATCGACAGCGAGGGCAAAAACTACGACCCGAGCGAATGGTTTATCGTCCCGCGCGAAGCCATCGCCACCGCCGTCGAGCTCATTCAAAACGGGGAAAACACCCGGTACCGCTATGACAAGGGGAGCGAGAGTTTCGTACCGGTACACCAATAAAGAACAACCGTGGCGGGGCCTGCCCGGTAGTACCCGAACAAGCCCCGCCACGTAAGGGAGATACAACAACCACTCTTCCGAACAATCCGCGCCGGAGTGTCCAGGAAAGCGGGAATAGCTTAGTTAGCTGCCTTCACCTCCTCTTCCTCCGCGATCTTCAGGTCAGCCTCGAAACGCAGGAACAGCGTGCAGATGAATGCAACGAGGAAACCGACCAAGCAGGAAATAACGAACAGAACGAAGCCGTTACCGAAGAACACTGGCAGCGTGGCAAGCGACGGAATCGCGAAGCCCCCGGCCTGCGCACCCGAAATACCTGCAATAGCGCCACCCACGCCACCGCCAATACACACGGCAATCATGGGAGTCTTCCGCGGAAGATTCACGCCGAACAACGCCGGCTCGGTAATTCCGAACAATGCTGAAATCACCGAAGAAGCACACACCGTGCGAGTCTTTCCGTTCTTCGAGCGCAGCAACACCGCCAAGGCAGCACCAGCCTGCGCGAAAATAGACGGACCGAACAGAGCCAACACCGTATCGTGCCCCAGCGCAGCAACATTATTCATCGACACCAGCATGATGCCCCAGTGCAGACCAAAAATAACCAGAAGCTGGAAACATGCCCCCAGAACCAAACCCGCGGCAGCCGGCGAAAGATCGTACAAGAACTCGTACCCAGCCGCCAGGCCGTTACTAATCAGCGTGCCGATAGGCCCGAAAGCCATCAGCGTAACCAGCCCCACCAGAATCACCGAAATGAACGGGGTGAGGAACCCGCGAATCACTTCCGGGAAAATCCTGTCCAGACCCTTCTCAACAAAGGCCAGCAAGCCGACCGTCATGAGAATCGTGATAACGCTGGAATGGTAAATCGCGCTAAAGACCGGGATCCCCAGGAAGTACATCGTTGTGCCGGATTCCAGCGTCTGGTTCAAATCCGGATACAGAAGCACACCCGCGATCACCACAGCCGTATACGGATTAGCTCCGAACTTCTTAGCCGACGTAAATGCCAGCAAGACCGGCAAGAAATAGAAAACGGCGTCGCCCATAGCAGCAAGAATCCGGTAGGTATCCGAGGCATCACTTAACCACCCGGCCGCCACGCAAATAGCCAAAATACCTTTGAGAATACCCGCGGCAGTCAGCAGATTAATGACGGGCAAGAAAATCGCCGCAACAGCGTCAATGATTTTATCGAAAGTCTTTTTCTCACTCATGGCTGTCCTCCTTTCGGTAGCCCGTGATTAATCAATCTCGCCCCGTGCCCACCGCACCAGGAATTCCCTCAGCTCATCGAAAGCAGGGCTCCGGCCCGCCCGAACATAGAAGCCCGAATTTGCTACGCCAAGAAGCAGCGATTCTTCGCTGGTCAGGCCAAGGGAGCGCCCGGTGAGGAACCCGGAGTTGAAATTATCCCCGCCGCCCGTGGTGAGCGTAGGATCGGCGCAATACGGCCCATCAACAGCCACATCCTCACGCGCATTGCTAAGGACCGCGCCATCCACCGGGTGAATAACAATCTCGCTAATTCCGACCTTTTCCCGCAGGAACCGCGCAAGCTCGTGAAGATCCGCGAAGTCATCCTTCGCTGCCCCGTAGCGGCTAGCAACCTCATAGGCTTCCTTCTTATTGAGGCCGAGCGTGGTATCGAAGAACTCCTCGTACTTACGGATCGTTGCCATAACGCCGAGGACATCCTCAGTTGTGCGCTTGGTCGGATCAGAAAGATCGAAGAACATCATCCGCCGCTCGCGGTTCGTCATCTTGGGAAGAACTTCCTCAGCAATCCCATCCCAGATACTGCCGACGTTAATCAGCAAGGTCCAATCAGCAAAAGCTACAAGATCCGCACGGTCAAAGACCTCCACCAGGTGCTCAAGCGTTGTCGCCTCAAGAAGATTCTCCCAGCTCACCACCTTGAGCGGCTCCAGCTGACTGGAAATCACTTTGCCGTCGGTAAATTCCAGCGCGTCAGAAACCCCGGGATCGGAGAAGGAAATAACCTCCTCAGCCATATTCGCAAAATCCTGGAAAACGGGATTAACTCCGCCCAGACCCAGCGCGCCCATATACGTCACCCGATTACCCAGGGTGGCAAGCGAATTCGCCAGAATCGTTGCCACTCCCCCGAGCTTGGTGGTAACAGGCACCATCTCAATATTCATGCTCAGTCCGGCGGCATCAATAAATTTTTGCCCGTATGCAGTCAGCGTTTCCACGCGCTGGTACTCATCCGGCCCGAGCCGTTTATCAACAACATGGGTAATACGGTCAATGAAACCGTCGTATCCAACTGGAATATTGGCATGAGGCGTCTTTGCCTCTAATTTCTTTGCCAGATCAATGATCGCTTCGTTGCTCATCATCTCACCTTTCTTGTGTTATAAATTTTCTCCGCGGCTGTGGATCACATCGCGGTACCAGAAAAAGCTCTTCTTCCGAGTCCGTTTCCCGCTCCCGTGGCCTGCGTCGTCGAAATCCACGTGAACAAAGCCGTACCGTTTACTCATCTGCCCCGTTGATTCAGCAATAAGATCAATGCACCCCCACGTCATATACCCGCGCAGGTCCACACCATCGGCAAGCGCTTCTTTGAGTTGCTCGATATGTGCGCGCAGGTATTCGATGCGGTAATCGTCTTCGATGCGCCCGTCTTCTGTCACAACGTCGACGGCGCCGAGCCCATTTTCAACGATGTACATCGGAAGTTGGTAGCGATCCCAGACCAGGTTGCAGGCAATGCGGATCCCAATCGGATCCACCAGCCAGCCCCACTCGCTTTTCTTGAGATACGGGTTGGGAACGCCAGTAAGATTATTACCCTCAACCCCGCCATGCCCTTCGGCGCTGATACAGCTCGAGGAGTAATAAGAGAAACCAATAAAATCAACAGTTCCCGCGCGCAGCAGCTCGGCGTCCTCGGGCTCCATAGTGATGGAAATACCCTCCTCGGCCATATGGCGTTTCATATAACCGGGGTACTCCCCGCGCACGGCCACGTCCGAGCAGAACCAGCACTCGCGCTGGAGAGACTGGAGATTCGCGAGATTATCTTCCGGTGAGCAGGTCAGGGGATAGCTCGCCGGGCCGGCAAGCATGCATCCCACGTGGTTGTCCGGGTCGATCTGCCGCGCAAGCTGCACCACTTTCGCGTTGGCGATGAAAATATGGTGCATAGCCTGGTATCGAGCCTGGAGGCGCTCGGGAGAATTCGTTTCCCGCGGGAACGGCCCTTCCGGCGGCAGGATTCCGGCCGAAGTGGCCTCACCAAAAGCGGTGAGGGTCAGATTCACCTCGACGAATGGAATCCAGTACCGTACTTTCCCGCGAAACTCACGCATGATTGTTTCGCAGAACTTCAGATAAAAATCGATGGTTTTCCGGTTCGACCAGCCTCCGTATTTTTGCGCCAAATACAGCGGCGGTTCGTACTGCGTGATCGTGACCATCGGGGTCATTCCGCGCGCAATACATTCGTCAATTAGCGCGCGGTAGAAATCTAAACCTGCCTGATTGGGAGTTTCTTCGTCACCCCGGGGGAAGATACGCGTCCAGCTGATGGAGAAACGGTAAACGTTAAATCCCATCTCAGCCAGGAGAGCAATATCTTCACGCCAGTGGTGGTAGTGATCCGCCGCAACATGGCTCGGATAATGCTTGTGCGGATCAAGCAAGAGGGAAAACTCCCGCTTCGTTGTTCTACTTCCTACACTCAGATGATCCCCGATCGAGGGGCCACGCCCGTCCTCATTCCAGGCGCCTTCGCACTGGCTGGCGGACGTGGCCCCTCCCCATAGGAAATCTTCAGGGAAACGAGTGGTACTTACATGAGTCACTTTTCTTCCCTTGTCGAGCTGTCATATCTATTTACCCGCCGGCGGGTTAATACCAAGAACAACCGGCGTGGAGCGATAACCAACGCCCATACGGTCAATGCCCAGATCAATAAGCTCAAGGAAATGCTCGCGAGTGCGAATGCATCCGGCTCCCTTGACGGCGATCTTGCCCTCAGCGGCCTCGATCATGGTTTTCACGACTTCAACCGTCGCGCCCTTGTTTTCAGCCCCGGTGAAGAACCCGGTGGAGGTCTTGATGAAGTCTGCGCCGGCGCGGATTGCTGCCTTCGTTCCCTCAGCAACCTGGTCCAAGTTCAGAGAGTCCGTTTCGATAATGACCTTGACCTTGGTATTCCACTTATGGGCTGCGGCGACGACAGGTTCAAGATCCTTGACAACGTCATCGATACGGCCGGTGCGCAGCCATCCGTAGTTGGCAACGATATCCAGATCCTCGATATCCCACTTCGAGCAGTAGTGCTCGGTGAGCATTTCCTTTGCCTCGGTTGTGGCGAGCCCGAAGGGGAAGTCTGCCACCACGCACAGACCAGTATCGGTTCCCTCGACCATGGGAGCCACAATCGGAAGGGATGCCGGGTTGATGCAGATCGTCTTGCACCCGAAATCGATGCCTTCCTGGGTGTATTTGCGAATATCATCATCGGTGAATTCGGGTTTGAGCACGGACTGATCGATGTAGCGTGCCAATTCAGCCTGGGTCATATCTGCGGCTTTGCGTGCGGGAATCATTATTTTCCTTTCAGTAGTAACAGGTATTGAACTGCATTGTTCTATACGTACCGTACTTTTATGTTTTAAAATAGCCCCGAAAGCATCGCCTGTCTACGAAATTCGCGGTAATGTTAGCTTTGTACCGTACAAAGCTAGGAGACCGTTGGATACCCTCACTGCCATCGCCAGCCAGCCGCTGAATACCGAGTCTGATCACCCGCTGTACCGGCAATTACAGGAACGGATCGTGCAGCTGATCGCCACCGGGTTTCTCACCGAGGGAACCGCGTTGCCGACCGAGCAATCCCTGTGTGAATCCTTTGGCCTTTCCCGAGCCACGGTACGTAAATGCTTCGAAGGTTTAGTGAAATCGGGGCGCGTGATCCGCAAACGCGGTAAGGGGACGTTCGTATCCAAGGGCAACGATAGGCCCGGTTTAGATACCGCCCTCAATTTTTCCGCTGAGATGGCTGGTTTCGGTAAGGCGCCGTCGTCTCACGTGGTGAGTTTCCAGCAAGTGGAAGCACCCGACTGGGTCAGCGAGCTGCTCGAATTGCGGGAGAGCAACGCGGTTTGGCAAATCGAACGCGTGCGCCTGGCCGATGATATGCCGCTGCTCCTCACCACCGCCTATATTCCGGTGGAGCTCTGCCCGGAATTGAGTGAAGAGGAGCTCGAGCATTCGCTTTATTCCGCAATTGCGCGCCACTCTGGAACGCTTCCGGAACGTGCGGACGAGGTGTATGAGGCGACGACGCTGAACGCCGTCCAAGCCAAGCAACTCCAGGTACCCGCTGGTTCCCCGGCTTTGAGAATTCTCCGCCATTCCATCGATTCGCAGGGCCGAGTATTCGAGCTTTCGGTCATTATCGCGCGTGCTGATCGCTATAAGCTCGCGGTGACAACCACGAGCCGGGGCGCTCGCCTGCGGAAAAATATCACGTGAGAACAGTGCGGATTATTGTCGCGACAGCAACGGAACTTAACATCACCAAGAGCCCTATCACCTCGCGGAAACTAAAGAGGGGCGGCGTTTACACGCCGCCCCTCAACGGCCGGATCAAGCAACCCGCTCACCTCAGGTTGAGTGATACACATGCCGTGGTGTGCACGCCAATATGGCGACACAGGTCCGTTAATGTAACAACGGGTGAGTACTTGTATAAGTCTAAACGCATGCGCAACAATACTTGCGGTTTTTGAGACACCCCCAGCCGTGCCATTACTCACATTCAACTCGAATTCAACGAAATTCAGCTGTAGCCCTACGCCCGGATACCCCGTAGAATTGGGGGTCAGAACGGCAGATCGCCACACAACATTGCCGTTTGGCACACCGCATATCGTTCAGGAGGGGAGGGATGGTTCCACGATCGACGCCGCATGGAAAGATTGGTATCGAGCCAAGCATGACTATAAGTGCCGCGCTTCCGGCGAAGCTTTCGAGAATTACGTAACCGCTATTCTGAGCCGCCTCCATGAGGTATTCATCAACCCCGATCCGATGGGAAGTCATGGCGACGGCGGCTGTGACGGAATCGCCGATAACGGGTCAATCCTGTATGCCTGCTACGGGCAGCGCGCCACAACCAACATAGATCACAAGACTCAAGTCAAACTTGAATCAGATTTCGCCAGAGCTTTTAAAACCTGGGGTGATTTCACAACGTGGCGTTTCGTCACAAACGCCAAGTTTGGACCCTTAGCAACTAAATCGCTCGTGAATCTGCAGCGCCAATACGCTCACCATCCTCACCGTCCCATAAACATAGAGGTGTGGAACACTGATGACCTTTGGTGGAAGGCTGTCGACTTATTGACTCCAGCACACTTAGATGAAGTAATTCCAGGAGTTCCGCACGCTCAAAATGTTGAGCTCGCCGATATGGTAGAACTGATCAACTCTCTGGAAGGAGTAGATATCAACACTCCGGATCGTGTTGAGACCCTCCGTCCGGTTCCCGCAACCAAAATGGATTACAACAATCTGCCTGAGATCACCCGGGCCGAGTTCTATGAAGGGCGGCTACTTTCTCACCGCATTGAACGATGGTTTTCTGAACAAGCAGAACCGGAGCTCCGCGATGAGAAAGCCAGGCGTTTCCGCTTAATTTACGAAGATGCCCGACAAACCACCGATGATGTACGCGAAATCATCCGACGTATCTACGGTGCACTCGGTGGCCAGGATTTTGATATCTCCACAAAACGAGCCAACGCCGTCTACGCCGTCACCGCGTACTTCTTTGACTCGTGCGATATCTTCGAAGAACCACCGAGCACATATAACGGAGGTGACATGAGCGATGCTGCTTCCCACTAAAGGAATAACCCCTGACCGAGCTTTACTCACCATCGGAGCACGTATCATCGAGCTCTTAGATTCACCGGCAACTGTTTCGGGACTTTGGGAGAGAATCTCCAAGCCTTCGGGTGAATCCCAAACAACCACTACAATTACTTTCGATTGGTTTTCCCTTGCGTTGTCCATGCTTTTTGCCATCAACGCGCTCTCCTGGAACGAATCGGGAAAGTTGGTGATACACCGTGTTCCTGCATAACCTGGGCTCTTCAGACGAACGCTTCAAGCAACTGAACTTTCATGGTGGCTTGAATATTGTTCTCGCGGATAAAACAGCTGAATCCACCTCGGGCGATAGCCGAAACGGCGCGGGGAAAACAAGCTTTATCCGAATACTGCGCTATCTCCTCGGGGGCAGTCTGGATCAGAGTCTCAAGATTCCGCAGCTATCCCAGCACTCCTTCTGGGCGAATCTCGGATTGGATCGCGCCACAAAAACAACCCGTATTGAAAGGCCGGTATCACCGCAAACAAAAGTCTTCATTGACGGATCCTCCACCGCTGTTGCCGAGTGGAGGCGTGAGCTCGCGAAGCTATGCAGCCTTCCTACGGATACCAAATATCCAACGGTGGGCCAGCTATTCGGGCAGTTAGCTCGGGATTACTTCGCCGACCCCCTCAAAACATACCGCGTGGAATCTGATTGGGAATCCGGAATTCGTATCGGCTTCTTTCTGGGCTTTTCCCCCGAACTACTCGGCAAAGCCAGTGCCATAGTGGCTTTGGAAAAGAATCGGCGTGCCCTTCAAACGGCTATGTCCGACGGGGCCTTCGGAAATATAAATCTCAGCGAATCAGAGCTCCGTGCTGATCTGGCGCAGGCGCGCGAAAAGCGCTATCGGCTGGAATCTCATCTCTCAGTCTTCCGGGTAAATGAACAGTACGCTGACCACCAGCAAGAAGCCAACCGGCTTTCGCATGCAATCAGGGATCTCAACGACGAAGGGCTCTCCCTTGAGCATCGAAAGCGGGATATTGAACTCACGATAGCGGAAGAACATCCTCCTGTTGCCGAAGCTGTAAGGCTGAAACAGCTCGAGAAGATGTATGCCGAAATCGGTATCACCCTCCCGGATGCCACAACCCGCCGTTTCAGTGATGTCGTTGCTTTCCACGCTTCCGTGATACGCAACAGGAAGTTGTATCTTAAGTCAGAGTTGCAGAGCGTGAATCGGCGTCTCGAAGAAATAAACTCTGAGCGCCAAAATCTCGACCAGGAACGTGCACGTGTCATGAAACTCTTGCAGGATTCCATGGCACTAGAAACATTCCGGCATGCCCAGCACGAACTCACCGAGGTGGATAGCCTTGTCTCTAATTTGGAACAAAAACTGGAGTTCGTGCAGTCCGTAACCAAAACGAAGCTCCATATACGTTCTATGGAAGCCGAGGCGGAAGCCGGCCTAAGAACCGAAATCGAGGATCTCGGGCCTCGCCTCGAAGCAGCCTTAGTTCTTTTCCAGAACCTCGGCGAAGAAATCTACACTGACCGAAAGGTATCCCTCCTCATTGAGGTAACAAACAAAGGCACCCTGAAAGTTACCCCGAAGATTGACGGTGATGCCTCAGCGGGAATCCAAGGGGTCAAAACTTTCCTGCTTGATATGGTCTGCGTGGTCACGGCGATCCCGCTCGGGCGCGCCCCGCGAATCTTGGTGCATGATAGTCAGCTATTTGATTCCATGGATGACCGCCAGGTTGCTTCCTGCCTCAATATCGGAGCTCGGCTAGCGGATAAAATTGGATTCCAATATATCGTGACGCTCAATTCCGACCGGCTCACCGCTGCCGAAAATGAGGGATTTGAGCGCCGCAACTACGCCATTGACCCGATCCTGACGGACGCTGGAGAAACGGGCGGGCTCTTCGGGTTCCGTTTCGACTAAAGTGCCGTTCTCCTATTAGGGAGGCGCCCGCTGAAACTCAATTCCCGCACCCGCCGGCTCGCACCCGCTGGCTCGCACCCGACCCTCACGCCCCTTCGCCCTCGGGTTCGCGCTGCTGAGGCGCGCGCAAATCCAGGAAATGCGACCCGCGCGCATCCAGCTCCTCCATATAGGCCGCACCCCATTGCATCCACGGGTCCTTGGAAAGATGGTCATTGGTGAACCGCAGATCGTCGGAAACTTCGGTGGCGCAAAAATCCGGAATTTTCAGGTCCACCACCGGAGCGCGCCGCTCCACTTCCGCAATAATCAACCCCGCGTTTTGCCCGCCAAAAGCATCGAATTCCCAGCCGTCCTCATCAATCCACAGGGAGAAACGATTCTTGAGAACCAGATCCACCGAGCGCCGCAGAATCTGCACGGCCACATCGGTATCAATTTCCATTTCCTTCTCGTAGCGTTCCGCACTCACCACCGGCGATTTCACCGCCACCGAGGCGCTCGCCGGGCATCCCGCCCCCAGCATCCGCGCGAGCGCACGCCGTTCGTAACCACCGCGGAAGTCGGCGGCGTCGTCGAACTCATCAAAAGGTACGAAAGCATCGGGGAAACGTACCCGTACCCGCACCGCGTAACCGTCCTGCGCGAAGGTGTAAGCCTGAATGATGACCTGGGTGGAGGCGTGCTCGGCGACATCGTCGGGCAGTTCGCGCACCAGGAATTTGCGTTCGAATTCGAAATCGGCGTCCGCGTCGACGCCAGGGCCGTGGCCGGGTTCCATCATGCTTCCATCGTAGACGCGCGCACCCACGTGGTGAAACAGCCACGCCATCGCGCCCGCATCCCGGCACAATAGGAGGATGACTGAATTACCTTCACCCGAGCTCATCGCCGCAGCCGCCCGCACCCTCGCGGGCACGGTGCGCCGCACCCCGCTGCAGCTATCCGAGCGCCTCAGCGCCGCCCTCGGCCGGCCCGTTTACCTCAAACGCGAGGATACGCAGGTCGGGCGCAGCTATAAAGTCCGCGGGGCATACAACGCGATTCACGCGCTCGGGGAGAAGGAACGCGCCGCCGGGGTGGTGTGCGCATCGGCCGGCAATCACGCGCAGGGAGTGGCGTACGCCTGCAATCACCTGCGGATTCACGGCAAGATTTTCCTGCCCGCAACCACGCCGCGCCAAAAACGCGAACGAATCCGCGATATCGGGGGTGCGTGGGTGGAACAGATTATTGGCGGACCTACGTTCGACGCCGCAGCCGGCGCCGCCCTGGCGTACGCCTCTGAGCACGGTGCGACCTTCGTGCATCCCTTCGATGCCGCCCCGATTATCGCCGGGCAGGGCACCGTGATTGCCGAAGCTTTCGAGCAGTGCGTGGAGCAAAGCGGGCTGGAGCCCGAGGCGGTGCTGGTGCCGGTGGGCGGCGGCGGACTGCTGGCCGGCACCGCGATCTGGGTGAAAAATACACATCCGCACACCCGCGTGATCGGGGTGGAGCCCACCGGCGCTGCGTCTATGCAGGCCGCGCTGGCCGCGGGCGGGCCGGTCACGCTCGATTCCGTCGATAATTTCGCGGACGGCACCGCGGTGGCGCGCGTGGGGGACCTCACCTACGCCGCGGCGCGCGACCTGGTGGATGGCTTTATCACCGTGCCCGAAGGCGCGCTGTGTACCGAAATGCTTGAGCTTTACCAGGTGGACGGGATTATCGCCGAACCGTCCGGCGCGCTCGCCCCGGCCGCGGTGGGGCGCCTGAACACCCTGGTCGAAACCCGCGTGGGAGCGAGCACCGGCGGCGCGGGTGCCGGCGCCGTGAACGGGAACGACGACGCCGCCCTCTCCGGCAGCAGCGCTACTCCCGCCACCACGCCGCGCCCGCTCATCGCGGTGATTTCGGGTGGGAATAATGACGTCTCCCGCTACGCCGACATTCTGGAACGGTCCATGGTCTACGAGGGACTGCGCCACTACTTCCTGGTGACCTTCGCCCAGAAACCCGGGGCGCTCAAGGAATTCCTCGACCGCGTGCTCGTGGCCGACGAAGATATCGTGTACTTCGAATACACGAAGAAAACCAATCGCGAGACCGGCCCGGCGCTGGTGGGCATCGATATTCAACATCCGGAAAACCTGGCTGACCTGCTAGATCGCATGGACCGCTCCGGGATTGATATCCACAAGGTCGAACCCGGCTCCCCCGAATTCCGCTTCTTTATCTAGGGCACGGCGCGTGGCCACCGCGCCCGCGCTGCCAGATAGCGCGCGAGCCGGCGCTGCGCCGTCGTACTTAAAAGCCCCGCGCAAGAAGCGGGTACAATACCGGCCAGACGCCACCCTCCGCGAAAGGACCCCCATGGCATTCCGTAGCGCCGCCGCGCGCATTTTCCGCGCCTGCTCCCGTTGGACCTTTGTACACGAACCCATCGCGCCAAAAACGATCCTTATCGGCGCCCCGCATTCCTCTAATTGGGATGGTATTTACGATATTGTCGCCTTTTGGAGCTACGGGCGCTCCATAAAATTCCTGGTCAAAAAATCGCTGGTGCAGGCCCCGGTGCTAGGGGCGATTGTGCGCGCCGTCGGCGGAATTTCGGTGGATCGCAACCACCCCAGCGGAATCGTGGGGTCGCTGCTGGAGCAGGCCGAACGCAGCGAGGAATTCTGCGTGGCGCTCGCCCCGGAAGGCACCCGAAAGGACGTTCAGTACTGGAAATCCGGGTTTTACCGCATGGGCCTGGCCGGACGCCTGCCCATCACCCTCGGCTTTATCGATTCGCGCACCAAAACTTACGGGTGGTGGAAGCACCTGTATCTTTCCGGAGACGTCGAGGCAGATATGGATATTCTGCGCGAGTTTTACCGCGATTTTGTGGGGAAGAATGGCGTCAAGCGCTCGGTGCCGCGTTTGCGCGCTGAGGACGACGCCGCCGCCCGTGCCCACCTCCTCGACGGCATCGACCTGGACGAAGCGCGCGCTTTTGCGATTCGCATGAATCGGGAAACCGGCGGGGTGGGGATTACCGAGTAGCGGCCGCGGCTAGCGCGGTGGCGCGGCGTGAGCGACCGCCCGTGCGGGCGCGCCCCGCACCACCAGCGCTACCGCCTACCGCTCCCGATGCACCGCCTCAAGCAGCGCATTAATCACGGTGTGCGGATCGCGGCCCAATGCATCGTGCTGGTAATCGTCGCTGACCAGCGCGGTCAGGCCACGGATGCGCCCGGCGGTTTCCAGGGAAAGATCGGCCGGCACGTACATATCCTCGCGGAAAATCCACGCGGCCACGGGAACCTGGTTGCCGCCCAGCACATCCGGACGATACAGATCGTGCCAGGAGGTGCGGAAGGCCAGCTCATTAGCGGCCCCGCGCAGCGGGAGCAGCGCCGGGTCCTGCTCGAATTGCCAGGGGAAAACGCTTTCCCCGGAGAAGCGGAAGCCCAGCCCTTCCTTGCGTAGGTCAGTTTCACCCACCCCACCCATCGCAAGCGCGGGGATAGCAAATTCGGGGAATTCCCCGCGGACCCGGTGCGCGGCCCAGGCCAGCGGGCCGGTGCCCGATTGCGCATAAATGGCTTCCTGGAGCGCGAAATAGAGCGGGGCGCGCGCGGCGGAGGCCGCTTCGCCCACCCGCTGGAGGAAAGCGGGGCGCAGCCGGCGTTGCCCGCGGAAGGACCAGACCGGGTCTTCGAGCAGGTAGTGGAGCTGCTCGAAGCCGTAGGTGAAGCCGAGGCGCTGGCCGAGCTGGCGGAACCGCGCCGGCGTGAGGCGCTCCCCGGTGGGCAGGATTTCTTCCACATCCGCCAGGTGGGTGGCGATATACCAGGCGGTATCCTCATCATTCGGGTAGCGCTCGAAATAGGCGCGGTGCCGGGCGGCCAGGCGCGGGAAAGTCTGCCGGTATACGGCTTGCGGGCCGCTGTCCAGACTGGGTAGCCCGCCGGTGATCATGACTTCGCGCAGCCCCGCGGGCGCGTGGGAAAGATAGGATACCGCGGCGAAACCCCCGAAACTTTGCCCCAGCACGCTCCACGGTTCATCGCCTTGGAGGTGGCGGCGCAGGTGTTCGGCGTCGTTCACAATAGAATCCTGGCGGAAACAGGAGAGCAGCGCGGCCTGGGCGGCGGGGCTGCCGGCCGCGGTAATGGTGAGGGAATCGAGCGGATACGAATTGCCGGTGCCGCGTTCGTCGAGCAGGACGAGGCGATAGTGGTTGAGCAGCAGATCCTGCCAGCCGCTCAGCCCCGCCGGGCGCGGTGCCGCGTGGCCCGGCCCGCCTTCCAGATACACCAGACGCGGCGCATCCTCACGGCCGGCCCGCACAATTTCCCGCGCGAACACCGTGATGGTAGCGGGAACGTGGGCGATAGTATCGTCCGGGGCCAGCTGAGTGAACGCACCAAAGTAATCAAGGGGCACCTGGATGCGGTGCTCGATGAATGTATAACCCTGAAAACGATAGGTAACCGCGCTCATACCGTGAAGATTACCCGAGCGAGGGCCCGTTCTCGCCGGCTGTACGGTAGCTCTCATTTCTGCGGGGTAGCGAGCGCGCCGGCGCGGATTTGGTGACCGCCAAAAATGCCATCGATTCGCTCTGAGCTGTGAGTAAGCCCCCCGGGCGCCGGGCGGCTTCTCAGTAACTATTCGCGCTACTCTCACATCTACTCTAAAGTACTCTAACATCCGGCGTGAGAGTAGAAATCCGCGCCATAGCAACGTTTTCTCGGGGTACCCCGAAGCTACTCTAAAGCTACTCTAACAATGTTAGAGTAGATGCATGCTGCAGCGGAGTATGGAAAGCTTTCTCACTCTTCCCGTTCACGAACTCGTGGAAGAGCTCCTTCGTTTGTCAGAAGACCAATGGTACGAGCGGAAAAGCGGATCCATCCAACCCAAGGACCTCGCGGAGACTATTGTCGGCATGGCGAATGCGGAGGGTGGCGTTATCGCCGTCGGCCTCCACAATGGCTCCCCGGCGCCGGTTTCCGATAAAGCCGCTAATGCGATCCGCCAGGCAGCCATTGACTTTACTAATCCGCGGGTGCGGGTACTTGTCGATGAAATTCCTACCGATGGCGGGCGAATCATGCTCATGAGCGTTGCTCCCAGCAGTGATGTCCACGAAACCAAAAAAGGAGATTGTTTCCAACGTATCGGGGATGAAACACGGAAACTTACTTTCCGGCAACGCCAAGAACTTGAGTGGGACCGCGGATTTATTGGTTTTGACGGCGCTCCGGCACCCGACGGACAACTAGACGATCTAGACGCGGAACAGCTTGAGGAATACCGCGAACTCCTCGGTTCCTCTTCGGGGATCAATGCGCTACGCGCCCGCGACCTTATTGATCGAGATGGTCAGCTTCGGGTAGCCGGCTACCTTCTTTTCGCAAAAAATCCGCAGCAAGTTTTTCCGAACGCCTACGTGCGGGTGGTCAAATATTCCGATAACGAACGCGGCGCCGGGCGTTTTCAGAACGTAGAAGCCGGGAAGGATATTCGGATCGGCGGTTCCCTCCCGCAGCAAATTGCGGAAGCCAGCCGCATTATTGAAGAATTCCTGCCGGGGCACCGCCGGCTCACGGACGCGGGCACATTTGCCGACGTGCCGATTATTCCGCGTGAGGCATGGCTGGAAGGCCTGGTCAATGCCGTGGTCCACCGCTCCTATGGCATCGCGGGCGACCATATTCGGGTGGAGATTTTTCCGAACCGGATAGAGTTCACTAGCCCCGGGCGTTTTCCCGGTCTGGTTGATATTTCCCATCCGGAAAAAATTGGCCGCAAGGCCCGCAATCCGCGTATTGCCCGAGTTTTTTTCGATATGGGTATAACCCAGGAGCTGGGCGAAGGCATCCGGCGTATTTTCGAAGAAACCCGCCGGGCCGGGCTAGCCGAACCGCTGTACGTGCAATTATCCGAGGCCGTGCACCTCACCCTGCTGGCCAGCAACGCGATTCCAGAAGAAATCATGCGGCAGATCGGGCCGAGCGGCCGCGCAATCCTCGACGCCCTGCGCCTGGCTCAGCAACCGTTGGGAACCGGGCAGATCACCGAGCTTGTGGACCTTGCCCGCCCCACCGTGCTCCGCCACCTCAACCTGCTGCGCGACGCCGGCGTGCTCCGCTGGAATGGCAAATCCCCGCGCGATCCACACGCTACCTGGGAACTTCTGTAGAGCCACCTGCATGGCCACACGCGCACGTGCCACAGCTGCGCCGTCGTACCTTCTGCAAGAATAGAGCCATGGCAACAATCCCGCTTCTTCCCCTCAATTCCGGCCACTGGATTCCGCAACTGGGCATCGGCACCTACCGCATGGACGAGGCCACCGCGCGCCGGGCCGTGCGCGAGGCGCTCGCCATGGGCTACCGGCATATCGACACCGCGCAAATGTACGGCAACGAAGCCGCGGTGGGCCAGGCAATCGCGGAATCCGGCGTGGATCGCGAGGAAATTTTCCTCGTCACGAAACTCGATAATCCCAACCACGCCCCGCGCGCCGTGCGAGAAACCTTCGCGCGCTCACTCGCGGACCTGGGCACCGATTACGTTGATCTTTTCCTCATTCACTGGCCCATGCTCAGCGGTGATTACGTGGAGGCGTACCAGGTCATGGAGGAATTCGTGGCCGACGGGCGCGCCCTGGCGATTGGCGTGTCCAATTTCGAGCGCCACCACCTCGAGGCGCTGCGTTTCGCCGCGCAGATCCAGCCCGCCGTCAATCAAATCGAAGCGCACCCCTATTTCCAGAACGCCGAGGTCACGCAGTACTGCACCGACGCTGGGATTCGCGTGGAAGCGTGGGCGCCGCTGGCGCGCGGCACTGTGAACGACGACGCCGTGCTTGCCGAGCTGGCGGCCGCTAAGGGATGCACCGTTGCCCAACTGGTATTGCTCTGGCACCTCTCGCGCGGGAGGATCGTCTTCCCCGGTGCGTCCTCCACCGCGCACCTGGCTGAAAACCTGGCCTGCCTCGATTTCACTCTTCTCAAAGAAGAAGCCGAGGAGATCGACAATATGGATCGTTTCGAAGCCGGGCGCACCGGCCGCCACCCCGATACCTTCCGGCGCAACGGAGAATAGCGGCTGAGCTGGACTGTACCGGGATGGTCTGTACCGTGCGGCTCTGAACCGTGCGGGGGCCTGGACGTACGCACTGAACTGGGCTAATGCTGGGGCTTTGGTGTCCAGCGCATAAAACGTCCAAAAAATATGTCGTAGCCCTTCGCTAGCATATAGGTGGTGAAAGGCAGGTCACGCCCCGGTGGATCGGGGCGCAATATCAGGTGAACGTCACCGTGCCAGGAACCCGTAAGGAAAAGGAGCGGAATGTATTTTGCATACACCATCGCCGGGTCTGAAGCTACCGGCGGTGCTGGATTCCAAGTTGATTTGAAAACCTTCCAGCAGCTCGGGGTGTACGGCATGGGCACGCTCACGTGTATCGTGTCCTTCGACCCGAAGAATAACTGGAACCATCGCTTCGTGCCCGTCCCTCCGGAAGTGATTAGCGCCCAGATGGAAGCCGCGCTGCGCTCCCAGAATATTCGCACCGCGAAGGTTGGCATGCTCGGCCACCCGGATACTATTGAGGCGGTGCGCGCCGGGCTCGCTTCCCAGGAATGGGACAATGTGGTGGTTGATCCGGTTCTTATCTGCAAGGGTCAGGAACCCGGCCAGGCACTGGATACCGATAATGCGCTGCGCACCAAGATCCTTCCCTTCGCCACCGTCACCACCCCGAATAATTTTGAGGCTCGCACTCTCTCTGGGTTAGATGCCCTGGAAACTGAAGAGGACCTCATCGAAGCCGCCAAGCGCATCGGTGAGCTCGGCCCGAAGAACGTGGTGGTCAAGGGCGGGATTGATTTCCCCGGCCCGGATGCCGTGGATGTGCTCTGGGATGGCGAAAAGGCCACTGTTTACCGCGCCCCGAAGATCGGTGAAGAACGCGTCTCGGGGGCCGGCTGCACCCTGGCGGCCGCCATCACCGCGGAACTGGCCAAGGGCGTGGAGATCCACGAAGCCGTGCAGCGCGCTAAGGATATGGTGACCGCCGGCATCAAGGCCCGCGTGGAAGCCAATACCCCCTTCGCCACCGTGTGGCAGGGCGCTTACCGGGATCAGGACTAGGCCATGCCCGGCATCGATCCGGCCGTCCCGGTCATTATTGTGCTGGGCGGCCGGATCGTGCACACCCGCCTGGGTTACCTGCCCAGCGGGAGTTTGAAACGCCGCCTCGCGCGGGCCCTGGCCGAATACCGCTACGCGCGCTCGCGCGGAGCACGCCCCGCCCTCATCTGCTCGGGCGGGCGGGCCTCACCCGGCGTGCCCAGTGAAGCCCAAGTTATGGCCGCCTGGCTCGCCGCCCGCGGGGTTCCGCGCAGTGCTCTTATCGCGGAAAGTCACTCGCGCACCACAGAAGAAAATATGGGAGATTGCGCCGCGCTGCTCCGCGGGCGGGACCCGGTTCCCGGCCTGCTCCCGGATGGCACCATCGCCGCGGTTATCGTGACCTCCTGGCAGCACGTACCGCGGGCCCGGTACTTCGCGGTGAAATTCGGATTCACTCCCGTCATGCGCGGGGCCAGCCTCGCACCGGCCACCACCCCAAAAGCCCTCATCTGGGAATTAGGCGCGGTGGGGATTTACCTGGCGCGGGTAGTGGCGCGCCGGGTGCGTAAGCGGCGTCGTCGTAACACTTAAGTACGGAAGGGAGTCCGCGTGGCGTGCCACAATAGAAACGTGACAACGAATCCGTACCTGCGCCCCGCCCTCGCGTTCCTACGCGAGCACCTGGAAGGCGCCCCGGCCAGCGCGCGCGCCCGCCGCTACCGCTACGAACACTGTTTACGGGTCGCGGCCATCGGGCGCGGGGTCGCGATGTCCGAAGGCCTGGCGGTAGATACCCTCGAAATTGCCTGCCTCCTGCACGACATCGGGAAATTTGATTCCGCACGGCCGGTAGATCACGGGCGAGCCGGCGCGCGGCTCGTGCGCCCCTTTTTGGAAAACCTGGGCATGCCGGAAGCGGAGGTTATGGAGATTTGCCAAGGCATCGCTATGCATACCGATGGCCGCAGCGAATACCCCGAAGATTCCCCCGAATATCGCGGCCAGCGCGAATACCCGGCGGAGGCCAGCGTGCTCGCGCGGTCGGTCGGGGACTGCGATAACGTGGACCGCTTCAGCGTCTACCGCATCCATGACACCCTGCTGTATCACAATATGGACGCCATGCCGCTGCCCGAACAGCTCGATTTTATTGACGGATACCTGGCGCGCCTGGGGCGCGAACGCCACTACCGCTGCGCCACCCGCAGTGCGCAACGCCTGTGGATTGAAGCGCTGGAATTTCAGGAGTATTACTTTTCCCGGATGCGTGAGCAGCTAGCCAGCGCGCACCCATATATGGACCTTGCCGAGGGAGAGTCCGTACCCTCGGCGCACTCAAGGAGGAATCCATGACAACATTCACGCAGGCGCGCGATTCCATCCGCGGCTCCTACGCCCCGGAATTCGCGCGGGTGGTCGACGCTTTCGCCGCCTCCATTGCCACCAACCAGGATCGCGGCGGGCAAATCGCGGTGCTCTGGCACGGCGAACCCGTGGTCAATATTTACGGGGGCTGGAACCCGCCCGCCGGTGCAAATACCGGGGGCGGCGTGGCCGACGGCGCCGTCGTTGAAGACCCTATTAACGAGCGTACGCCCTACCCGGAAAACGCGGTGCAGCTTATTTTCTCGCAAACAAAGGGCCTGACCGGGATCTGCTTCGCGGACTGCGTGGCGCGCGGGCTCATTGATCCGGACGCGCGGGTGGCCGAGTACTGGCCCGAATTTGCCGCCAATGGCAAGGAAGATATTCGGGTGAGCCAGCTGGCCAGCCACTCTGCCGGCCTGCCCGGTTTTGACCATATCCTGCCCGCGAGCGCGCTTTTCGACTGGGATCTTATTACTTCCGAGCTCGCGGCCCAGGCCCCGCGTTGGGAGCCGGGCACCAAACACGGCTACCACGCGCTCTCCATGGGCTATCTGGCCGGGGAGCTGGTGCGGCGGGTATCCGGCCTCACCCCCAAGCACTACCTGGAAGAAAACTTCCGGGCGCCCCTCAACCTTTCCGTGTGGATTGGTTGCCCCGAATCTGAGCGCTCGCGCATCGCCAAGCATTTCTGGGGCCCGCGCACCCAAGGCTGGGGCGGGGCGCTGCGCCAGGCCCAGGCCGACCCGAACTCCACAACCTCCTACGCCTACCAATCCCCGAAGGATACCGATTCGGCCATTACCGACCCGCATTTCCTCGATGCGGAAATGCCCTCTATTAACGGGCATGCCGACGCGCTCTCCTTGGCGACGCTCTACGCGATATTCTGCGATGGGCGCTATGCGCGCTACGATGCCGAGCTCATTACCGCAGTATCAGCCACCCGCGCCGAAGGCTTCGACGAAGTGCTCTGCGATTCGACCTCCCGCTACGGGCTGGTATTCCAGCTGGGCAGCCAGCGCGAACCCATGCTCTCCCGCGGCAGCTTCGGGCACAACGGGCGCGGCGGCTGCCTTTCCTTCGCGGACCCGGGCACCGGTATCTCCTTCTCCTACGTGGAGAACCAGCTCTCCTCCGAGCCGCTCCCGCAGGCGCGCGTCTGCCGGCTGCTGGCCGCGGTGCGGGACAGCCTTGAGTTGGCGTAAAGCTACGGCAGAGTGCTGATGGTAGAGCGCCGGCGGTAGAACAATAGTATTTTTGCGCGGGGGTGCGTTGCATATCGGCAGCGCGCCCCCGCGGTTCAGCCCACCCCGCGGTTCTTTGGCGTTTAGTTATTATCCGCGAGGTTCGCGAAACGCGCGTAATGGCCCTGGAAGGCCACTTCCACGGTGCCGGTAGGCCCGGAACGCTGCTTGCCAATAATGACTTCTGCCAGGCCGGCCTTCTCAGAATCCTGGTGGTACATATCATCGCGGTGGATAAGAAGGACGACGTCGGCATCCTGCTCCAGCGAACCTGATTCACGCAGGTCAGCCACCTGGGGGCGCTTATCATTACGCTTTTCCGAATCACGGTTGAGCTGCGCCACCGCAATAATAGGAATTTCCAATTCCTTAGCGAGCAACTTAATCGAGCGCGAAAACTCCGAGACTTCCTGCTGGCGCGATTCGGGAACTTTCCCGGCCGAAGCCAAGAGCTGGAGGTAGTCGATCACGATCATCTGAATATCGTGCTGCTGCTTGAGACGCCGCGATTTCGCGCGGATTTCCGGCAGGGTAAGATTCGGCGAGTCATCCACAATAAGCGGCGCGGTAGAAATACGTTCGACGGCGCCGGCGACCCTGTCCCAATCCTGCTGCGTCATCTCACCTTTAATCATGCGATCTTGGAAAACTCCCGCTTCGGCAGCGAGCAAACGCATGGACAGTTCCGTGCGGTTCATTTCCAAGGAGAAGTAGACCACCGGTTGGTGATCATGAATGGCTGCCTGCCGGCAAAAATCCATCGCCAGGGTGGACTTACCCGCGCCCGGGCGGGCCGCCACAATAATCATCTGCCCGGCACGCAGGCCGTTGAGCTTCGCGTCCAGGTCAATAAACCCGGTGGCCACCCCCTCTAATTTGCCCGCGCGTTCCGCGTTCTTCTCAAGTTCGTCCAGGAGGCCGGGAACGATTTCCGCCATCGTGGCGTAATCCGTGGCCTCACGTGACTGCCCGAGGGAAAACACTTCCGATTGGGCCATATTAATGAGGCCCATAACATCCGCGCCGTCCGTGGTGTAGCCGAGCTGGGCGATGCGGGTGCCCACTTCCACCAAGCCGCGCAGCTGGGATTGTTCGCGCACAATATTCGCGTAATAACCGGCATTCGCAGCCGTGGGCACCGAAGCAACCAGGGTGTGCAGATACGGCAGCCCGCCGATCCGCTCGAGATCCCCGCGTTTCTTCAGCTCCGCACCCACGGTAATGGCATCGGCCGGCTCCCCGCGCCCGAAAAGTTCCAGGATGACCGTGAAGACCGTGGCGTTTGAGGGATGGTAAAAATCATCGGCGGTCAGCACCGTCACCACATCGGCGATGGCATCTTTGGAGAGCAGCATTCCGCCCAACACAGATTGTTCCGCCGAGAGATTTTGGGGAGGGGTACGTTCGAAAGATGACCCCTGCATCTTCGCACCGTTATTGACGACGGACATGGCTTCCCTTTCTCGGCGATAGTTCTCCACTGGCTTTCGTAACGCGTTTACGAGGTGAATTTCAAGTTAATTCTTCTGTGCGGATGTGTAAACACGCCGGCGGATCCGTGCATAACCGGTGGACAAACTGTGGATAGCTTGGGGATTGTTCACCATTTATGCCCAGATTCATCCACAGCTGTGGATGGAGTGGGGGAAATCCCCGCCATCCCGTCCCCAAGTTTGTCCACAACTGTGGATATTCTGCGGGAAAGTTCTCCACATCTTAACTACGTGACGTCACTCACGTTGAGGCTTTCTTCAAGTAGTCGTGGCCGTGGGGTGAGGGGCCGCTACCCGGCACCGGCGCCGGGCACTGCTTCCCGAGCCGCACGCCCGGCGGCCTCACCCGAGCTCGGCTAAGCTAGCGGACGTGACGACACCCGAGAAGCATCCTCACGGCCCCGCTGGGGACCACACCGGCACCACCGACTCCGGCACCACCGGAACTCGCAGCGCTAGCGCCCCCACCACCAAGCACGCCATTGACCGCGAGATCGCGCGCCTGGCCCTGCCCTCCCTCGGCTCCCTGCTGGCCGAGCCGCTTCTCGTCGCCACGGATACCGTGATGGTCGGCCACCTGGGTACCGGGCCGCTCGCCGGCCTCGCCCTCGCCTCCACCATCCTCACCACCCTCGTGGGGCTATGCATTTTCCTCGCCTACGCCACCACCTCCGCCACCGCCCGCTACGTGGGAGCCGGGCGCATGAAAGCCGCCCTCTCCCAGGGCATGGATGGCCTGTGGCTCGCCGGAACGCTGGGCGTGCTACTCGGAGCGATCTTAGCCATCTGGGCACCCCAGATCCTCGCGCTTTTCGGCGCCGAGGGAGTCGTTATCACCGAAGGGGCACGCTACCTGCGTTTTTCTGCCGCGGGACTGCCCGGCATGCTCGTCGTCCTCGCCGCCACCGGAACCCTGCGCGGGCTCGGAAACACCACCACACCCTTCAAAGTTTCGGTGCTCGGGGCACTCGTCAATATTCCCCTCAATTTCGTTTTCATCTACCCCGCCGGGCTGGGCCTGGCGGGCGCCGGAATAGGTACGGCAGCGGCGCAAACGGTCATGGGCGTGGTCCTTACCGGCGTCGTCGTACATCATGCGCGCGAGCACCACGCGCCGCTCGCTCCACGTGGAGTGGGGGTGCTACGCGCCCTCCACGATTCCGTGCCCCTCATCGTGCGTTCCGCGGTGCTGCGCGTGCTGATCCTGCTGCAAATAACCGGGGCCACCCAGCTCGGCACCGAAGCGCTGGCCGCGAACCAAATCACCATGACCATCTGGAATTTCGCCTCCTACGGGCTAGACGCCCTCGCCATGGCCGCCCAAATCCTCGTGGGCCAAGCCTCCGGTGCCGGCGACGAATCACGCCTGCGAACGGTACTCGGGCGCTGCCTGAGCCGCGGCATGAGCGTCGGCGCGGTGCTGGGCGCGGCTACTGTTCTGACCTCACCGCTGATCGTGCGGATCATGAGCACCGCGGGGGACGTGCGCTGGCTGGCTTTCTGGGGCCTCCTCGTCATTGCGGTATTTTTCCCCATCGCCTCGGTCGCTTTTATTCTCGACGGCGTGCTCATTGGCGCGGGCGACCTTAAAACCCTGGCGTGGATGATGTTTATCCCCCTCGCCCTGTACGGGCCGATGGTGCTCGGGCTGCTGGAATGGACGTCCGGGCAGACGGGATTCATCTGGCTGTGGATCGGCTATGCCGGGGTATGCATGAGCGCCCGGGCGCTGCCTATGTACCTGCGGGTACGCGGGGAAAAGTGGGTGCAGCTGGGGAGCTAGGCGAAGCGGCGGGGCCGGGGCGTGGGCCGCCGGACCTGGTATATGTTTTCCGGGGTGTACTGCGAATGTTGTACATACGAAGTACAGCGCTGCAAACACCTAGCACCCCCGCAGCTAACGCGGGCAGCACAAAGGCGGGGGAGACCATAAAGGTTCTCCCCCGCCTTCGCGTTTTATCAATCAGCTATCAGCCGTGCCGTCCACGAGGGATGCGCGGCCTGCTAACTAACTATTACTTCTTGGGTGCGCGCAGCACATCCACCTGGAGGGATGCCGTGACATCCTCATGCACCCGCACCTTAGCGGTGTAGCTGCCCAGGGACTTGATCGGGGAGGCAAGCGTGATCCAACGCTTGTCCACCGGCTTGCCCACGGTTTCGGTGGCGGCTTCGGCGATGTCCTTGGAGGTCACCGCGCCGAAGAGGCGGCCGTTTTCACCGGCGGCCTTCTTCACCTGCACCACGGCTTCGTTGAGCGCATCGCGCAGGGCGTGCGCGGCTTCCAGATCGGTGATGGAGCGCTTGCGGCGCGCTTCGGCCATCTGGTCGATCTGCTTCTGAGCGCCCTTGGTCCACGGAGTGGCGTAGCCGCGCGGCAGCAGGTAGTTACGGCCGTAGCCGTCCTTGACGGTGACAACATCACCGGCGGTGCCGAGGCGTTCGACGTCGTGCGTAAGAATGAGCTTCATTATTGCCTCCTTAGCGAGCGTTGCTCGAGTAGGGAAGCAGAGCCATCTCACGGGCGTTCTTAATCGCCTTGGCGATCTTGCGCTGCTCCTGAACGTTGACACCGGTCACGCGGCGGGCGCGGATCTTGCCGCGGTCCGAAATGAACTTGCGCAGCGTAGCGGTGTCCTTGTAGTCAATATTGCCGACCTTGATGGCCTTCACCGGAGCGGTCTTCCGCTTCAACGGCTTGCGAAGATGTCCCTTCGCCATAGTTTTCTCCTAATGTTGCTGCGACTCGTGCCTAGCGCAATTCCCGCGAATCCCGCGCGTTACCGTGCGCGGCGCGCTGCGGGGCGGTTGCCCGAGCCAAAATGTCACTTATGGGTGTGTGCGTAGTCCCGAAAATCTAGAACGGATATCTAGCCGAAAATTTAGAACGGGGGCATATCGTCGAAAGCGGAACCGCCCTGCGGGGCTTGCGGCTGCTGGCTCCACGGATCGTAGGCCGAGCCGCCCTGCGGAGCGTTGTAGCTGGCCTGACCCCCGTAAGAGCCCTGCCCACCCTGGCCGCCTGGCGCGCCCTGACCACCCGGATTCTGGCCGTAGCCACCCTGGTTGCCGCGATTGTAATTACCGCCACCGCTGGTTTTCGTCACCTGAGCCTTCGCGTAACGCAGCGAGGGCCCAATTTCATCAACCTGAAGTTCCAGACCTTCGCGCTGTTCCCCGTTCTGGGTCTGGTAACGATTGACCGTGAGCCGGCCCGTTACCAGCACGCGCATGCCCTTGGACAGCGATTCGGCGACATTCTCCGCGTAGTCACGCCACGCCGAGCACCGCACGAACATTGGCTCGCCATCTTCCCACTGGTCAGTTTGGGCATTGCGCTTGCGCGGGGTGGAAGCAACCGTGAAGCTCGCGACCGCCACACCACCTGACGTGAAACGCATTTCCGGATCGGCGGTGAGGTTACCGACGATCGTAATGACCGGTTCGTTTGCCATAATCGCTCCTTTTACCCCGTTGTTTTCTCAGATTCGGTTCTTACGCTGGTGGTACGTTTACTTTTCGTCGCGACGCAGGAGCTTGATGCGGAGCACATCCTCATTGAGGCTGAGCTGGCGGTCAAGTTCGCTTGCGGTTGCGGGAGTCGCCTTCATATCGACGACGACGTAAATGCCTTCCGAGTGCTTGTTAATGTCATAAGCAAGCTTCCGGCGGCCCCAAATATCGACCTTTTCCAGTTCGCCGCCCTCATTGGGGACAACCTGGAGCAGCTTCTGAACGTTGGTCGACAGATTACGTTCGTCAACGTTCGGAGAAAGGATGATCATCATCTCGTATTCACGCATGTCTACCCACCTCCTCTGGTCTAAACGGCCGCGGTCCGTCCGCGGCAGAAGGGTTATGCGTTGACCCGCCCCTTCGCATGCTTGCGCCCGCGAACAGATAGGTCAGTCCCTCAGTCTAGCCGGTGCCGGCACTGTTTTCCAGATGGTTAAATATGGAGCGGCCCACGCCTTTTGGCCCGTATTTCCGTGAGAATCCCGGCCGAAACCGGGAGGTGACCGGTAGACTTTCCCTAGGCTGCTCCCCAGGTCGCTCCACCGCGATTGAGGCGGCCTACCGGGCACAAGTACAGGAGCGAGCTATGAGTGAAGGTGAAGCACCCACCACGCGGGACAAGCTGCTGGATGCGGCCCGCGCGCAGCTTGACCGCGCCGGTGCCGAACAGCTTTCCATGCGCGCGATTGCTCGTTCCCTTGAGCTTTCCCCGGGTGCTCCCTACCGCCACGTGCGCTCCCGCGAAGAACTCCTCACCGCCCTGGCGGCCGAATCCTACCGCGATTTGGCCGGGGCGATGCGCCGGGCGGCGGACCAGAAAATATCGGGACGGGAACGCTGGGTGGCAGCCTGGCGCGCCGCCCACACCTGGGCCCTTGATTACCCGAACCGCTTCTCCCTTATTTACGGTGCCAGCGCTATTGATTTTTCCAATCCGGAAATGACCACGGCCGCGGCCCTGCGCGTGCCCCTCGAATTGGCTCGCATCGCCAAAGGCGGGCGCAATAAGGCCCTAACCGGCCCGGAAACCCGCGCGCTCGGGGTGGACCTGTGGCGGATCCGCATGACTTTCGGTTCCCTCGATGCGGAACTGGGCGACCTACCCGACGGCCTCATCGTCTCCGTGATCCGCGCGTGGACGGAACTGGTAGGCACCATCACCCTGGAGATGACCGAAAGGTACGCCGGCCTCTTCGACGACCACCTCGGCTACCTCGATACCGTCGCCAACCAGTGGGCGGGCACCCTCCAGCTCTAAGTCACCGTTCAGACCAGCGGCGGAGGCCGCCTCTAGACCAGCAGCAGACCAAGCTGCACAGGCCCAACTTAGGCGAGCGGCAGGCCGGATTCCGCTCCGGTCACGCGCGCGTGCAGCTCCACCACCTGCGCGGCACGCCCGGTAGGAGCGGGCCCAAACGCAGCAAGGAAGCGCGTGGTGGCGTGGCCGGCGCGGGCGTCGTCGTACTGCGCCAACCACCGTTGCATTTTCTCGCGCGCAACCGGATCGCATAGCGCCGACGACGCATCGTACTCGGGCCAGCGCACGCTGGGCGCCGCCATCCCGACTCGCCAGGGTTTGGCGGTCAGGCGCGCCCGGTAGGATTCGTACACCCGGCACAGGCGCATATAGAGCGGGTCGGAACCGAGCTGGTTGAGGATCATCTGCGCTTCCCCGGAGTCCGCGGCGATACCCTCCACCGCCACGATAACGCGGAAGCCTTTGAAGGTGCGGTAGACGAAAATCGGCCAGGCGGCATTGAGGCGCGCGAAGTGTTCGATGCGGTCGAAGGCGATGAGTTCGGCTTCGATCATGTACTGGCGCACCGGAGCCGTTTCGGTAATGAGCCCCGGGATGGAGGCGGGATCCGGTGCCGGTGCGGCGAGCGACGCGGTAGTCGGCGCGGGTTCCGGTGTGCGGGCCGGTTGCGGTGCGGGATCGAAAGCCGATCCGGCGGGCCGCTCCTGCTTCTTCGCACCGAAACCGAAAAGCCGGGCAAAGAAACCGGGCTTGCCGGAGCCGGGCTTACGGGAGCCTGCTGCGCGAGCCGCTTCTTCTAATTCGGGAACGTCCACGTCCGCGATGAGGATATCGGAGGTGTTGAGGACTTCGGCTCCGTAGCGATTGCGGGTAATCGCGCAGGTGGGGGTGCCGTTCGCTTCGCTGAGCACGGCGAGAATTTCTTCGCGCAGCGGGGTGCCCGGGTAGTATTCCGCGCGGGCTTGGCGTTCGCGGGGAAAATGACCGAGTTTAGCGATGCGATCAACAAGGCGGTGCAGCCGCGCCCGCGCGACTTTGCGCGCTTCCTCTTCCGAGTTCGCGGACCAGCCCCATTGCGCCACCGTGGCCGGCCCCGAGGCGGTAGATACCGGGGCGCTTTCCCGCGCCCAGAAGGGATAGATCTTCATGGCTCCAGTCTAAAACGCGGGTGCGTCACACTTCGAGAGTGCGGAGCGAACTAGCCTGCTAGCCCGCGCCTAACTGACGGCACCGGAACCCCACTAGCCACACTCACCCAACCGCACCGGGAACGCGCTCGCGTTCGGCCGGCTCGGTGGGCAGCGGGATAGTTTCCGTGGGCGGGGCGGGCATCCGGGTGGGCCGCAGCTCCGGGGGCACTGTTGCGCTCGGTTCAGGCTCCGGCTCCTCGGTGGCCGGCGCTGGCTGCTCGGTAGGCTCCGCGCTCGGTTCTGGCGTCGTCGTTACTTCTTCCACCGGTTCGGGGCGCGTGGGGCGGTAGCTGGGGCGCTTGTCCCCAATCAGTTCCGGTTCGGGGAACTTCGGCAAATCCATCTCGCCCGTCACGGCCTTCATGAAGTCCACCCACATATCCACCGGGTAGCCGTTCCCGCCGATACCCCACGGGTAGGCGCCCCAGCCGCCCAGCGATTCTTCCTCACCGTTCGGCCCGATCTGGAACATATTGACCGTGGTAATAATCTTCGGGTTGTAGCCCACGAACCACGCGGATTTCAGATCCGTGGAGGTACCGGTTTTCCCGGCCACCTGGAAGCCGAGGCGCCCGGCCCGATCCGCGGTCCCGCGCGGGCCGGTGGGCTCCTGGAGCAGCTCGTTGAGATTATCGGCAACGCGCTGATCGAGCACCCGCTTGCCGGCGGTATCCGCGCGGTACACCACGGTGCCCTGCGCGTCGCGCACCTCGCTGACCAGATGCAAGGGCACACTCACCCCGCGGTTCGCGAAACCGGCGAAGGCCTGGGTGAGTTCCTTATTGGTGGGCGAGGCCGAGCCGAGCACATTCGTGAGGGAATTATCCAGGCCCGGCGTAGTTTCCGGGATCCCGGCTTCAATCGCGGCGGCGCGGGTATTACGCGGCCCCACTTCCTCGTTGAGCTGCGCGTAGTAGGTATTCACCGAGTTCGCGGTGGCGGTGCGCATATTGATATTGCCCATATTGGCGTCGTCGAAATTACTGATGGTGATATCGCCAATTTTTAGTTCCGCGGGGGAATTGTAATAGGTGCCGTCGATGGATTTGCCCTGCTTGAGGGCCGCGAGCGCGCCGAAGGGTTTGAAGGTTGATCCGGCCTGGGCGCGATCCTGGGTGACGGTATTGCGCTGGCGTTCCTGGTAGTCCGCGCCGGCGTACATCGCGTAAATACCGCCGGTGGAAGGATCCGCGGACAGCATCCCGACGTAATTATTCTCCGGGCGGTCCTTGGGGAGCGCATTGACGACGTCGACCGCGGCCTGCTGCATGGTCGGGTCAATTGTGGTGACGATCGTATAGCCGCCTCGGTTGAGGCTGTCCTCGGTGAACTTCTCCGTGGCGATAAGCTCCTGCTGGGCGGCGGCCAAGAGATACCCGTTCGTACCGCTGAATTGTTTGGCGGCAACGTAGTCGATGGTTGCGGGCATGGTGGCGGCCGCGGCTTGCTCGGCGGTGATATAGCCGTCCTCGAGCATGCGGTTAATGACCCGGTCGAAGCGCTGGGCGGCCCGCTCCGGATCCACGGCCGGATCCCAGGCCGAAGGCGCGGGAATAACCGCGGTGAGCAGCGCGGCCTGGTCCAGGCTCAGCTGCGCGGCGGGAATCCCGAAGTAGTTCTGGGCCGCGCTTTCAATCCCGTAGGCCCCGCGCCCGAAGTAAATGGTATTGAGGTAGTTTTCCAGAATGTCCTGTTTGGAGGAATTGCGGTCCACCTTGACCGCGAGCACGGCTTCTTTCACCTTGCCGATGTAATCGGTGGTGGTGCCCAGGTAGTAATTCTCGACGTACTGCTGGGTGAGGGTGGAGCCGCCCTGCCGCGCCCCGCCGCGAATATTATTAACGACGGCGCGCGCGATGCCACCCAGGTCAATCCCGGAATTGGAGTAGAAGGTGCGGTCTTCGGAAGCAACCACCGCATTCCCCACGTAATCAGGCAGGGATTCCAGGGGGACCGGGGTGCGGTTCACCTCGTACATGCTGCCCAATTCGGTGCTGCCATCGCGGTAGTAGAGAGTGGTTTTTTCCGCGGTCGCAACGTCATCGGGGCTGGGCACAGGCAGGAAAATATAGAGGGTGACCAGGGCGACCAGGCCGCCGAAGCCCAGGGTGAAGAACAGCCCGAGCACGAAACGCCACGAGGGAATCCAGCGGTGAATCGGCCCCTTGCCGCGGCGCGGGTAGTTCCATATCGGGCGCTTGCGGCGCGTGCCGCCCTGCCGCGTTTGCGTGCGTGCGCGCCCCTTCTGTGTCCGACCCGTTCGCGTTCCAGCCATCGTTACTCCCTACCGGCGCGTGGTCGCGCCGCGTATCTAGTCTGCCTCAGGTCACGCGCTCGTGGCTAACCCGCGTGGTCCAAGCTACCCGCGGATCCCTTTCTTACGACGCCGCGAAATCTTCCGCAGGTCCCGCATCTTGGTCCGCACCTCGGAATCCCGGGAGGTGAAATCCCGGTAGATCTCCCGCACCGGTTCATCAAGATCGTAAATGCCGCGTTCCGCCCGGGTTTTCGCATTCGATTCGGGCACCAGGAAAGCCTCCACCCAGCGCGAACGCGACGACGAATCCACGAAAATCGCCTTGACAAACAGGGTGAGCGGCACGGCGAGGATCGTTCCCAGCGGCCCGAGCACCACCGCCCAGAACAGCAGCGATAGGAAGGTCACGGTGGTGGACAAGCCCACCGCATCCCCCACGATCTTCGGCTGCAGCACGCCCTGAATTGTGACATTGAGGAAGGTGAAAATCACCAGAATCCACAGCGCGGTAGCCGGCCCGCTATCCACCAGCCCCATAAGCGCCGGCGGGATCACGCCGAGGATAAAACCAATATTCGGAATGTAATTCGTGACGAAGGTCCACAGCGCCCAAGCCAGCGCCAGCGGAATCCCCAGCCACATCATGACGAAATAATTGAGAGTGGAGACCAGCAACCCGAACAGCGTGGCCACCAGCCAGTATTGGCGCACCCGCCCCTCGAAGGAGGCCAGGGCGCGATACAGATCCGGGTCGTGATCACGCACAATATGGGCGCGCGCCGGCACGGAAAGAGTGTCAATGGTGATGAAGAAAATCGCGAGCGCCAGCACGAACATGAGGCTCCCCACGCTCATAAGCGCCCCGGATGCCTGGCTGAGCAGCGAAATAATCGTGTCCATATTGAGCACGTCGCCCAGGCGCTGGCTGAGCTGATCTGTGCTCAGCCCCAGGCTTTCCAGCCAGGTCATAGTGTCCTGGAAGAGCTGGGTGAATTTATCTTCGTAGCTCATGAGGGTGCGCGGCAGCCCGCCCAGCGACCACGCCGTCAAACCCACCACCGCGAGGAGCACCACCACAATAATGGAGACGGTCAGCGTTCCGGAGAGCCAGCGCGGCACGTGATGGCGCAGCAGCAGGCGATGCACGGGGCGCACCGTCAGCACCAGGGTGAGGGCCAGGAACACCGGCCCCACAAAATCGTGAATAAGGTAGAGGCCCACGCAGACGATGGTGAGGAGCGCCGCCGCGTGCAGCAGCTTCACCCCGAAATCCCCGCCGCTACTCGAATCCGCGCCGCGGCTCGCCTCCGAATTCCCGGAGCCGCCGTGGTCACCGCCACCGGAATGTTCCGTATCGCTTGCCTTGCCTAAGGCCGACGACGCCGCCCCTCCCGCGTTCTCCTCGCCGCCGCTATCGCTACCCGCCCGGGAGCCCGCGACCTGAGTGGGCAGGGTGTTAATAGCCTGGGCAATGCGATCACGTGGAATATCACCTGGTCGAGTGGCGGCCATAGGATCCTCCGTCCTGGTGGGAGTCCCGGTGGCGGATGCGCGCCGGGTCGTGTACGTCTTTATCTTGCCAGTTTTCCGCGGCTCGCACGGATTCCCGCGCCCCGCGGGGAAAGGAGCACGCGGGCCGCGGTGGCGGCGTCGTACCACAAACGCGGCGACGCGAGCGAAACCGCGGCAGCTAGACCGGAACCACCGCAGTTAGCGCGGAACAGTCGCGGCTAGGGCGTAACCGGGGCGGGCCGCCCGCCGCTGGCGCGCACGAACAGCGCGTACGCGCCGGCCACGCACCACACCATCACGATGAGGGCGAGCTGCACCTCGCGCGACCACCCGATGGTCGGTAGCACCAGGATCGCCACCCCGGCGGCGATGCATTCCGAGATATTGAATAGGACGTCGTAAATGGAGAAGGCGCGGCCGCGGAAGGCATCCGCGGTATCGGATTGCACGATGGTATCCACCGCGATTTTGGCGCCCTGCACCCCGATCCCGAAAATAAAGAGCCCGGCCATCACCCAGGTCAGGTTCGTGGTGGCCGCGATGATTGCCTGGCCGGCGGTGCCGCCCACCAGCGCGCATACCACCCACCAGCTCGGGCTCATGCGTTCGTGGGCGAGGGGCGTGAGGATAATCGACACCCCGTGCCCGAGCACCATCATGCCCAGCAGCATCCCGAAATAGGCGATGCCGGCGTCGGCATTGGCCGGGTCGGCGTAGAGGTTGCGGCCGGCCAGCACGATGGTGATGAGCTGCATTCCGTAGACGAAACGATGCAGGGACATGGTGGTGAGGGCCGCGGCCGGGGTGCGCCGGGCAATGAGGTAGCGCAGCGCCGCCACCAGGTCGCGCGCCGCCGCGAGAAGAGCGGTGCCGAAAGAACCGCGCGGGCGAGTATGCGGGCCTAGTTCGTCGCGCCCCAGCAGGCTCGCCACCCCAGATCCGCCCAGGTAGAGCGCCAGCGCACACACCAGCGCCCCCACTTTTTGCATTTCCTCCCCGGGCAGGGCCAGCCGCAGGAAAAACGCCAGAATCGCGCCCAGCGCGGTGGAGGCACCCCCGAGGGTCGGCACCAGGGAATTCGCCACCAGGAGCCGCTCGCGCGATTCCACCACATTCGGCAGCCCCGCGCTCATACACGCCAGCAAAATCCGGTTGAGCCCGAGGGTCACGAGAGCCAGCACGTAGGTCAGCCACACAATATTCGCCAGTGTGGTCACCACCAGCGCCGCCGTGAGGGCGGCCCGGATCTGATTGCCGTACACCAGGATCTGGCGGCGGCGCCACCGGTCAATAAAGGGACCGGTAAAAGGCCCCACCAGAGAGAACGGCAGCAGCAGCACCACGAGGGACAGCGCCACCCCGTGCACATCCGCGCTCGCGGCCGGGTTGAAGAAGAAAAGCGAAGCCAGGCCGATTTGGAACATGCCGTCCCCGCACTGGGTGACGAGCCGGACCGAGAGCAGCTTGAGGAAGCCCCGCGAGCGGGCCAGGGAGCGCAGATCGCCTACGAGTTTCACTGGGCGTCCCACCATTCCAGCAGACGCTTTTCGGCTTCCTCCACACCCAGCGGGCCTTCGTCCAGGCGCAGGGAGAGGAGGTACTGGCGGGCTTTGCCCACCTGCGGGCCGGGCTCGAGGCCGAGCAGCTCCATAATGCGGGTGCCGTCAATATCGGGGCGCACCGCCTCGAGTTCCTCGCGTTCGCGCAGCTCGATAATGCGGCGTTCCAGTTCGTCATTCGCGGCGTGCAGGCGCGCCACCCGCCGCCGGTTCTGGGAGGTGATATCCGCGCGGATGAGGCGCAGCAGGCGCGGGAGGAGCTCCCCGGCATCGCGCACGAACCGCCGCACCGCGCTATCGGTCCAGTCGTGTTCGCCAAATCCGAAAGCCCGCAGGTGCAGCTCGACCAGCCGCGCCACGGCTTTCGTCGTCGTTTTATCAAAACGCAGTTCACGCATGCGCGCGCGCGTCATTTTCGCGCCCACCACATCGTGGTGGCGGAACGTGACCGAACCATCGCTTTCGAAACGGCGGGTGGCCGGTTTACCGATATCGTGGAACAGCGCGGCCAGGCGCAAAATAAGATCCGGCCCGGGCACCTCCTCATCCTCCAGCGCGATCGCGTTATCGACCACCTGGAGGGTGTGCTGGTACACGTCCTTGTGGCGGTGCTGGGCGTCCACGGTATCGGTGAGCGCCGCGATTTCGGGCAGCACGCGCTCAGCCACCCCGGTGTAGACCAGCAGCTCAATGCCGCGGCGCGGGGCGGGCGCGGTCATGAGGCGTTCCAGTTCGGCGCGGATGCGTTCCTGGGAGACGATCTCCAAGCGCTCGGCGTAATCGGCCATGGCCCGCAGCACATCGGGAGCCACATCGAAACGCAGCTGCGCGGCGAAGCGCGCGGCCCGCATAATCCGCAGCGGATCATCATCGAAGGACTGCGCCGCGGTCACGGGCGTGCGCAGCTGCCCGGCGAGGAGGTCATCCACCCCGCCGCACGGATCCACCAATTCGAGGCTGGGCAGGCGCACCGCCATCGCGTTGACGGTGAAATCGCGCCGGGTGAGGTCACCTTCGAGGTTGTCACCAAAATCCACATCGGGTTTGCGTGAACCGATGGTGTACGTATCGGAGCGGTACGTTGTTACTTCGACGACGACGCCACCGCGCCGCGCCCCCACCGTGCCAAATTCCCGCCCGATATCCCAGGTGGTTCCCCACTGGGCGAGGAGTTTTTCGGTGGTTTCCGGGCGGGCGGAGGTGGTGAGATCGAAGTCGTGAATGGGGGCGCCGAGGAAGGCATCGCGAACCGGCCCGCCCACGAGGGCCAATTCTTCTCCGTGATCTGAGAAGATAGAAGCTAGTTGCAAGATGTCGCCCGGGATATTCGCCAGGGCGCGCTGGCCTGCCAGGAGCAGGAGGGCGCGGCGCTGGCCCGGAGGCATATCGTCCGTTGTTGGAGTCTTCGGAGTCTGTTGAGAAGTGGTCACCCTTAAAGGTTGCCACATCTGGGGGCCCTGACCGTTAGTTGTAGTGTTAGAGGTATGTCGAAGTCAGCACCGTTGCCCTCCAAGTTCGGGGGCCGTAGATCCTGGAGGCGCGCCGCTGCCGTGCACCAGGCTTCTGCGCGGCGCCACTCTCTTCCGGTGGTGAACGAAACGAGTGCCGGGGGAATTGTGATCGGGGTGCGCGGCGGGAAGGCCTACGTGGCGGTGATCGCGCGGCGCAACCGCGGCGGGCGGCTGGAGTGGTGCCTGCCCAAGGGGCACCTGGAAGGTAATGAAACACCCGAAGAAGCCGCCGTGCGGGAAATCGCGGAGGAAACCGGGATTACCGGGCGGGTGCTCATGCATTTGGCCACCATTGATTACTGGTTCTCCGGTACCAACCACCGCGTCCATAAAGTTGTGCACCACTTTTTATTGGAGGGGATGTCCGGGCATATCACCGTTGATAACGACCCGGATCACGAAGCGGAAAAAGCCGAGTGGGTACGCCTGGATCGGGTGGCTTCCCGCCTCGCCTATCCCAATGAACGCCGTATCGTGGCCTCGGCCCGCGCGATTCTCGCGGGGGAGGAATGATGTGGCGGGGCGCGCTGGCCGGGGCCGTGGCGGCCTGGGTGCCGCTGGGTGCTGTTGGGTTGGCGGGTGCGCAAGGTCTAGCCGCGCAGGTGGGGCCCGCGCAGGTGGGGCCCGCGCAAAATTCGCCCGCGCATGTTCTTCCCGCGCGTCCGGCGGCCGTACCTAGCGTAGACATCGTGGACGTGGGTGCCCCGGTGCTCGGTAAGGACGCCACCCTCACCCTCACCGCCACCGTGACGAATTCCACCACGGAAACCCGCCATCTCAATTCGGTGTCGCTCTATATCCAGCGCTACGTGCCCTCCTCGCGCAGCGCGGTGCTCAGCTTCATGCGCGCGGAACCCGCCGGCCTGGCCCTGTATGACACCCTCACCCCCGATGCGGATATTGCACCGGGCACCTCCACCCGCGTCACATTTTCGATTCCGAGGGAGCGGATTCCCGCCGAGTGGGGGCCGCGCGGGGTCCAGGTGAGTGCCGTGGTGGACGGGGAAACTGCCACCGACCGTAGTTTTATTGTCACTGCTCCTGGCGACGACGCCGCTCCTGCCCCCATCAGCGCGATTGTGCCGGTTACGCGCTCCCTGAGCGATGTGGGCAGCGCCCCGGCTCTCGAAGAGCAGGTCTACACCAGCCTCACCGCACCCTCGGCCAGCCCGCAGCCGCCGGCTCCTGCGCCGGCTCCGGCTTCAGCTTCGGCAAGCACGCCCACGCCGAGTACTCCGGTCGGCACGCTCGCTTCTCCGCCGGCCGCCTCCGCCACCGCGGGAAGTTCCGCCGCGCCGAGCGCCACATCCGATGCAGACCCGGCAGCGAGCGCCGCGCCTTCCGCGCCGTCAGTTTCGCAGGGGGCGAGTTCCCCAGCTGCGCCGTCGGCCCCAAGTAAAACGCCCACGGCTTCGGCTCCCTCTTCGCCTTCGGGTTCCGCGGCGGAGGCCGGGCAGTTGCCCCACCGCTTGCAGACTTTGAACTATTTTGCGCACCCGGGGGTGAGCGCCGCGGTTGATCCGCTGCTCATCGCGGGTGATCCGGAACGGGCCGCGTTGCAAACTTTTGCGTCCGCGGCCGGGACCAGCGTGTTCTTCGGTTTGGGCGCGGACGTGGATGCCGCGGCGCTCACCCATGCCGCGCGTGCGGATAAGCTCGCTCTGGCGCGGCAGGATGCGGTGCAGGCGGCGCAAACTTCCGGATTTGCGGCGCGGTCCGATATTGCGGTCACGGCGCTGGGGGTGGATCGGGCCACCGCGCGGGCGCTGCGCGATGCCGGGGCCGCGGCGCTTATCACCACGGATGTGGATGCGGAGCACGCCTCCTGGCTCAGCCCGAGCGGGCGGGTGAATATTCCGCTCGCCGCGGACGGGAGTGATACATGTTCGCTCAGTGATGCTCGCGGTGATGTGGAGGATTCCGGGGCGAGTGCCGCGGGCGGCGCGAGTGCGGGCGGCGCGGGCGATGCAAACGAAACCGCCGGTGCTGATGGCGCCGGTGCTAATGAAGCCGCGGCGCTGCGCGCGGACGGCGTGCTCTCCGCCGTGGTGCAGGGCTATTTACCCAGTTCAGACGAGGCAAATATGCTGGCCTCCGGGGGTGGGGAAGGTTTGCCGGAAGCGGCCGGGAGCCGGCTCTCCGCCATCGACGCCCGCCAAACTGCCCTCGCGCTGTCGGCCGCCACCTACCGGGAACTGCCGGCCGCGCCGCGCGCCCAGGTGGTGCTGGTGGATCGGCCGGAAAGTGGAGCGCTGGCGCGGGCCGGAGCGTTGCCGGATCGCGATATTGGGGCCGCACTCGGGGCACTCACGAGCGCGCCGTGGTTGGCGCCCACCGGAGCTGGCGATCTTCTTGATAAGCCGGCCGCCGGGTGTGCCCAGCTTCCCGAGGAGCGCGTGCTGCCTGGCGAGATTTCCGCGGCAATGCTGGCCCGCGGCGATGCGCATGTCACCACCATTTCCACCACCGCTGCTCTTACCCCGGTGCCAGCTAGTATCACCGGGCCGGTCACCCATCACGCCGCGCAATTGGCCGGGGTGGCGCTCCGCGACCACCACGCGCAGCGCGAGGAGCTATCCGCTCAGCTCACGCAACTCGCCGAGGAGATGGCCGGGGCCGTCACGGTCCAGCCCTCCTCCACGATTAACATCATTTCGGAAAACGCGGATTTACCCGTGCACGTGCATAATTCGCTGCCTGTTCCGGTGGGCGCGGTGGTGGAATTGCGCGCCGAAGATTTCCGCATTGTGCCCTCCGATCCCGTTGCGGCAACCATCCCGCCGGCCGCCTCCGTCACGGTGGCGGTGCCGGTGCAGGCTTCCGGCTCGGGGAATGTTACGGTCACGGCTGCGGTCACCGATCCGGTGGGCACCGCGATCGGCGCGGTTCAGGATATTAATGTGCGGGTGCGCGCCGGCTGGGAAACCACGGGGACGTATATTATTGGCGCGCTCCTCGGGGTGCTCTTGCTCGGTGGGATCGCACGCAGCCTGCGCAGCGGGCGGCGTTCGGGCGGCGTCGACCCTGAAAAACATCTCCACAATTTACGTGAGGCTAGCGCGGCGGAAGAAGCCGGGCCGCGCGCCGTCGATAAACTGCGCGAGGAACACGAAATACCATAGGAGTAATGTGGCCGCGAGGCACGGCAAGGAGGAACTGTGAGCGCCATCGGAACCAGGGGCATGACTCTCGCCGGTCGCTACCGCCTGGAGAATTTGTACGAGGAGCAACTCGATATTGCGGGTACCGAGCAGTGGTACGCCGTGGATGACGCGCTCGGCACCGCGGTGCGGGTGCTGCTCATCGGGGATATTCCCACGCGCGCGGATGCTTTGGACGCGGCGCGGCGCACCGGGTTGCTCGATGACGCGCATATCGTGCGCACGCTCTCTGTTGGCGAAAATTTCGTGGTGAGCGAGATTCCGCTAGGCACCTCGCTGACCGGGTACGTGCACGGTGAGGGTTTTGCGCCCGAGCAGGCCAAGGCCGTGGTGTGCGAGCTCGCCGCGATTCTCACCCAGGTTTCCGGGCGCGGTATGCGGCATTTGCGCATTACACCCTCGCGCGTGCGGGTGGGCGATGCCGGCGACGTGTACCTGGACGGCATCGGTATTGACGCAGCTCTGGCCGGTGCGCGCACGGATGAATACGATCCGGCCAGCCTCAATAACGCCGAGGCCGCGGACCTGGTGCTGTTCCTGGCGACCCTGCTCGAGGGCGCCCAGGCGGATGAGACCACCCTCGAAGCGCTGGCCCGCGATGATTCGCTGCCCGACGATATTCGGGAGGTTTTCCGGCGCACCCTTTCCCCGGAGCGCTTGCTTTCCCCCGGGGAGGTATTGCGCAGCCTTGTGCCCTTCAACCGGCCTGACCTGCGGGAATTCCCCGATCCGGTACTGGTGGCGCCACAGCTGCCCGGCGGCGGGGATTCCCGTTTCGGTTTCGACCCGCTGGGCGGACACGTGCGCGGGGGCGCGATTGGCCGCGTCACCTTGGGCTCCAGTCACGTTTCCTTCGGCGCCGAAGATTCTGAGAACGACGACGCCGCAGCTGCCACCAGTGCATCTGGCGAGGCTTCCGAAACCGGCGAGCGATCCGATGATCCTGGTGAGCCAGTCGAAGCCGGCGAACGATCCGAAGCCGATGAAACATTGGAAGCTGATGCGACTCCCGTGGCGCCCTCCGCAGCATCGGCCTCCTCCGCTATTGGATCCCAGGAATTGGATCCCGAGGGCGTATACGGGGCGAATTTCGAGGGCGACGTTGATACTGAATTGGGTATTACCGCAGCTCCGGAGGTGGAGCTCCACCCGCAGTGGGTATCGCCGGAGGAATTCCGCGATGAGGAGGAAACCGAGAGTGGTTCGGAGAGTAGTTCTGAACTTGACTCCGAGAGTGGTTCCGAGGGCGATGTTGAGCCTGGTTCCGAGGCTAGCTCCGTGGCTGGATCCACGACCGGCTCTGAGCTTCACGGCGAGCAACTTCCGGCACAGGATTCCCCCATCGAGGAAACCGAAGTAAACACTGTTTACGCCCATCGTGGTGAAACCAAGACTGAGGAAACTCACCCCATCAACATTGATAGCCACAGTGGTCATGCTGCCGGTGGCGGCGTCGTCGCTCAAGATGCTGCAACGCCGCGGTTCCAGCCGCATTTCCCCTCGCTGCGCGAAGCGGAACGTGAGCTGGAAGAATGCGAACGCGAGGCGGCGGAACACGAAGCCGCTGCGCGTGCCGCTGCTGAACGCGAAGCCGCTCGGCACGAAAACGCAGAACGCGAAGCTGCCGCAGCGGAACGCGAGCGCGATTCCGCTCCCACGGTTGCGATAAACAGTGTTCACAGCAAGGCGAGCCCGCAGCGGCGTTCCATTATGAACGTCGGCGATGAGGAGGATGCGGGCCAATCTGAGCGGGCGAATATAACCACCGCGGCGGCCGGAGCTGCCGTTCCCGCAACCGCCACACCTGCGTCCACCGCTCCTCAGGCGGCACCCCGGATTCACCCGGTTTCGGCAGCCGCGCGCGCGAGCGCAGCTCCGGCGAAAGTCGCTGCCCGCACCCGCGGGGATCGCAAGCCGGCCACCCGGCCGCCCGCTCCTTCGCGTCCGATTATCGCCGATGAAGAAAACGGGCGGGCTCTCGGCTCGCGCATTTTTGATTCCTCCAAGCTCATTGTTGCGGGCGCAATCGGCCTGGTCGCAGTCGCTTTGTACTTCGCCGTGACAACCTTCTTCCGGCCCACGGATGTGTCCACCCGCCCGCCGGTGATTTCCGCCGCGCCTTCTGCCTCGGCCGATGCGCAAGGTTCGGAGGTCCAGGGCGCCCAGCCGGGTGCCAGTGCCGCGCCCTCGCCCAGCTCCGCAACGCCGCAGATCGTTTCGGCGAATCTTCTCAATCCGCAGAAGAGTGAGGCGGATGAGGATTATCCGAAGACGCTCCCGCTGGCCATTGACAAGAATCCGGCAACGGAATGGGCCAGTTGGGAATACCTGCGCAATCCGAAGTTTGGCCTGCTCAAGGATGGAGTCGGGATTGAGTTGCGCTTGGCGAAGCCGTCCACCGTCAAGGAAGTGACCTTGCAGCTAAACGGCCAGGGCGGGAATGTGCAGTGGCGTGACACCACCGCGGATCAGCCTAGCGGTGGCACTGTGGTAACCGAGGGCCCGATGAGCGCGAAAACAACGCTTACTGCACCAACACCAGTAAACAGTGATCACGTGGTGTTGTGGTTCACTGAATTGCCAAAGAATGCGGCCGGGCAGTTCAAGTTGCAGATTTCTGAGATCACCGTGAAGTAAACGGTGTTTACAGAAGGTGTTTACAGCCGGCGTTTATAGGCAGTGTTTACATCCGGTATTTACGGCCGGCCGGGAATAGCCATGTACCCCGGGACGTTGTACCCAATGATGTGCCCGATGGGGAGCGGTGTGCTCGCGCAACGCGGCACGCTCACTCACAAGAACACAGGAGAAATATGACCGAGAGCGATATTCGTGACGTCATCATTGTCGGATCGGGGCCGGCGGGCTGGACCGCCGCGCTGTACACCGCACGCGCGGGCCTGAAACCGCTGGTGATCGGCGGCGCCATCGATGCCGGCGGCGCACTCATGACCACCACCGAGGTGGAAAACTACCCCGGCTTCCCGGATGGAATTTTCGGGCCCGACCTCATGGCCAATATGCAGCAGCAGGCAGAAAAATTCGGTGCCGAAATGGAGTACGACGACGCCCTCTCCATGGACCTGAGCGGCGATGTCAAGATCGTGCGCACCGATGAATCCGAATTCCGGGCCCGCACGGTCATCCTGGCTCTCGGGTCGGCCTACAAGAAGCTCGGTCTGGATGGCGAAACCATGTTCGCCTCCCGCGGGGTTTCCTACTGCGCCACCTGCGATGGCTTCTTCTTTAAGGATCAGGAAATCGCCGTGGTGGGCGGCGGGGATAGCGCCGTCACGGACGCCCTCTTCCTCACCCGCTTCGCGACTAAGGTACACGTGATCCACCGGCGCGACGAACTGCGCGCCTCGAAGATCATGGCGGACCGCCTCCTGGCCGACCCCAAGATCGTCATGCACTGGAACAGCGAAGTCACCGATATTCGCGGGGAAGACGGCGGCTCCATGAACGCGCTCACCCTCCACAACAACGTGACCGGGGAAGATTCGAACCTCGATGTGACCGGCCTTTTCGTGGCCATCGGTCACCTCCCGCGTACGGAAATTCTTGGGGGGCAGCTTAAATTGGACGACGGCGGCTATATCGTCGTGAACCACCCGCACACCGAAACCTCAATTCCCGGAGTTTTCGCCTGCGGGGATGTCGTGGATCGGTACTACCGTCAGGCCATTTCCGCAGCTGGCACCGGGTGCCGGGCGGCTCTCGATGCAGAACGCTACCTGGAGAACCTCGCGGCCCAGCAGGCTGCCGCAGGTGGGAGCGCAGCGTAACTCAGCGCGGGGTACCGCTCATTTATATATGTGGAACCGGCGAGGTGAATATCTGATCCGCCTCGCCGGTTCGCGTTTAGGATGGTGGCTAAGGTTCCCACCCGCCGGCCGGAAGAAGGTGCCATGCCCACGTATCGACCCGAGGTTCCAACCTTGCTGCTCTTTACAGCTTCGTGGGTTCCCTATGATGGGCCAATGCGCGTGATTTTCGAGGAGAGCGTCGTCGACCTTCATCGTTTAGTATCGGACGTAAGCTTCGACGCGTGGTGCGTCAATCTGAACGTTCTCACCCAGCCACCCGTAAGCCCACGGCGCGGCTCCGAAACCACTGCTGCTACCGGAGCGGATGCCGAGATGCAGCACATTCTGCCCGGCGGCGCTCCAGAACATCGGATCGACTTTTCCGAGCTCTCCGCGGAAGTAACCCGCGCAATTCAACATGCTCTGGGCTATGGAGGTATCGATCCCGCGGAAGATGAGCCGGCCGCTGGTGACTTCGCTGATAGTAACCCCGCGAATAGTGATCCCATCGTTAGCGACCCCGCACATACCGATTCCGGCGACACTTGCGCCACAGATACTGGCACTTCCGATTCTGGTGCTTCGGATTCTCGCCCTGCGAATGGTGGCGTTCCAGAAATTCGCTCGGCAAATCCGTGGGAGGAAGTCGCTTCTTTTATCCCGCGGCTCGAGTGGCTGCCGACCCTGCTCCTTGTCTACCAGGGCAAGGAATATGCGCGGTTTGCGGGGCTGGTTCCCAAACTTGAAATCCGCGCTGAACTTATGGCCCAGCTCCCCGGCCTCGCGAGACTTGCGAAAGTCGGGAAACTCGGGAAACTCGCGGCTTCCGAATAAACGCGGTGCTGACACGGGCCTTTCTTTGCGGGTACGCTACTACCCCATAGGACTCACACGTCCGGGCCGGCGATAGTTCCGCGGTCGCGCCGCGGGAGCGCCGCGGTGGTCCCGTGATTGTCTCGTGGCAATACTGTGGTGCCTCGCGATTGAGTGACGCGCGAAGCACACCGGCGGACATTGTTTTATCGCAGCCCCGAGCGTGGCACACTTAGTGTGTTAAAAGAGAAGGAGAACGTATGGGCGAGCAGCACGCCGGTCCCGGATTTACCAGACTTGATCCATGGTACAATGTCTATGCTGATCGAGCTTTAGGAATGAAGCAATCTGAGGTTCGTCAGCTTTTCGCAGTTGCAAATCGCCCCGAAGTTGTATCTCTTGCAGGGGGAATGCCTAATATTAGCGGGCTACCTTTAGACTTCCTCGCGGATATGACCGCGCGACTCATCCGGAACAATGGCGCTAAAATGCTACAGTACGGCGGCGGTCAGGGCACCGAAGAGCTTCGCGAGATGATCGTGGAGGTCATGCGGCCCGAAGGTATCCGCGCCCATCCGGACGACATCAATATTACGACCGGTAGCCAGCAAGCCCTCGATCTCGTTTCCCAAATCTTCATTAACCCGGGCGATGTTGTTATTGCCGAAGCGCCTTCCTATGTTGGGGCGCTGGGAACTTTCCGGGCGTACCAAGCCCATGTGGTCCACGTGGAAATGGATGCCAACGGCCTGATTCCCGAACAGCTTGAGGAAACCATCAAAGATCTGGAAGCCGTCGGGAAGCCGATCAAGTTCCTGTACACCATCCCCAATTTCCACAACCCGGCCGGTGTGAGCCAATCCGAGGAACGCCGCCGGCGCATTGCCGAGATCTGCGATGAGCACCATGTTCTTATCGTGGAAGATAATCCCTATGGTCTGCTTGGTTTCGACGGCGATCCGATTCCGGCCATCCAGACCTTCAACCCGGATGGTGTTGTGTACCTGGGATCCTTCTCCAAGACCTTCGCGCCGGGATTCCGGGTGGGCTGGGCGTTGGCCCCGGCTGCACTGAGCGCGCGTCTCACCCTCGCCGCGGAAAATGCGATTCTGTGCCCGACCACCTTCGGCCAGCTCGCTATCGCGGAATATCTGCGCACCTATGACTGGTATCAGCAGGTCAAGGAATACCGCGGCATGTACGCCGAGCGTGGGCAGGCCATGCAGGCCGCGCTCGAAAAGTACATGCCCATGTGCACGTGGAACAAACCGCGCGGTGGCTTCTATACCTGGGTCAAACTACCCGGCGGCCTCAATGCGCATGAGATGCTTCCCCGCGCGGTGAAGAACCTCGTCGCGTATGTTTCCGGCACTGCTTTCTTCGCCGATGGCCAGGGTACTGACCATATGCGGCTGTCCTTCTGCTACCCCACCCCGGAACGCATTACCGAGGGCGTGCGCAGGCTTGGCGAAGTTATTAGCCAAGAAAATGACCTGGTCCAGATGTTCGGCGTGGATGATTCCTCGCCACAGGCAACGAAATAATTCGATTGCTATCGGTTCTCATCAGTGATGAGTAGAGTGAAGTCCGGAGGGAAAATGGACAATATTCTTACCGTTGCTATTCTTGCCGGTGGTCTCACGCACGAACGCGATGTGTCGCTAAGTTCGGGGCGTCGGGTCGCCACGCTCCTGCGGGAGGCGGGCGCGCAGGTCAAGGTTCTCGATGTTGATGCAACCCTGCTCCAGCGCCTCAGCTCCATGAATCCCACGGTGGTGTGGCCTTTGGTACACGGTGCGACCGGAGAAGACGGAGCTCTTCAAGATCTGCTCTCTCTCAGCGGGTACCGTTTTGTAGGGTCGACGGCGAACGCCGCCCGAATCGCCTCTAATAAAACGGTCGCACAATCGCTTTTGCGCCACGCCGGGCTTGCGGTGCCGTGGTCGGTCAGCTTCCCGGAAGCTCTTTTCCGTGAAGTCGGAGTGGCGCCAATTCTTGATCTCCTCGGAGAACGCTATGAATTCCCGCTGGTCGTGAAGCCGAATTTAGGTGGGTCAGCACTGGGAGTGACCATCGTTGACAAGCCGGGGGACCTTCCCCGCGCGATGGTCGATTGCTTCGCCTACGGGGAAGAAGCGCATGTCGAAACCTTTATCGACGGAACAGAAGTTTCCGTTTCGGTTATTGACGGGGCCGACGGGCCTATCGCGCTTCCCCCGGTCGAAATTGAAACCGATGGTCCTTATGATTACGACGCGCGCTACTTCGCCGGCCGAGCTAAGTACTATGTGCCCGCTCGTCTTTCTGACGAGGAAAAGGCGCGGGTTACCGAAGCTGCACTTACGGCACATACCACCCTCCGACTTCGCGATGTTTCCCGGATTGACCTCATCGTGAAGGACGGTACTCCGTATGTCATCGATGTGAATATTGCACCGGGAATGACGGAGACCTCGCTGCTTCCCCAAGCCGTTGAAGCATATGCGCGGGAGAATGGGACAAGTCCCGAATCACTCTACCTGCAAATCCTGCACCGGGCAGCGAATCGGGATGTCAGCGAGCCGGAAGACCTCCCCGAAATGGCGAAGTAGCAGCATAGGAACTCCAGGCAAGTCTCCACCCGGCGGGCAATGTTTCACGTGAAACATTGCCCGCTTTCGTTTTCGTAATGCTAGGCGCACGTTCAATCTGCGCGATTAGCTCCGTGGGAATTACACATTACCGCCGGCAAAATGCAAATTCGACCTACCCTTCGCGCAATGCAGTATTCGCTGTAGTAGTCACTCAAGCCGCGAGGACTCGAGCTACGTAGATGTGTGCGCCAGGATGTTTCGCGTGAAACATCCTCCGCAAAACTTCACCTATCCGATTCTTCTGTGTAAGCAGCGGTCGAAAAGTAGCCCAATTTCTACTGTCGGTAACAGCACCGCGAACCGCCGCTCCGATCACTCCCCAAACCCCGAAAACCAAAAAACCGGGTCACTAAAATTGCACGAGTCATGCGTGGTTTCTCCGTTAGTTTCCAGCCACACCTGACGGCATCGATCCCGCATAAAGGATCTCTGTTTAAATAAGGAAGCGGGGCAATGTTTCACGTGAAACATTGCCCCGCAATCAAAGGACCCGCTGTCTACTCTTTGTTACTGCCCTCTTCGGGAATTTCTACACCTGTAACATCCGGCGCCAGCACGCTCAAAATACGATTGAGATCCTCAAGTGAACCGAAGTCAATGCGCATGGTTCCCTTGGTTCGGCCCATATCGACCTTCACACGAGTATTGAGCCGGTCGCCCAATTGCGTTGCTACCGAACTCAATTCGTTTTCATAGCGCTTCACGCGCACTCGGCGAACCGAAGCCGGGGTCGATTCATCGCCAAGAGCAACGATCTCCTCAACAGCGCGGACAGATAATCCTTCTGCCACGATCCGCTGTGCCAGCCGCTCCATTGCACCAGCGTCGGCAAGACCGAGAAGTGCACGCGCATGCCCGGAAGATAGCACGCCCGCTGCTACTCTGCGCTGCACCAACGCCGGAAGTTTCAGAAGTCGCAAAGTGTTAGTGATTTGCGGGCGCGACCGTGCAATCCTCTTCGCCAGTTCGTCTTGCGTACATTGGAAGTCCTCAAGTAACTGCTGATAGGCAGCCGCCTCTTCCAAGGGATTGAGGTCAGCGCGGTGCAGATTCTCAAGAAGTGCATCACGGAGCAAATCTTCATCAGAGGTGCGCCGAATAATGGCAGGAATACGCGTCAAGCCCGCCCGCTGGGTCGCCCGCCAGCGCCGCTCGCCCATAATGAGTTCGTATCGAGCATCCGGATGGTTATCCAAAGGCTCACTAAGTGGGCGAATAACAATAGGCTGAAGAACGCCCACTTCCTTAATGGACTGTGCGAGCTCTTCTAAATCGTCATCATCGAAATTCGTACGCGGCTGCGCTCGATTGGGTACGATGACATTGACATCAATCTCGCCGTAGGTGGCACCCGGTACTGCAACAAGGTCATCTTCCGATGTTTCACGTGAAACATTGATCGCCTGCGCTGCATCCGTTTCCGCGACACCCTTAGACTCCGTCGTACTATCAGTCGCTTCAACAACGGAAGTTCCCTCGGTTACCGTAGTGTCCTTAAGACCCTCAACTTCACCAGCCTTCGCCTCGCTTATCACGGCCGGTGATTCGACTACACTACCCGGGATCTCGACAGCTCCATTACTGGCCTGAGTCTTCTTGCTAGCCACCTTCTTCTTAGATGCAGCGGCCGACGGCTTAGAAGCCGTACGCTGAGAACCACCCGATGTTTCACGTGAAACATTCTCACCCGCCGAGCCATATCCAAGATCGAGGGGATTAGCATCATCCTGCTGAGAATCGTCGTGCTGCCGTGAGCTCGCAGCCTCCCGCGAACCCGCATCCTCCGGCGAACCCGAATCCTTCTTCTTCACCGTACCGAAAAAGATATCAATTGGACTCTCGGTATTCTCTGCCTGTTCCGGTGGAATGAGGGCACCGAGCCCACTGCCTAAACCACGCCGTTTACGAGTTGCCACGATGGCTCCTAACTATGAGAGAGCTGAAAATTCTTTTGCCGCCGCAAGATAGGCAATAGCCGCCCGATTCCGGGGATCGTGGGTGAGCACACTCTTCCCAAAGGACGGCGCTTCCGCAGCAGCCACCGACCGAGGAATCTCCGTATGGAGCACTCGGTCACCAAAGTGCGAACGCACTTCCTCAGATACGTCCTTCGCCAGATTTGTGCGGGTATCCACCATCGTCACAATGAACGCCGAGATATGTAGCTTGTCATTGCGAGACGAGCGCACATCCTCAACCGTCTGTACTAATTGAGCCACACCCTGGAGAGCATAAAACTCCGCCTGAATCGGTACCAGCACCTCATCAGCAGCCACCAGCGCACTCACCGGTAACAAAGCCATGCTCGGCGGGCAATCAATAAACACAAAGTCAAAAGCCTTGCCCTGCGCCGCGAAACTATCCATTGTTTCCCGGATCGCGTCGCGCAGAATAGAGTACCGCCCCGGCACCTGGCCTAACTCAAAATCAACGGCTGCCAAAGTAATACTCGAGGGAGCCACATAGAGATTCGGAATATCCTCGAGTTGAATAAGAACATCCTCGAGCCGTGCTTCACCCTTAAAAACTTCGTAAACGTCGTTGCGTTCTTCCTGTGGGCTAATACCCAAACCGGTAGAAGCATTACCCTGCGCATCCGCATCAACAAGCAAGACCCGCATCCCATTGAGTGCCAGCGCAGCCGCCATATTCACGGCAGTGGTGGTTTTGCCGACGCCGCCCTTTTGATTCGTCACTGCAACAACGCGGGTATGTTCCGGCTTCTGGAATTTACTCGCCTTCACCTTCTTGAGGCGCTTAAAATCCTCTCGAAGTTCGCGGGCGATCGGAGTGTCCCGATCCTGTGGTGCAGGCGAAGGTGCCGAACTCGGCGCAGCACGACGTCCAACTTTTTTACGGGGATCACTCATAAATAACGCCCTCCTTACCTCAGAACATTCTAGCCGGTATCAGGCCGTCTCTGTGCCGCCGTCATCTGCATCACGCACGTTATCCACAAGCACCACCCACTACGAACACATGTTCGATACACGCGGCCAAACCAGACTGCGTCCCTTATAAAACCGGCACACTTCCTTTATGAAACCCGACCACAAAGCCGCACAACTAAGTCATGGAAAACCAAGTCCCGAGCAACCAAGTTCCGAAGCCCAGTAACTCAGTAACCCAGCAACCCAGCAACACGCCCGCCTGACTTACGAAGCCTTCTTGAGCACCTCGACCACCCGAGTAGCCTCGTCTGTTCCAAAGGGCACCACAGTATGAACCGCAACCTCCGCAACACCGTAACGCTGCAACTGCGCTGCGGCGTCGTCAATTTCTTGGGCGGCTCGCTCGCCCTTGAGCGCAACCAGGCGTCCGCCGGGTTTGACCAGCGGCATCGTCCACGGCAGTAGTTTCTTGAGTGCAGCCACCGCGCGGGCGGTCACGATATCCGCCGCGAACCGGCCTTTGAGTTGCTCAGCGCGGGCGGTCCGCACCTTGACGTTCCGCAAACCCAGCTCGCCCACCACATAGCGCAGCCATTCGGTGCGCCGCTCCATGGACTCAATCAACGTCACGGTCACGTCCGGCCGCGCAATCGCCAGCACAATTCCGGGGAAACCAGCGCCGGAACCCACATCGCCCACCGTGGCATTCGCCGGGATGAATTCCTCAATAGCGAGGGAATTGAGTAGGTGCCGGGACCATAAACGGCCCAGTTCGCGCGGCCCCACAAGCCCGCGCACCTCGCCCTCTTCTTCGAGCAGGCACGCAAAATGAAGCAAGGTTCCCCATGTCGCCGTGCCGAAATGCTCGGCACCGGCGGCAGGAGGAACCTCGATCATCGGATGTTCTTCCGCCATATATGCGTATTAATCCTCGCCTTAGTCTTCATCCGCGGGCTTGATAACCACGTGACGCCCGGCGCCCACGCCTTCGGAATCGGAAACGAGCCCGGCGGCAGCAGCGGCGTCGTGCACAACCTTGCGCTCGAAGGGATTCATGGGATCCAGCTCGATTTCATCGCCGGTTTCCTGCACCTCGCGGATGGCTTCCGCGGCGATTTCCTCAATCTTGGCGCGGCGTTCATCGCGATAGCCCGCGATATCCAGCATGAGCCGCGAGCGTTCCCCGGTCTTTTCCTGAACCGCGAGGCGGGTCAGATCCTGGAGCGCGTTGAGAGTGGCACCGTGCCGGCCCACCAGGCGGCGCAGCCGCTCATCGGCTTCACCCTCGGTGACAATGGCGATCGTGGCACGATCTTCGTCAATCGAGATATCAATATCGCCGTCGAGATCAGCAATATCCAGCAGTTCTTCGAGGTAGTCAGCCGCAATATCGCCTTCGCGATCAAGCTTCTTAATATCCTCAGACGTTTCGCTCATTCTTTCTCCTGGTATCCGGGGGATCCCCTTCTGGGGCTGCCAAGATTTTGCGCAACCCGTCCGTTCCTTTTCTTTGACTAAGTTTAGCTTGTTCTACGCCGGTCGCCGGGTGTTATTTCCCGCGGTTTTTCTTGTTCTTCTTGGCGCGGGCCCGGGCCCGTTCTGCCTGGCGGCGTTCGTAGCGCTTGCGGGCGCGTTCTTCATCCGTCAAACCATCTTTGCCGACGGCGGGCTTATCGTCCTCATCCTCATCTTCCGGGCGCGGCATATAAGCATCCGGACTCAGCCCGGCTTTCTTCGCGCGTTCCTTGCTCATCGGCTGGTAGCGCTGGCCGCCCTTCTGCTCCTGCTCTTCCAGTTCCGCAATTTCCTCATCGGTGAGCCCCTTGCGCTTGCGCTTTTCCAGGATCCGCTTTTCCCGCTCAATATAGGCCCGCGAACCGGGAGTCGGATTATGGCGAATGAACCAGCTCTGCTGACCCATATTCCACAGGTTGCCGGCGCACCAGTAGATGAGCACGCCCACCGGGAACACCGCGCCGGAGAACACATAGATCAGTGGCATGCCGTAGAGCATCATGCGCTGCATGCGCAGAGCAGCGTTATTCGGATCCTTTTGTTCCGGCATATTCTTCGTCATGAGCTGACGCTGCGTCCAGAACATGCTGAGGATCATGATGATCACCAGAACGACGGCGACAATCCGCACCTGCGTGGCATTGGCAAATTGGCCCGCGGTTGAAATGGTGGCCGACATGGGGGCGCCGAAGAACGTGGTCTCCTCGAAGGACTGCGCCACCGGCTGGGTGATCGGCCCGATGGGGCCACGCTTGCCATTAGCGATGGAGGGGAAATTAATCAGCACCCGGTACAGGGAGAAGAGAATCGGCATCTGCACCAGCATCGGCCAGCAGGATGCCATGGGGGAGGCCCCGTGTTTGCGGTAGAGCGCCTGCAGTTCTTCCTGCTGGCGCTGCATGGACACCTGGTCCCGCTTCCCCTTGTACTTCTTCTGCAACTTCTGAATATCGGGTTGCAGCACCTGCATTGCCCGCGAAGCACGAATCTGCCGGTTATACAGCGGCAAGATGAGCAGACGAACCACAATGGTCAGCCCGATAATGGCGCAGACCCACGCCGGCCCGGCGCCCTGGTTCATTCCCAGGAGTACGAGTCCTTCGTGGATGCCGTACATCACCCACGAGACCGCCCACATAAACGGAGCGAGAATTGTATCCACTTAGTTTCTCCTCACGCTGCTGGGTGTTCCCGCTGGGGATTACCCGTAGCGTTGTTCGTATCGTCTAAGGCGTCTTCTTTGGCGTAAAGCTCGAGAAGCTCATCTTGGTCCAATGGTTTGCTTGGCCACTGACCCGGCGGTGGCACTCTATCTACGCCGCCCTTCGTCAACGGGTTGCACCGTAGCAAGCGCCACACGGTTAAAAGTGTACCTTTGCCGGTCCCGTGAATCTGTATGGCTTGTATCGCATAGGCCGAACAGCTCGGTGCGTAGCGGCACCGCGGGGGGCGCGCGGCTGAGATCGTGCGTTGGTACCAGCGCACCGCCCGCACCAGCAGGCTTTCTTTGCCGTGCCGTTCCGGTTGCGCGCTTGCCGGCGTGTGCGTCATAACGCTTTCACCGCCCGCGTTTCTTGCGTGCCCGCTCTTTGCGTGTGCCCTGCTAGATCCGCACTTTGGTGCGTGCGCGCTTCGTGCGTCCGCGCTGCTTGCGCCCGTGCCTTGGCAAGCGCGCGGTCCAGGTCCTCACCGAGTTGCGCGCTGCTGCTTCCCGCCGCGGCGGGAAAAGCTCGAACGACGACGAGATCGCCGTCGTCGAAAAAACTTAGGCGCGCACGCATAAGATGGCGCAGTTGCCGGTATACCCGATGCCGCACCACGGAATTTCCCACAGCTTTGGATACGACAAAACCGACCCGCACAGGGTGAGGGCCGGTTAGGGTCGATTCCGACTGGGAGCCGAGGATGACTTGGACGCGCCGGGCAGAGCCGCGCGCTCCGGAAAAGGCCGAGTCGAAATCCGCCGAACTCCGCATGCGGTGAACGGCTGGAAGCATTTACTGAGCCGAAATCTTGGCGCGACCCTTGCGACGGCGAGCTGCCAGAACAGCGCGACCCGCGCGGGTCGACATGCGCTTGCGGAAACCGTGTACCTTAGCGCGACGGCGATTATTCGGCTGGAAAGTCCGCTTAACCACGGTGATCCCCTCCACTAGATATTGACGGGCTTATCCACAAGCGGTGGCGGCCCTTCTTGACAAATAACGCGCGGCTGAACCACGCATGGACTAGATGACTTTACGCGAGATCAGGCCGGTGAGTCAAAGGTTTTTAGCGCGCGGTGACCGTTATCTCAAGGATGATCACTGTGAGAAAACACGTACCAAAGCAATTTTTTCGGCCTATACACATCTGTGGAAAAATCTGAGGATAGGTTTTTAAGGCTCCACAGCGCGCAAGTGACCTGTGAATAACAGAGATGTAATTTCCACAGGTGTGGAGAAGCCTGTGGATAACTCGTTAGCGTGTTGCGCGTCATTCACCTACGATAGGCAGACAGATAGGGCATGGCCTCACCAGATACCGTGAAACTTACAGTCGTGATCATCAACGGCGCTCGGATCACCTGGCTGCGAGGCTCGCCCCCTTTTTTCTTGAAAGAGTCCTCAGGAGGATGTCATGGCGGAGATGAACCCCGCGCGCGATGCTTGGCTTGCCGCCTTGGAATTGCTGCGTATGCAGGGCGATCTCTCCGATTCGCAATCCGCTTTTGTGCGCATGGCCCACCCGCTGGCCACCGCCGAGGACATTTTTATGATCGTGGTGGGATCCGAGTTCGTGAAGAACTGGATCGAGGAGCACGTTGCCGATCTCATGACCGGGGCGCTCTCCAATATTCTGGGCCACAGCATTCGCCTGGTGATTTCCATTGATCCAAGCGTGAATGAATCCCCGCTTCCGGCTACTGAGCGCCGCGAATCCCGGCCCGTTGAGGCCGCTCCGGCTCCGCGCCGGGCGGAAACGCCCACCGCGCTTTCCCCGGATTCGGAATGGAATAAATCCGCGACCTACCGGGATTTCACCCTGGAGGAACCGGGAGCTTTTCCTGATGTGCCGGGCGAGCCGGTGGCTCCAGCTGCGCCGTCGGCCCTCACTGCCACCCACGCAACCGCGCCACATACACCGGCACCACATATAACCGCATCGCACGTACCGGCGCCACACGCGGCCGCGCCGGTCGAAACAACCGAACCGACCTCGCTCGCCACCCAAACGATGGCCTCCGGGGAAGAAAAGATTTACGGGAACTCGGCCGATCCGTCGTTTGCGGCGATGTCGACGGCCGCCGGGCTCAACCCGAAATATACTTTCGATAATTTCGTGATTGGGGATTCGAATCGTTTTCCCACCGCGACCTCGCTAGCGGTCTCGGAAGCGCCCGGGACTACCTATAATCCGTTGTTCCTCTACTCGGATTCCGGGATGGGGAAAACGCATCTTATGCACGCGATCGGGAATTATGCGATTTCGCTCTACCCGAATATTCACGTGCGCTATATCAGCGCCGAAGAATTCACCAACGCTTTTATTAACGCGGTGCGTGACGGGCGACAAAGCGAATTCAAGGATTCTTTCCGCAAGGTCGATATTTTGCTGATCGACGATATTCAGTTCATTGGCGGGCGCGATACCACCGTGGAGGAGTTCTTCCACACCTTCAACGCCCTGACGAATTCCAATAAGCAGATTGTTATTACCTCCGATGTGGCGCCGAATCTGCTCAACGGTTTTGAAGAGCGGATGCTCTCGCGTTTCAATTCCGGGGTGGTGGCCAGTATTGACCGCCCGAATCTGGAAACTCGTATCGCCATTCTGGAAAAGAAAGCGCACGTGGACGGCATTAGTGTGCCGCGCGAAGTGCATGAATATATCGCCACGCATATGACCACGAATGTGCGTGAAATGGAAGGGGCGCTGCGCCGGGTCACCGCCTTCGCGGATCTGTCCAAACAGCCGGTTTCGCTCACTCTTTCCGAGATGGTTCTCAAGGATCTCATCACTAATCCGGACTCGGTGGATATTAAGCCGAGCCTCATCATGGCGCAGACCGCGAATTACTTCTCCATCACCATTGACGACCTGACCAGCGCGGATCGTTCCCGAATCCCGGTGACCGCGCGGCAAATCGCCATGTACCTGTGCCGCGAAATGACGGATCTGTCCCTCCCGAAAATCGGTTCGCTTTTCGGCGGGCGCGACCACACCACCGTCATGCACGCGTATCGCAAAATCGATAAGCAGATGGCCGAGCGGCAGACCACCTACAACCAGGTCTCCGAGCTCTCCGTGCGTATTAAGCAAGCCGCCAGCCAGGCGGAGTAGCGCTGTAACGCCGTAGCTCGCGTTTAGTACGACGACGCCGCCACCTGACTAAACGGACTCCACGCCTTCGAAGCGACTTTTCGGCTTATTCCCGCGCTTTCCCCATGCTTTCCTGTACCAATCCGGCGCGCCCGCCCGTTAAAATCTGACTAAATGAGCCAAGTCATGTTTCACCTCTGGCACCTCATCTGCCACGTGCGGCGCACAGCCCGCTCACAGCCCGCCTCACAAACCGCTCTGTTTCCTCACCCACATGACCTGCGCGAACGCTATCCACAGGGCTTGCGGATAAGCTGTGGACACGGGCGTAAATTAAGCGGATCGGCGAGATTTAGCGGTGGATAGCCGAAAGCCCAAAGTGTCTCATCCCCCGAAAACCCATATTATCCACAGCGCCGTCCACAGGCTCATCCACAGCCCAGATCCGCATGCTCACGCCGTTTCGAACACATTTCCACAGTGTCCACAGCACCTACTACTACCACTACCTATTAACACCCGCATGAACAACAAACGGTTGCCGAGGGCCGGTGCACCCGCGCACCGTAAATTACACTGGTGTAATTACAAAGCCGCTAAATTCTTTTCCTTCCGGGCCCTCCCTCGCGTAAAGTAGCCCTAGACGTTTCTTGTTATTGGGAGGAAGGTTCGCTGTGAAATTGCGGATTGAACACGATGTCTTCGCGGACGCCGTCTCGTGGACGGCACGCACTATCCCCACCCGCCCTTCGCTGCCCATCCTCTCCGGGATCAAAATCGAAGCCAAAGACACCGGCGTCATTGCGCTTTCCTCCTACGATCCTGATATTTCCTCCTACGCTGAAATCACCGGGGATGTGGAAGAAGCCGGAACCATTTTGGTGCACGGGCGCCTGCTGGCCGAATACGCCCGCGCGTTGCCCAATAAGCCCATTGACCTCACGGTTGAGGGCACCAAACTTGATCTGCAATGCGGTTCTTCGCGCATGGTGATGACTTCGATGCCGCTGGAAGATTACCCGGCAGCCCCGCCTCTCGATGGGGTTTCCGGCGTGGTGGACGGTGCTGCCTGGCAGCACGCGGTGGCCCAGGCCGTCACCGCCGCCTCCACCGATGACACCCTCCCGCTTCTCGTCTCGGTCTGCATCGAAATCAATGGCGAAAATATTGCTCTCATGGCAACGGACCGCTATCGCCTGGCCATCGCTAACCTTACCTGGGAACCGGAAGATCCGCAGATTTCCGCGCGTATCCTGGTGCGGGCCAGCCGCCTGTCCGATATTGCCAAGTCCCTCAGCTCGGTGGGTAATGTGCGTATGACCCTGGATACCAGCGGGCGTACCGGCCTCATCGGTTTCCGCGCCGCGGACCGCCAGAACGTAGCCCGCCTTATCGACGGGGATTACCCGCAGGTGCGGGCCCTTTTCCCGGATACCGTCAATGGGTACGCCGTGATTGATCGCCTCATGCTGCTCGATGCCATCAAGCGTGCGCGGCTCGTCGTCGAAAAAAATAGTGCGGTGCGCTTGAGTTTCAGCGAAGGCAGCGTGGTTTTGGACGCTGGTCAAAACGATTCGGCACAAACCAGCGAAGCCCTGCCGGCCACCCTTACCGGGGAAGATATTGCGATGGCTTTCAACCCGGCCTACCTGCAAGACGGCCTGACCGCGGTGGATACGCCTTTCGTGCGCCTGTCCTTCACCAGTCCCACGAAACCAGCGGTTATTACCGGCCAGCCCGAAGAAACCGGCTCCGATACGGATGAGTTCCGCCTCCTCCTCATGCCGATTCGCACCTACTCCTAAGGCGCGGGTGTGAGTGTACATCTCTGACTTAGCGCTGGCGGATTTTCGTAATTACCGGCGTGAAGTGGCTCGTTTCCGCCCCGGGGTGACCATCCTCGTGGGCGAAAATGGCCAGGGGAAAACCAATCTGGTGGAGGCCATTGGCTACCTGGCCACCCTCACCTCCCACCGGGTCTCCTCCGATAATGCGCTGATCCGCCAGGGTGCCGCCGCCGGCGTGGTGCAGGCCCGGGTGCTGCGCGGCGAATCGCCCACCACCGTGGAAGTGGAAATTTACGCCGGGCGCGCCAACCGAGCCCGCCTCAATCGCGGGAACGTGCGCCCGATAGAAATTCTGGGCACGATCCGCGCGGTGCTTTTCGCTCCCGAAGATTTGGCGCTTGTGCGCGGCGAACCCGCGGTCCGGCGCGCTTTCCTGGACGACCTCATGGTCCAGCTCCGCCCGCGTCTCGCTTCCGTAAAAAGCGAATACGAGCGGGTGATCCGCCAGCGCGCCGCCCTCCTCAAAACGGCCGGGGCTGCGCGCCGCCGCGGGAAAGCCGTGGACCACGCCGCGATTGATGTGTGGGACGAGCAACTAGCCGCGCTCGCCGCCCAGATCGTGGCCGCCCGCGCCGAATTGGTGGCGCGCCTGCGCCCGTACGTCACCGACATGTACAACGTGGTCTCCGGCAACCGCGGCCACGCCCGCCTCGATTACGCGGCGAATGCGTGGCGCGGTACCTTCACCCTGCCCGATGCCGCCGCGCTTTTAAACGACGACGACGCCAGCTGCCACGCCGTCACCGCCCAGGAAGAAGCACTGCGCGATGTGGAAACCGCCCGGGCTTTGCTGCGTTCCCAGCTGGATGAACGCCGGGATCAAGAAATTGAGCGGGGCGTGAACCTGGTGGGCCCGCATCGCGATGATCTGCGCTTATCTTTGGGGAGTCTGCCGGCCAAAGGCTATGCGAGCCACGGGGAAAGTTGGAGTTTCGCCCTCGCGCTGCGCCTGGCCTGCTGGAAATTACTGAGTGAGGATGGCGAACCTATCCTCCTCCTCGACGATGTTTTTGCCGAACTTGATGCCCGGCGCCGCGAACGCCTGGCCGAGCTGGTGGCCGGCGCGGAGCAGGTGATTGTGACCGCCGCGGTGGGTGATGACCTGCCCGAAAGCTTGCGCGGGGACCGCCTCCATATCGCGGCCGGCAGCATTACCGGGGAGGTTCGCGATGGTGCGGTGACTGAAGAGGCCTCCGCTAGCGTGATACCGGAAGAAGCCGCTGGCAGCGCGATTCCCAAGGAGGTGGGCGATGGCGCGTGATGCCGGCGATCTTTTCGCGCTCCACGCCCTGGATGCCGCCCGGGAAGCCGCGTTCCGGCGCGGAGATGTGCGCACCCGCCGCCCCGCTGCCGCACCCCGCTACCTCGCGGCGAGCGGCGCGGGAGCGCCCGGTGAAAATGGCGCGGCTGATCGCATCGGCGACCCGGTGGCCAGCCCCGGCCCGGGCTGGGGCGATGTGGGATCCGGGGCCAGGCCCTCCTGGCGCGACCCGCATCCGATCGGTGAACTCCTGGCCCGCACCATCCGCGACCGCGGCTGGCAAAGCCACCTCGATATCGCCTCCGTCTCCGCGCGCTGGGATGCGATTGTGGGACCGAATGTGGCGCGGCACTGCCGTATCGAAGATTTTTCCGACGACGGCGTTCTCACCCTGCGCGCCTCGTCCACCTCGTGGAAAACTCAGATGCGCGCGCTTCTCGCAACCCTTTCCGGGCGGATTGCCGCCGAAATAGGGGAGGGGATTGTCAAGGAGATTGTGATTTTGGGCCCGCATCGGCCCAGCTGGAAGCACGGGCCGCTCTCGGTTCCCGGCCGCGGACCCCGCGATACCTACGGATAGTACTGGATACTCACGGATAGCCCGGCCCGCTTATCCGTAGGCAAACCCGAACCGTCAGCCCCGATACCCACGGCCAGCCCGGCGCACCGATGCTGGCTATTCCCAGCCCAGGGCGTGCAGGGCGTCGTCGTTCAAACCGTAAAAATGCCCGACCTCGTGGATAATGGTGACCCCGATTTCCTCCACCAATTCTTCGCGCGTTTCGCACCAGCGCATGAGTGGGCCGCGGAAAATAAAGATGCGGTCGGGAAGTAAGCCGGCGTCGTCCCCGCGCTCGGTCAGCGCTACTCCGTCGTAAAAACCGAGTACCGCGGGCAGGCCGTCCTCATCGTAATCTTCCGGGCGGAGCATATCGGGCTCGGGTTCCTCCTCCACCAAAAACACCACATTGGGAAGGGAGGCGAGGAAAGCCTCGGGAAGCAGATCGATGGCATCGGCCACCGCCTCCTCGAATTCTTGCTCGGACATCTCCAGCACAGCGGTCCTCCGTCTCAGTTTCATAGCTGCTTATAGGCTAGAATAGACGAGGGACTCTCCAGCGTAGGTACCTACCAGAACGGCGGTCAACGCGGGAGAGGCCCATTTTTGAGAGTTAGCCTGAAGGAGTGTTCCGCGCGTGTCGGAAACAACGAGTCATCCCGAACCGGTGCAGCAGCCGGAACAAAACCCGGCCTCGCAGCCGGAGCAGAATCCGGCCCCGCAGGGCCCTGCGCATCACGTCGGCGAAGTATCCCCCGATCAGTCCTATGACGCATCGAATATTACCGTCCTCGAGGGCCTGGAGGCGGTGCGCAAGCGCCCCGGTATGTATATCGGCTCCACCGGGGAGCGCGGTCTGCACCACCTGGTCTACGAAGTTGTAGACAATTCGGTTGATGAGGCGCTGGCCGGCTACGCGGATACCATCACGGTGACCCTGCGTGAAGATGGCGGGGTGCGCGTGGAAGATAACGGGCGCGGTATTCCGGTGGATATGCATCCCACCGAAGGGCGCCCCGCGGTGGAAGTCGTCATGACCGTGCTGCACGCCGGCGGAAAATTCGGCCAGGGCGGCTACGCGGTGTCCGGCGGCCTACACGGCGTGGGTGTGTCTGTGGTGAATGCGCTGTCCACCCGGATGGAAACCATCGTCAAACGCGATGGCTATGTATGGCGCATCGCCTACGAAAACGGGGTACCCACCCGGGAACTGGAACGCGGGGAAGAAACCACCGAAACGGGAACCACCCAAACCTTCTGGGCTAATCCGGATATTTTCGAAACCACGGATTATGATTTCGAAACGCTGCGCAAGCGTTTCCACCAGATGGCCTTCCTCAATAAGAACCTGCGTATCAACCTCATTGATGAACGCTGCTCCGCCACCTCGGAAGGCGATGAAGTCACTGGGGCAGAAGGGGAAAGCGCCGCGGAGGTTCCGGCTAAGCGCGAAGTGTCCTATTGCTATTCCGGCGGGCTGCTTGACTACGTCAAGTTCCTCAACTCGATGAAGAAATCGGACATCATCAATAACGACATCATCTACTTCGAAGCTGAAGATGATGAGAAGCAGATCGAAGTGGAAGTGGCCATGCAGTGGACCTCGGCCTACTCCGAATCGGTCAATACCTTCGCGAATACCATTAACACCACCGAAGGCGGGATGCACGAAGAAGGCTTCCGCTCCGCCCTCACCTCGGTGATTAATAAGTACGCGCGCGAACACGGGCTCCTCAAAGATAAAGACCCGAATCTTTCCGGTGATGATGTGCGCGAAGGTCTTACCGCGGTGATCTCCGTGAAATTGGGCAACCCCCAATTCGAAGGGCAGACCAAAACCAAGCTTGGGAATACCGAAGCGCGCACTTTCGTGCAGCAGCAGATGTACACCCAGCTCAGCGATTGGCTTGATTCTCACCCGGCGGATGCCAAAGAAATTATCCGCAAGGGTACCCAAGCTTTTGCCGCGCGTGCCGCGGCCCGCAAAGCCCGGGAAGCCACCCGCCGTAAATCCGTGCTGGAATCGGCCTCTATGCCCGGCAAGCTCAAGGATTGCACCTCGAATAAACCCGAGGAATGCGAAATTTTCATCGTGGAGGGTGATTCCGCCGGTGGTAGCGCGGTGAACGGGCGCGATCCGGAACACCAGGCGATTATGCCCATCCGCGGCAAGATCCTCAACGTGGAAAAGGCTCGCCTGGATCGGGCGCTTTCCTCGGATACCATCCAATCGCTTATCACCGCTTTCGGCACCGGCATCGGCGATGAATTCGATATCGATAAGCTGCGCTACCACAAGATTATTTTCATGGCCGATGCGGATGTGGACGGCTCGCATATCGCGACCCTCCTGCTCACCCTGGTGTACCGCTATATGCGCCCGCTGATCGAAGCCGGGCACGTCTTCCTGGCCATGCCCCCGCTCTACCGCATCAAATGGACGAACGCCCCGCATTCTTACGTGTTCTCGGATCGGGAACGCGATGAGGTGCTCGAAGAAGGCAAAGAAAAGGGATGGCGGCTGCCCCGCGAAGAATCCCAGCGCATCCAGCGCTACAAGGGTCTGGGTGAAATGAACGCGGAAGAACTGTGGGATACCACCATGAATCCGGAATTCCGCACCCTCAAGCAGGTCTCCATCGGGGAGGCCGCCGCAACAGACGAAACCTTCAGCGTTCTCATGGGCGAAGATGTGGATTCTCGCCGCGGCTTCATTCAACGTAATGCGCACGACGTGCGCTTCCTCGATATCTAGGATTTGTCATCATTATGAGCGAAAGCGAAACGACGTCCACGTATAATCACGGCGCGATTATGGAGGTGGATCTCCAGCGCGAAATGGAGAGTTCCTACCTCGATTACGCCATGTCCGTTATTGTGGGTCGCGCGCTGCCGGACGTGCGCGACGGCCTCAAGCCCGTGCATCGGCGCGTTATCTACGCGATGTACGACGGCGGATACCGGCCAGATTCCTCCTTCTCCAAGTCAGCGAAAATCGTGGGCGATGTTATGGGGCACTACCACCCCCACGGCGACGCCGCGATTTATGACACGATGGTGCGCCTGGCCCAACCCTGGTCCATGCGCTACCCGCTGGTATCGGGCCAAGGAAACTTCGGTACCTCCGGTGATTTGGGGGCGGCCGCCCCGCGCTACACGGAAGCGCGTATGGCCCCCCTCGCCCTGGAAATGGTGCGGGATATCAAGGAAAATACGGTTGATTTCGAGCCGAATTACGATGGCTCGCTTATGGAACCGACCATCCTCACCTCCCGCTTCCCGAACCTGCTGGTCAACGGCTCCGAAGGTATCGCGGTGGGTATGGCCACCCGCATTCCCCCGCATAACCTGCGCGAAGTGAATGACGGCGTGCAGTGGTACCTCGCCCACCCGGATACTTCCCGGGAAGAACTCCTGGGTGAGCTCATGCGCCGCATCAAGGGCCCGGATTTCCCCACCGGGGCAACGATTCTAGGTACTCGCGGTATCGAGGATGCCTACCGGACCGGGCGCGGGTCTATCACCCAGCGCGCCGTGGTGGAAGTCGATGAAATCGGGGGCCGCACCTGCCTGGTTATCACCGATCTGCCCTACCAGGTCAATCCGGATCGGCTGCTGGACAAAATGGTGGAGGGCATTAAGGATGGCCGCCTCCCGGGCATTGCTGATATTCGCGATGAGACCTCCGGGCGGGCCGGCCAGCGGATCGTCGTCGTTCTCAAACGCGACGCGGTACCGAAGGTAGTCCTCAATAATCTCTACAAGCATACGCAACTGCAAAATAATTTCCCGGCGAATATGTTGGCGCTGGTGGACGGGGTGCCGCGTACGCTTTCCCTGGACGGTTTTGTGCGGCACTGGGTCGCGCACCAGATGGACGTGATTCGCCGGCGCACTGAATACCGCCTCAACGAAGCGCTCAAGCGCATGCATATTCTGGAGGGCTACCTCAAGGCTCTCGATGCTCTTGATGAAGTTATTGCGCTGATTCGGGCTTCGGCCACCGTGGATGTGGCCCGCACTGGCCTTATGGAGCTCCTCGATATTGATGAGGACCAGGCCAATGCGATTCTGGAAATGCAGCTGCGCCGCCTGGCCGCCCTGGAACGCCAGAAGATCCTGGATGAATACGAAGAAAAGCGGGCCCTCGTGGAGGACTACCGCGGGATTCTGGCTTCGGAGGATCGCCAGCGTTCCATTATTTCCGAAGAACTCCAGGCCATTACCGACAAGTACGGTGATGACCGGCGCACCACCATCCTTCCCTACGACGGCGAAATGAGCGTGGAAGACCTCATCCCCGAAGAGGACGTGGTGGTTACTGTCACGCGTTCGGGTTACGTCAAGCGCACCAAGGTGAGCGAATACCGCGCCCAGCATCGCGGCGGTAAGGGGATTCGTGGGGCCTCGCTGCGCGTGGATGATGTGGTCGATCACTTCGGGATTGCCTCCACCCACGATTGGCATTTGTTCTTCACGAACCTGGGACGGGTGTATCGCCTCAAGGGCTACGAGCTTCCCGAAGGTGGGCGCGATGCCAAGGGCCAGCACGTGGCGAATCTGCTGGCCTTCCAGCCTGGGGAAACGATCGCGGCGGTGCGTTCGATCCGCAGTTACGAGGACGCGAAGTACCTGGTGCTCGCCACGAAGTCCGGGCTGGTGAAGAAGACCCCGCTCCAGGATTACGATTCCCCGCGCTCGGGCGGTTTGATTGCGATTAAGCTGCGCGAGCTGGCGGATGGGTCCAGCGATGAGGTGGTGGCCGCTTCCCTCGTGGATGAGGCCGATGACCTGCTGCTCGTCTCCCGCCACGGCATGTCCTTGCGGTTCACCGCGGATGCCGAATCGCTGCGGCCGATGGGCCGGGCGGCTTCCGGGGTGACGGGTATGAAATTCCGCGGGGATGATTCGTTGCTGACCATGGACGTTGTGCATGATGACTCCCAGGTATTCGTCATGACCGAGCAGGGCTTTGCCAAGCGGACCAGCGCGGATGAATACCGGGTGCAGGGCCGTAACGGCATGGGTATTAAGGTGGCGAAGCTGACCGAGGCCCGCGGCGATCTGGTGGGCGCGCTCATGGTGTCCAGCGGTGACGAGGTGCTCGCTATTATGGAATCGGGCAAGGTGATGCGCGCCGCGGTTGATGAAGTGTCGCTCACCGGCCGCAACACCCAGGGCGTTACTTTCGTGCGGCCCGATAAGGGTGACAGAATTATTGCTGTCGCGCGTAATGCTGAGGTGGAGATCGAAGAAGAGGTCCCCGCCGCAGGCGAGCAGGCGGCAGCGGAGGCATCCGCGGAATCTTCGGAAGCTGCTGAGGTGACGGAACCTACGGCAGCCGCGGAACATGCGGAACCTACAGAACCGGCCGCTGAAACCTTGGAGAACTGAGATGACAGATACACAACACACTCCGGAACGCGGGTCCGGCCGCGGGCGTGAGCGCGCGGGGCTGGAGGCCACCCGGGTGCGCGGGGCCATGCCCGCGGCGGCGGAGGGCCACACCGGTCCGGCTGCTTCTACTGCTTCCGCGCCGGCGCATTCAGCTATGCAGTACGACGGCGCCGCTGGCGCCCCGGGGCGGGCCGCCAGCGGATCAGCTGGCCCGGCCGCGGGCGGGGCCGCAACCGGGCATCGGGCTAGTGCCTATCCTCGGGTTTCCGCCCCGGAAGGCGCTGCTCCCGCGAAGCAAACCGTGGGCATTCGCCGGATCCGGATGACCATCGCCAAGGTCGAGCCGATGTCCGCCATGAAAATCGGCTTCCTGCTGTCCGTGGCGATTGGCGTGATGATCGTGATCGCGATGATGCTCATTTGGTTCGTGCTGGACGGCATGCACGTGTTCTCCCAGATGTCGGATCTATTTGAGACCCTCGGCAACGAAGAATTGCTGCGGGTGGGCGAATACATGGAATTTGGTCGCTGGATGGCTTTCGCCGTGCTGGTGGGGATTATTCATATTGTGCTTCTGACCGCGCTCTCCGCGATCGCGGCGCTGATCTATAACCTCTTCGCGGCTCTGGTGGGAGGACTGCGCTTGACAGTCACCGATGAGTAGGGCGCACGCCCCGTGGTGGCTGTGGGTTATCCGCTACCTTGTGCTGGCCCTGGGCCTGTTCATTATGGGCTTCGGTATCCAGCTGGCTATTGCCTCCGATCTGGGTACTTCCCCGATTTCTTCCCTCCCCTACGTGGTTTCGCGGATGACGCCGATCTCTGTGGGCACCCTGACCGGGTGCATGCACGTGGTCTTCATCGTGATCCAGCTGGCTTTGCTGCGCCGCGAATTCCCGCCGCTGGAATTCCTGCAATTACCGATGGCCCTGTTCATGGCCACGGGTATCGACGCGGCCGGCGCGATCCTCGGCCCGATCACGTATTCGAGCTACACCCAGCAGTGGCTGCTGTGCCTGGGCGGCGTGGCGGTGCTCGCGGTGGGTATCTGCGTGGAGGTGAGCTCCGGGGCGGTCGTCAACGCCGGCGAAGGCGTGGTCATCGCGATCTACCGAAAAACAGTGCGCCGCTTCGGCGTGCATCGCTGGACTAATTTCGGCGCCATCAAGGTCTATAACGACGCCGCCCTGGTTGCTCTGGCCACCGCATTGTCGTTCGCGGTGCTCGGGGAGCTCGTGGGCGTGCGAGAAGGCACCCTGGCGGCGGCGGTGCTCACCGGCCCGGCCATCCGCCTGGTGACTCCCTGGCTCGGGGTGCCGCTGCGCCGCCTGCTCCGGCTCGCCTAGCCACCAGCCGGCCGGGCGCGCCGGCGAAGCCGGCGCCGGCGTCGTCGTAAAAAATACGCGCGCAGATGCGGGTTCCTGGGCGTGAAAACGGCGTTTGCGCACGCCATCGGGCCGGTGTGACGCGAACCGCAAGCGAAACGATTTGGAAACGGCGGCTCGCCGGTGTAAACTCATGTGGTCACCGGGCCTATAGCTCAGTTGGTTAGAGCGCAGTCCTGATAAGACTGAGGTCGATGGTTCGAGTCCATCTAGGCCCACGGTTACGAGGAGGGTTATGAAACGGGTTGGTTTCTTCCTCGGTTCGCTTGCTGCTGGATGTTGTGCTGTCGCTGCCCTGGTGCACGTGATGGATGAGCATTCTCGTTGGCACCACGTTCCGGATCCCGCGCCGGAATCTTAGGGGCTATGGCGCAATTGGTAGCGCACCTGCTTTGCAAGCAGGGGGTTAGGGGTTCGAGTCCCCTTAGCTCCACCAGATTTTCCTTGATGCTCAGCCTTTATCCCGCCCGCAAAGTGTGTGTATGAGCACCGTTTTCTCTTGTTTTTGGGTGTCTTATACACACTTGGGCATCCGAGCGGTTGTGAGGCTGGCGGCCCGCCGGCCTACCGGCCTTGCCAGTCTCGTCAGCAAAATGTACGAGGGTGACAGTTTTCAGCTGGATTTATGTTCCTGACGTACATTTTGCGGCCCGTTAGGTCCGAAATGTACATTCTGTGAAGCCGGAAGCCGAGGCCCATTCAGGATAAACGTAACCCCGGCGATTCAGCCGAGGCTGGTGATCGTTCCGGGGTCTTCGCGAGCAATCCTACGGGAAATCCGATCAAAGTCAACAGTGTATCGACGGGTAAATAGACAAAAATGGTTGCTAATACCCGGACTTTCCCTTGCGCCGGCTACGCGAAATGCAAGACACCCGGCGCTGGAACGCCGGGTGTCTCTGATCGAAAGGAAATGATCATGCAATGAAACACTGACATTTCAATGCTGAAAATAACTTTACGACGCTTAGTTGTGGAAATCAACGCAAAGCTAAGGCGAGCACCCTTAACCTGACTTGGCTCATTTAGTCAGACGGTATCGGTATCAATCCTCTGCGACCACGCGCATGACCTCGTCCATGGAGTACCGAATTCCGTCGTCTTGATCCTGTGCCTGCAGATAGAGTTCCGTATCAATAATTTCTTCAACGCGCTCCAGGGCAGATTCACGAACAAAATCCGAAAGGCTTTGGCCCAGCGTATTAGCGTGCGCCTGAATCCACTCAAGTTCCCAAGGTTCGAAGTGGATGTCCACCGTGGATGTGTCCATGACTTACCTCTCCTACAACGTTGTGAAGCCAAGTGCTAAGGCAGCTATATCCAAGGATATCTTCAATGGGATCGCCCGCGTGCTACAAAGTGACGACTGCACCGCCTACAAACTGACGACTGTATTCTCCACAAACTGACGACTCGATTTCCGATAAACTGACGACTGTATTCTCCACAAACTGACGACTCCACCCCAAAAGCGCGAGATATCAGGGAAAATGAAAGCAGGCGATATGGCTCAGGAAAGCATCTCCTACCGACCCAGGCTGGCCGATAGCGAGCTGGAAGATGCTCTGGCGCGCGCCGGTGGTGTACTCGTGACCGGGCCTAAGGGATGCGGGAAAACGGAGACGGCTCGCCGGTATGCCAAGAGCGCGATTCAGGCGGATATTGATCCGCAGCTCGAACAGCAATTAGCGGTGCTCCCGCAGCTTGTCCTCGAGGGCGATACCCCGCGGCTCGTGGACGAATGGCAGGTTTTCCCGGTGCTATGGGATTTGGCCCGGCATGAAATTGATCGGCGCCACCGCCCGGGCCAGTTCATTTTTACTGGCTCCACTGCTCCTGGCGAGGGCGCCGCCCGCCACAGTGGCGCGGGGCGGTTCGCGCGCCTCGTGATGGGAACCATGACCTTCGTGGAAACCGGGCACAGCGACAACGCCGTCTCCCTGCGTGAGCTCGCGCAATTGCCGCCCGGAGCTGCGATTACTCCGACCTCCTCATCCCTTACCGTCCCGGATATCGCCCAGCGCATCGCGCACGGGGGCTGGCCGGGCAACCTCGAGCTCAACACGGAACAAGCCCGTGCTAATAATCGTGATTATCTGGAGACCGTCTGCGCCGTCGACATTAGAATTCCGGACAATACATATCGCGACCCGCAGCGCGTCGCGGCCCTCCTCACCTCCCTCGCGCGCGGAACCGCAACGGAAATGTCCGTCAGCGCGCTGGCGCGCGATACCGGCTTGGCGCGCGATTCGGTGCGGGATTACCTCGATTCTTTGCAGCGTATTTTTATTACGACGCCGCAGCCAGCCTGGCGTGCGCACCTTCGCTCCGCAGCGCCGCTCCGAGAAGCGCCCAAGCACCACCTGGCTGATCCGGCGCTTGCCGCTGCCGCATTGCACGCGAGCGAGCGCGAACTCCTGAACGACCTCGAGTTTTTCGGGCAGCTTTTCGAATCCCAGGTTGTGCACGATCTGCGCTACCTGGCTCGTACCGATATTTATCACGGTCGCAGCGCTGACGGGCTGGAAGTCGATGCCATCTTGGATATTGGTGGGCGAACGGCACTGGTCGAAGTGAAACTCGGCTCGGTTCCGGGCATTATTGATGGGGCAGCCGCGAATTTACAGCGTTTTGCGCAGCGGTATGTGAAAAGTCCGGATCCGCTCCTCGTGGTGGTGACCGGATCGGGCCTCAGTTATACCCGCCCCGATGGGGTGCACGTGGTGGCCTTTGGAAACCTTGGTGCTTGAAAGGCGGTGACGGGGAACGTACTGCGTTTGTGGTACATACGCGGTACAGCTCGGAAAGAACATACCATCTCCGGTGCCGCCCGAACCTCGTGTTCCTAATCCGCCCGCACCCACACCTAGCGTGCATGCCACCCGCGCCTCCCGCCCCCGCCAGCCCACCATCAGGCGCTTTCCAGCGCCCTCCCAGGCCGCGCGGTACCCTAGAGATGCCGGGCAAAGCAGCCCGGATCCGAACATAGATCCGAACATAGACGTCCAGGAAGCGATGGTGAGGAACCATGCACACCGAGTCCCCGGGCCTTGACCGCAATGCCCCCACCCCGATTTTTCGGCAGCTCGCCACCTGGATGCGTGAACAAGTAAGCACGGGCGCGTGGCGCCGCGGCGACCAGCTCCCCATGGAAATCACCCTCGCCGAACAGCTCAATGTGGCCCGGGGGACCCTGCGCAAAGCCGTGGACCAGCTCATTGACGAAGGTCTGCTGGTCCGGGTACGCGGGCGCGGCACCTTCATCGCCCACGATATTGTGCGCTCGCCGCTCACCTCCTCCCTCACCACCCTCGCCGAGGAACTCAAGCAGCGCGGCATCGACTACACCACCCGGGTGCTCGCCCAGGAAGTCATCCCCGCCCCGCCGCCGATTGCCGCTGCGCTGGGAATCGATGGCAACATTTTCCACCTGCGCCGCATGCGTGGCGACACCGAAGGCTCCATCACCCTACTCGATAATTGGGTGATCCTCCCCCCGCTCTGCGCGGAACGCGCCGTCCTCGTCAAGCAGGATTACGAGGCGAATTCCCTTTTCGGCACCCTGGAAAACGATCTCGGCATCGCCCTCTCGCACGGCAGCCGCACCATCTCCGCCGTCGGGGCCGACCGCAACCTCGCGCGCATCCTCGCCGTTCCGCACGGCTTCCCACTCATCGACATGAAACAGGTCACCTACGATGCCTCCGACCGCCCGGTAGAAACCTCGCGCATCTGGATCCGCCCGGACCGCCTGCGGATTCACTCCATCGTGCACCGCACCCCGCTTCCCTCCTAAACCTGTCCACTAGCTGTACCTACTTGTATATACTTGTTCACACTGCTACCCTCGCCTTAACGCACGAGTTCAAGGGGGAGCAATGCGAATACTTGTTGTCGGCGGCTACGGCGTCGGCCTGTCATTTTTCACCGAGCGCCCGCCCGCGGACGGAGAAACCGTCTCCGGGGCGCGCTTCAGCCAGGAACACGGCGGCAAAGCATCCAACCAGGCAGTCGGGGTGGCCCGGCTGGGAATCCCGGTTAGCTTACTCACCGCCGTCGGCTCGGATTGGTACGCCCACGCCGCGCGCGAAATGTGGGCGGCCGAGGGCGTGGACGCCTCCGCCGTCGTCACCAAAGAAGGCGTCACCATGGTCGGTGCGATTATCACGGACGCCACCGGAGAAAATCGCATTATCCTCGCCAACGGGGTTTTAGACCAGCTCAGCCCGGCAGATATCGGCGCGCACGCCGCCATATTTGAAAGCGCGGATACCGTCCTTATTTCCTGCGAAATCCCCGCGCCCAGCGTAGCGCGCGCGATCACCTTCGGGCGCGCGGCCGGGGCGCGCGTCATTCTCAACCCGGCCCCGGTGCCGCGCCTGCCCGAACACGTGTTGCGCCAGGTCGACGTCATCACGCCCAACGAAACGGAAGCGCTCGCGCTCTTGCAGATGTTGGGGAACGACGACGCCGCCACCGCGCTCGCGGCCCTCCCGCCGCAAGAAAAAGCCGCCCGCATCGCCCAAGCCCTGGAATGCACCGTGGTGCTCACCCACGGAGCGGAGGGCTGTTACGTATGCGAAAGCGGGGGCCAGCCGCAGAAAATCCCAGCTGAGAAGCCCCGCGCTGTTGTGGATACCACCGGGGCGGGCGATGCCACGAACGCGGCGCTCGCGGCGGCCCTCACCTGCGGGGCAACGCCCGCGGAAGCGGCTCGCTTCGCGAATTGCGCTGGCGCCCTTACCGTAGAAGCGGAAGGAGTGCTGCCGGGTATACCCAGCATTGACGATCTTCACACTCGCTTCGGTGCCGAGCGCTGCGCCGTCGTACTTCCACGTAACTCATAACAATCCGAACGGAAGGATAAATAATGGAAAAACCCACGCGTATCGCGCCGGAAGCTATTACGAATCCGCGCGATTTAGCCCCGTATATTCAACACACACTCATTAAGATCGGAACCACGCGGGCCGAATCGATCCGGCACGCGGAGCAAGCCATCGAATATGGATTCAACGCGGCGATGGTCGCCGGATCCCAGGTGCCCATTACCGCGAAGGTGCTGGAAGGTACCGGGATTGAGGTGGCCTCCGCGCTCGATTTCCCGACCACCGGGGTGATGACCTCGGCCGGGAAAGCCGCGGAAGCCGAAGCGCTGGTCAAGGCCGGCGCCACCCAAATTGATATCGGGGTGCAGATCGGGTGGCTCAAGGACGGCGAATATGACAGGTTCCGCGAGGATATTGCCGGCGTCGTCGCCGCGGGCGTGCCCGTTAAAGTGATGCTCGAACTGCCGCTCCTCACCGAGGCCGAACGCCGCGCCGCGGTGGAACTCTCCGTGGAAGCCGGCGCGAAATACCTCAAAAATGCCTCCTCCGGTTCGGTGGAAAAGGCGAGCGTTGAATCGATTAAGTTCCTGAAAAGCCTGGCGCCCGCGGGCGTTCTCATCAAGGGGTCGGGCGGCATCTCCACCTTTGACCACGCACTATCGTTGATCCGGGCCGGAGCGGCCCTGGTGGGATCCTCGAACTCGGTTGCCATTGTGACCGGGGAAAACGGCCACGAAAGTTACTAGGAGCACTCATGACGAAGGTACCTTTTATCCTCGATACCGATACCGCGCAGGACGATTGCGTGGCGATTCTCTTCGGCCTTCTCGATGAGCGGGCTGATTTGCGGGCCATCACCATGGTGGCCGGAAACGTTGGTTTTGAGCGGCAGATCAAAAATGCGCAGATGACGCTCAACGCTGCCGGTAAGCTCGGCGCGGTCCCCATTCACGTGGGGTGCTCGCAGCCGATGTTGCGCGAATGGGTGTCCGCGGAGGACGTCCACGGTGACGGCACCGGCGGTTTGAGTATTGATTTTACGACGACGCACGTGGAGCACGAGCACGCCGTAGACGCTCTTCTGCGTATTACAGCTGCCCAACCGGGTGAGGTGAGCGTGGTGGCCATCGGGCCACTGACGAATATCGCGACCGCGGTGGTCAAAGACCGCAATTTCGTGAAGAACGTCAAGAGCCTCTACATTATGGGTGGATCCAATAACGGCCGTGGAAATACGATTTCCGCGGCCGAATTTAATTTCTACGTGGATCCGGAGGCCGCTCAGATTGTGTTCACGGCCGGCTTCGAGGATATTCACGTGGTGACCTGGGATCCCATCACCCTGCGTGATGCCACGATCACCCGCGCGGAATACAATGCGCTGGCTGATAAGAACACCACCCTCGCGAAGTTCTTCAAGAAGGTCTGCGATACCACCTTGGACTTCAACGAATCGGTGGGAGTGGATGGCTCCACGCACCCCGATTCCATGACGGTGGCTACCCTCCTGCATCCGGAACTCATCCTCAGCGAAAACCGCTACCGGGTGGATATTGAAACCGGTTCGGAGCTCACCCGCGGGTACTCGGCCATGGCCTGGGAGAAATTCCCACTCCCCGCGAATGCGTACGTGGTGGAAGAAGCCGATAAAAAGGCATTCTTCGCGCGCCTGGATGCTTTGCTCGCGCTGGAAACCACCCCGAATCAGCCCTTCGCGGGCCTCGCGTAGTTCTGCCGGATATCAATTCATCATTTGTGAAGGAGAATTCCATGGCTGAACTTTTGCGGGAACAACCCTCAAAGGAACTCCCCTCCGAATATATTGAGGGGACCACGGTGCGTGCCGCCGGCAACCGTGCGATTAATCCGAAGCTGGTGCTCACCGCACTCATGCTGGTCATCGCGAGTTTCCAGCTCAATGCCACGATGCTGGCGCCGGCTATCGGCGATATGGCCAGCGCCCTTAATACCAATGCCGGGGTGATTGGCTGGAGCTCCACGGTATTCCTCGCGGTGGCCGCGGCGCTCGCGATTTTCTTCCCGCCGCTGGCCGATAAAATCGGGCGGCGCGTGACCCTGCTGATTTCCGTGAGTTTTATGGTGGTGGGAACGGTGCTGGTGCTGGTGACCAGCAGCGTGGCCATGCTCATGGTGGGGCGCTTCCTCCAAGGTTTCTGCGGGGCCACGTTCGCGCTGGGTAACCTCACGCTGCGCGCCATCCTCCACCCGAAGAAATACGGTTTCTATATCGGTTTAGTTGCCGCGATTAATTCCGGGGTGGCCGGGATCGACACCCTGCTGGGCGGGGTGATTGTGGATCACGCCGGCTACAAGGGAATTTTCTGGACGATCCTTGCTCTGGAAGTCCTGGCCCTCATCTGCGTGGTGGCCTGGGTGCCGGAAACGCGCGTTCCGGCGGCCAGCCGCATGGACTGGGGCGGGGCGATGACCCTGACCGGCTCGCTATGGTCGGCGAATATGGCGCTCACCTTCGGCTTCGGTTCGCTGGGCTGGGGGAATACCTGGACCATTGCCGCGATTATCGCGGCGGTGGTGCTGGCGGTAGCCTTCGTGCTGGTGGAGCGCGGGGTGGCGGATCCGCTGGTTCCGCTCAACGAGCTGGTCAAACGCCAAACTTGGGGCGTGACCGGCACAGCCTTCTTCACCCTGGCTTCCGCTTTCTCGGTGCTCATGTACCTTATCCCGGCGGTATCCCAGGACGCGGAGAACGGCCTGGGGATGGGAGGCACGGAATCCGCGCTGCTCTACCTCACGCCGTTCTCACTGCTGGGCTGGCTGCTGGCGCCCTTCGTGGGCAAGTATGCTCCGCGGCTGGGCTACCGCGCGATCCTGCGCGCGGGCCTGCTGGGCAGCATCGTGCTCATCACCGGGGTGGTGGTTTTCGGCTTCGAGAATCGCTGGGTGCTCTTCACCCTGGCCTTCCTCATGGGCGCCACCTATACCGCGATGTCCAATACCACCCTCAATGCCATGGGCGTGCTTTACGCTTCGCCCACTCGGCCGGGGGTGCTCCCGGGCCTGACCTCGGCGGCCTTCAACCTGGGCGCGGGCGTGGGTACCGGGGTGATGGCCTCCTTCGTGGCTCGCAATGCGGTGGCCGGCGATATTACCGCTGGCTATTCCCAGGCGGCCATTGTGGGCTTGGTCTGCGCGGTGATCGCCTTCGCGATTTCCCTGGCGCTACCGGCCCAGGAAACGACCGGAGGTGAGAAGATCTAGGTTGGCTTTTCTCGGGAGCCCGCGGCCCCGCTTTTCTCGGTAGGGTGGAAGCGTTAACACCGCATACAAACGATCCGCACGCAAAGGATAGTTGTGACAACGCAGCACGTTTCCCGGCGCCGGCGCCCGCCGAGTTCGCGCCACTACAGCGCCACCCAATTGCACCATGCCCGCCTGGCGGTGAGCGCGCTCTTCTTCACCAACGGCGCCATTTTCGCCAATATCGTGCCGCGCTTCCCCGAAATCAAGCGAATCCACGAGCTCGACAACGCCGTCTACGGCCTCGCGCTCGCGGCCTTCCCGGCCGGCGGCATCATCGCAGGTGTATTCGCCGCGCCCCTCATCCGCAAATTCGGCTCCGCGCCGGTGGCGGTGGCCGGCACGCTGCTCACCGCACTCGGCCTCATTGTGGCGGGCGTGGGCCCCACGGGAATCTTCTTCGCGGCGGGCATGTTCCTCGGCGGCGCCTGCGATGCCGCCACGGACGTGGGCCAAAACGCGCACGGCCTGCGGGTCCAGCGCCATTACGGGCGCTCAATTATTAACACCTTCCATGCCACCTGGTCCGTGGGCGCGATGAGCGGCGGGCTCATGTCCGCCGCCGCAATCGGAATCGGATTATCGGTGCCCACGCATATGGTGCTGTCCGGAATACTGTGGGCCGCGGTTGCGCTGGTGGCCCGGCGCTTCTGTTTACCCGGGAACGACGCCGCAGACCCCGGGCCAAGCGGCGCTCCCGCAGGTCACGTTGGTGGCGGGGTAGGCGATGCGGGGGAAGTGGCGGCGTCGTCGGCCCTCAATACGGATACGCAAGAAGCTGAGCCCTCGGAGGCTACCGCACCCACCGGGACTTCGGGGCCTCTCACGCTTCGGACCGTGGCGATGCTGGGTGCGCTGGTGCTCATTGCCACGATGGGCGGGCTCATCGAGGATGCCGGGTCGAGTTGGGCGACGCTGTACGTGGGGCAGCTCGGTGCCGCGGGCGGGCTGGCCGCCGCGGGGTATGTGGGGCTGGTCGGCTCGCAGTTTGTGGGGCGGCTGCTGGGCGATGGGCTGGTGGACCGCTTCGGGCGGCGCACCGTGGCCCAGGGCGGGGCGGCGCTCATTACCGCGGGGATGGGGCTGGCGCTGCTGTTCCCGAGCGTGCTGGGCACAATTGCTGGTTTCGCGGTAGCCGGTTTCGGCTCGGCCACGCTGGTGCCGGCCGCGATCCAGCAGGCCGATGAGCTTCCCGGTCTCAAGCCGGGCACGGGCCTGACCGCGATTTCCTGGCTTATGCGCATCGGTTTCCTGGTGTCGCCGCCGATTGTGGGGATGGTGGCCGATACGTTTGGGCTGCGCACCGGCCTGTGCGTGGTGCCTTTCGCCGGCATTACGGTGCTCCTCCTCAGCGGGACGCTGAGCCAGGGCGCGCGGGGTGCTCGGGAATAGCGAGCCGAACCGGGCGCGCGCGATGAGCGCGGGGAGCGGGGTGAGCGCGATAAGCGGCACATCCCCGCGCCGCCCCGGCCCAGCGTCCGGGAGGAAGAAGAGAGTTAATGCTCTCGGATTTCGTACTTTTTAGTACATATCTGTTTTCACATTGAATGCGGATACGACGCGGCGGATTTCGTCATCGCTGAGGCCGGTTCCCTTTCCACCGCTTGCGGCGTTCATGTGTTCGTACATGGCGCCGGTTTCGAGGTATTCGATGGTATCGACCGCGGAAAGGGCGGAGGAATCCGAACGAACCATAATTCCGTGCTTGGCCCACAGCGCGATGCGATGATCACGCAGCCCGATCACATTGTTCTCCATGAGTTCATCGCTACCGGGAACCATGAATTCGAGCACGGCGATCCCTTCCGGAACCTGAACGATGGTTTCCGGCTCCCACCGGAAGATCATGCGATTGAAATCCTTGTTGTTCAGAGTCTCGGGAATATGTGAGAGGGCAACGAGGTACGGAGGCTGCGCGTGCACAATCGCCTGGAAGCTCACGCCGCGCTGAGCCACCTGGTCGTTATGCACCGCAAGATGCGAATTGAATTCGCTCGTGGGGCGCTGATACGCCTTATTTGGATGCGTGTACCAGGTACCGGTTTCGCCGCCTTCGTCCACAATGAAGGCCGAAACATTCTTTTCGGGCGCGTCCGCTACCTCGCGCAAGCGGCATCCCGATCCGGTTACGAACACCGTTCGTCCCGCCAGAGCAGGTACCTTCCAGGGGAGCTTGACGCCGGCTTTTTTCTCCGGGAAAACTGATTCGAGATCGGTATCCCAATCAACGGAAATAGAGATATTTCCGGCGCCGGCTTCCGCGGCATGCAGGTGGTCGAGGCGACGTCCGGTCACTCCCATTTGTTCCAGGAGGGCGTCAACAGTTAATTGAGAAGTCATGGTCTCTCCATCCTTATTCGAAAATTCGACGTCGGGCTTCTTGCCAAACGCTGTGATTGTTCTGGGGTGTATAGCTGGTGAGTTCGGTCGATGCACGTACAACCTCACGCAGCGAGGTAAGTGAATCCGATATCGAACCAGCCGTTCGTGCCTGGAGTAAAAGATTTCCAAGCGCCGTTGCTTCCGTGGGGCCTGCGACGACGGGAAGTCCGCACGCATCGGCAGTTAGCTGACACAGTAATTTGTTCTGAGATCCTCCTCCGACGATATGGATAACATCTATATCCACCTGTGCAAGGCGGGCAGCCTGCTCGATGGTCTGGGCATGTGCAAGAGCCAGGGAATCAATGATGCAACGGGCATATTCCCCAATATCCCGGGGACGCGGTTGCCCGCTCGCTTCAGCAAGGGAATCAATTCGAGCGATCATATCTCCCGGTGTTGCGAAGATCGGGTTATTGACATCGATAACCGTGCGAAGGGACGGTGCTGCGGCCGCAAGGGAAATCACCTGGGAAATCGATAGGCTGGGATCGGTTTCTTTCCATTGGGCCACGCAACCGTTAAAGATCCACATCCCCATAATGTTCTTCAAATAGCGGATGGTCCCATCAACACCGAGTTCATTAGTGAAGTTAGCTTGCCGCGATTCTTCACTCAGGATCGGCGAATCTAATTCGAGCCCGGCCAATGACCACGTCCCACACGAAATAAAAGCGAAGTTCGTGTGGGCGCTAGCGGGCACGGCTGCTACCGCTGAGGCGGTGTCATGGCTACCCACCGCCACCACTGGAGTGGTTTCTCGGTTCTGGGTACGTAGATCGCATATCTCAGGCCGAATAGCGCCAATTCGAGTTCCAGGCTCGATGAGTTCGGGTAGTTTCGCGGAGATATCAATGCCGGATATTTCCTTATATATGCCAGTCATCTCGGGTGACCAGGATCGGGTGCGAGGATTGACGAAGCCCGTTGACGAAGCATTTGTTATCTCCGCATACTTCTTCTCGGTCAGCCAATAATTGACGAGGTCTGGCAGGAGCAGGAGTGATTCTGCTTGTTCCACGGCCGGTCGATAGTCTGCGCTGCGAGCAGCTGCGAGCAATTGGAAAATTGTGTTGATATCAATGTTTTGCAGGCCGTTATGGGTGTAAATATCCGTTGCAGAGTAGCGGGAATACAGTGTTTCGGGAACGCCCTGAGTCCTGCTATCGCGATAGCTAAAGGGGGGACTAATAAGTCCGCCTTCCGCGCCGAGCAGGCCGTAATCAACCGCCCAGCTATCCACGCCAATTGATTCGACAGGAGTGTCGCGTAAATTCTTGAGCGAGGCGCAAATATGCTCCCACACCTGGAGCAGTGGCCAGAAAAGATTATTCTTATCGGTCCCTGGAACACAGATAGGTCCGTTTGGAAATCTAGTGATTTCGCTGGTCGATTTCAGTTTTCCGTCAGCAATGGAGCCGGTCATGACTCTGCCGGAGGAAGCACCTAAATCGATAGCAACAAAAGTTTTCATTACTCACATTCCTCAGTGGAGCTTCGGGCCGGGCCCGTACGAGCTCGGCCCGAAGCTGGTTTGGCGCTCAATAGTTTCAATAATTCAGCGCTGGATGGTTAGTGAGGTCCACAGGGAAGCGGGAGAATTAGGCGCCCCAGCTTGCCTGAGTTCCACCAACCCGTTCCTTCCGAATCTTTTCCAGATAGCCGGATTCCATAAAGGCCCGCATCGGATCCGGATCAATACCTTGGGACTCGCGCAATTCGCCCAGGAGGCCGCGCACATCCGTGTAGAAAGCATCCATAAGAATGTCATTCGCCCCGAGAACATCGCCGGCTACCTGCTTTTTCTTGAGAGCATCGCGATCAACGAGCAGAGCCTTCGCGGTCATTTCCTGCACGTTGGTCACGGAGCGGATTTCAGCCGGGATCTTTTCTTCCAGGTTGTGGCACTGATCGAGCATGAAGTTCACAGGCGACCCTTCATCCAGAGCACCGGCCGCGACGATCTCATTGAGAATGCGGAAAAGCTGGAACGGATCGGCAGCCCCGACGATAAGGTCGTCGTCTGCATAGAACCGAGAATTGAAATCAAATGCACCAAGGCGTCCCACTCGGAGGAGCTGAGCCACGATGAATTCGATATTGGTGCCGGGAGCATGGTGGCCGGTATCCAGAACCACCATGGCGCGTTCGCCCAGCGCTTGGCACTGAACAAGCGACGTTCCCCAGTCCGGAACATCGGTGTGGTAGAAAGCCGGCTCGAAGAACTTGTATTCGAGCACCAGCCGCATATCATCATCGAGTTCCGCGTAAATCTCCGCAAGCGATTCCGCCAGCCGATCCTGACGCTCCCGAATGGAATCTTGACCGGGGTAATTGGTACCATCAGCCAGCCAAATCTTCAGGTCCTTCGATCCGGTTTTGCGCATAATATCGATGCATTGCTTGTGATGATCGATGGCTTTCTGGCGGATCTTCGGGTTCACGTTGCACAAGGAGCCGAACTTGTAATCTTCGTCCTGGAAAACATTCGAGTTAATCGTCCCGATTGTGACGCCAAGATCCTCTGCATGCTTGCGAAGCGCATCGTAATCATCGGTGAGATCCCACGGGATGTGGAGGGAAACTTTCGAGGCGGCGTGAGTGTAGGCATTCACCTGTGCCGCGTCGGATACCTTCTCGAAGGGATCACGTGGAACGCCAGGCGTTGTGAAAACACGGAAACGCGTGCCGGAATTTCCGAAAGCCCACGAGGGGAGTTCAACATCTTGACGTTCGAGGATCTCGCGGTTCTTCGCGCTGAGATCACTGAGTTTCACCATTGTCTGTTCCTTTCTCAATATTTCTTTGCGGTTTTATTTCGACGACGCAGCTGAAACAACTCGCCCGTACCGCTCGATCTCGATGTCCTCGAGCGACTTGCCCTGGGTCTTCGGTGCGCCAAGGGTGCCAACAATGAGCGAAATCGAGAGGAATCCGATAAGGATCAGTCCGTCGATCATGAGTCCGTTCTCCCACTGGAGGATGACCGGGAAGATAAGGGAAATAAGGCCGGATGCGACTCGTACCAGGAAGAAGATGATTCCCTGCGCACCGGCGCGGTACGGAGTGGCGAAGAGTTCCGGTGCCCACACCGAGTAGAAAGCCTGGGCGGAAGGACCAGCCGAAATACCCCAGATGATCGCGTAACCGAAAGCGGTGAAGGCGGAATCGGAAGGACCGAAGATGAGGATCAGCCAGGCAACGATGGCCAGAACAGCACCAATGAAGAAGTGGGTGCGGTAGGGCATCGTGTCCACGAAGTACATGAAGAAGACCGTGCCGATGATGACCACGCCCCACGAGAGCATGGAGAAGAGATTCGAGGCCAGCTGGTCGTAGCCGACGCTATTGAGGATGGTTGGGAGGAAAATACCGTTTTGCGAAGCTGCCTGATTCCAGCAGGTGTAGATAACCGCGAGGAAGATCAAGGCGCGGATATTGCACTTCCAGGAGAACAGTGCCTTGAAGGATTGGAACATCGACGGTGGCTTGGTTTCGGAACCGCCCTTGGCTTGCTGCCAAGCCTCCGATTCTTCCAGATTCCGCCGGATATACCAGGTAATCAGAGCGATAACCACGAGGTGGGCGAAAACGAGTCGGGATCCGAGCAGCCCCAGGGGTGTCACGGCGCTCGCGAGACCGAAACCGATGAACGGTCCGAATGACCAGGCCAATTGGGTTGCCCCAATATGTCTGCCTCTACTCTCGGTTGGTGCAAATTCCGCAATATATGTCCATCCTGCTGGAACTGATGCACCTACCGCGAGTCCAATTATGACGAAGCCTATGAAGAGCATCGGGAGGTTACCGGCGAAAACGACAATGAGTCCACCCAGCGCGTAGACGAGGAGGTCGTAGGTGTAGATAACTTTTCGCCCGTATTTGTCACAGAGCGGTCCGCCAATAAGAGCACCGATGGCGGCACCGAAAGCATTGGAACTGAAAGCAGCGAGCAATCCCGCGATTCGGCCGTTGTCATCAGGGAAGTATGCGGCGCCCCAAAAACCAAGCGAGGTTGCAATCGCAATAATGGACCCTGAGTCGATGTAATTGGACATGGAAACGGCAATTGTTGCCTTCCATCCGGTTAATGGCTTTTTTGACATGTTCTCTCCGTTGAAATCAGATGTCACTGAAGATAGAAATACTGGGACAAGAAGTAGTTCGTGCCGCCGTCGGGCTGTACAAAGTACTGAGCCATTTCGGCCTGCCACTTGGTGTTAATCTCCTCGTTCTCCATGCAGTTCATCGCTTGCCACACGTCATCGGCTTCGAAATAGCCAAAAACGACGGCGGTTTCCGGATCGACGAAGAGTGAGTAGTTCCGCCAGCCGGAACGTGACAAGGCATCGCGCATCTCTTCCCATACATGGCAGTGCGCTTGGAGGTATTCATCCAACTTGTCTTCGCGGACTCGTAAAACAAAGCCACATCTTGAATCAGACTTCTGCGTCGTGTCATTCAAAATCTGGTCAACAGTCGGGGTGCTAACCATAAGTCAACTCCTTCGTTGAAGGATTGAAAGGTTTCAATCCGTAATGAAATACTACGTTTGATACGTTTCAACGTCAAGTGGCAAATGTTGTTTGCTTCTGGGCAAACGCAGCTTGGTTGCTTATTCGCGCGGCTGCGCTACCCAAAGAAAGGGCGCAATAAGGGCGCAGTAACGCCGCTTTCGGATATCAATTGGCGGGCTGGCGTGGAGGCGCCGTCGATTCTCGAACTACCAGCTCAGGAATAAAGGCAATGTCTTGAGCTTCGGCGGGTTGCTCCAGAAGAAGGCGAGCCGCGGTTTCTCCGAGTTGCTCCATCGGCTGCCGAACCGTTGTGAGCGGAGTGATGAGTTCACGGGCAACGTCAATATCGTCAAAGCCAATAATGGACATATCGCGTGGGATAGAAAGATGATGCCGCCTGGCAGCACGCATTGCCCCGATGGCGAGGGAATCGTTGGCACAAAATACGGCGGTAACTTCCGGGTGGGAGGACAGGAGCTTCGTCATGGCGCGTTCACCGCTTGCTGCATCAAAACGCTCGGCGTTGATTTCCACCAAGGTTAGCAGGTCATCGGATTTCATGACGGTCTGGCGCACCCCTATTCTGCGCGCCTGCGCTTGCCGTACTTTAGCCGAACCGTTGATAAAGCCAATGCGGTGGTGGCCGAGGCTGCGAAGATGCTCAATGGCAATTTCAGCTCCCCTGGTGTCGTCAACTGAAACCGCATTCATCCCGTCCTTGAGTGCGGGATGATCAAGCAGAACGAGGGGTATTCTGCGGGTCTCGAGCAGATGCAAGCTTTTTTCGGCACCGGAGGATGGTGTCAGGATAATTCCGCGAACTTCTTGCCCGAGCAAGAGACGAAGCAAGCCAGCCTCGCGGTTAGGATCTCCCCCGGTTGAGCCGATAACGGGAAAACATGATTCTTCTGCTAAACGGGCTTCAATTGCGCTTGCGGCAGCGGCGAAAAATGGATTGGCGACGTCGAGAACTAGGACTCCGACCAATTTGGAATCGACTTTACGTAGGCGGCGCCCCGCTTCGGAAGGGATGAAACCGAGTTTCTCAATAGCTGCTTCGACTTTTTTGCGTGTGTGGTCGGAAACCCGTTCCGGATGATTGAGAACATTGGAGGCAGTTCCTAATGACACCCCGGCTAATTGTGACACCTCGCGGATACTGGGACGTCGAGTCACGTGTCCTCCTCGGAATTGGAACGGTAATATTAGCCATCCTAGGCGAGTTTCTTTACGGGCGGCGCCTTCCACATCACCATGAAACACTTACACGAAAAAGACCTCGCCGCGGCACAACCGCACCCGCGCCTGAGCCGATGTAACCGCCGAGCCTACCGCGAGGAATGGTTCCATCCATTCCTGCCAAAAATCGTGTCGTAGCAGCCCGGTAAACTGATGGCATGAGCGACAACGGAGCCCTAACTCGGCAAGAACCCCGCAGCCGTGCCACCCGCACGTCCCTGATTGCAGCACTTCTGGTGCTTGTACTTGGCGTGGCTGGCGGGCTCTGGTGGTGGTTCAATGGGCGAACTTCCTCAACTCCGGCGGCCGGCCCCTCGGCTACCGCAACGGCATCTGCTGAGGCGGGCGGAGCGGCAGGTGCGGCGTCGTCGCCCACTATCGCGGCGGAAAATAGCCCCGCGCCGGTGCCCGGCCCCACGGATAAAGAAATGCGCAACGGCACGTATATTCTTCCGGATGCGTGTTACACCAAACGCAACCCGCCCGCGCCCGTGACCGTGGCGCACGGGAAGATTCTTCCGGATCGCGAAACGGGGATGCAGCCGGGCACCGTTCACCTCACCGAGCCGCTCGTGCTCGAAGGCGTGGAATATCGCGCGGTCGCGATGTCGTGCGGGGTGGGGGACCCGACCATCGGAGCCATCGGGATTTATGACGCGAACCTCAAGCTTGTTTCCGCCATCGGGAACCGCACCCACGATGCTGGCGAAAACATCCGCGGCACCCACATCACCCAAGATCACGACGGCCTGTGGTCATTCAACGTGAGTTCCATGGAATTTGAGGCAGGCCAGGCGCGCATCACGTACACGTCCTACACGCCCGTCGGCGGCGTAACGCGGGCAATGGAACGCGCGTATCCGCCGCATTCCACCACCGTGAATTTCGTGTGGAACGGCTCCGAATTCGTGCAGACCGGGGAGGTGTCCTTCCAGTTCGAGGGCGGGCATTCGGTGACCGCACCCACAGAAGAACGCGCGCAGGCCGACCGGCAAGTCCTCGCCGCGGCAGGCGCGGAATGGGAAGATCTGCTCCCCGAACTCACCAGCGATCCGCGCCTCGCGGATGAAGAACAACGCACCGCCTCCGCTGCCGCACACCCCGGTTTCCGCGGGTGCAATGCGCGCGAACCGCTGAGCACCACCGTGAGCGGCGGGCACGTGAAAGACACCGGCGGGTACGTGAGAGAAACCGACCGCTTTAGCGGAAAAGTGCCCGGCGAAGGCGATATTGAACCGCGCCCCACCGACATCCTCTGCGTCTTTTCCGCGGACAACCCGGCCGTTGAAAATGGCGTAGCGAACTACACCTACTACCTTGTGTACGACGGCGCAGCTACCGGTACCCCGCCCCTCATCAACGTAGGTGTGCGCCCCTAGGCGCGCTGAGCTCCGGGATTCGCCGGAGGAATTCGGGCGTATCCGTGGCGGCAGGTTTCGCGGGGGCCTAACGGCGGGTTACCACGATATCCGCCGGCCAATCGGCCAGCTCCAGGCGTTGCCCGAAAGCCACGCCACCCGGCTCCAGTAGCGCAGCGTGCTCGGCGCTAAGCTCCACCGGATCAAAACCAATCGCATCAATAAAAGCGGCCACCCGGGAACGCGCGGCGGCGTCCCCCGCAACGGCCACCGTGCGCCGCCCCGGCGCCCCATGCGGGCGGGCCTCCGCGCTCAACTCCGTATACCCCGCATGATTGAGACTTTTGACAATAGCCAGCTCCGGATAACGCGCTTGCAGTGCGGCGGTGGTATGCCGGGTATTCGCGCTGCTAGCTGAGATGCTGTTGTCCGGCGTGCCATCAGTCGCCTCCCAAGCATTCGTCGCATCAACAACAATGCCGCGCACCCCGCTCAAATCAATCGAAGCGAGCGCGGGCTGCGGCAGCGCCAGGATGAGAATATCCGCGGTGCGGGCCAGCTCCTCGAAAGGCACCAGGCGAGCGGTCGGCAGCAAAGTCGGCAAGGTGAGATCGTAGAGCGGATTGCCCGGACGCACGCTCACCGCCAGCGGGAAACCCGCCTCCGCGGCCAAGCGCCCGATAGCAGTGCCGAGCTTGCCCGCTCCCAGCAGGCCAATCAGGTCGCGGTCATTTTGCGCAGTGGTGTTCATGAATAAAGAACGGAAAGCGCGCGGCAAAGTATTCCCGGGCCCGCGCGGCACGCCGTATACCGGCAGCGAAGCACGGCATATGCCGGCAGCGGAGCACATCCCAGATCGCCCGAAAATGAATCGCATTATATCCACGTGAGCGTAGCCTGACCTTCCTATCTTTTCCATAAGACCGGCATGACAATGGGAATAGCAACGTAGCCAATGGAGGGAATTGTTATGGAGAAGTATGCTATTGAAGCATATGAATTTAAGCATAGCGACACGTGTCGCGCAGATGCCAGCGATACCGCTCCCGGTATCCCGGGGGTGCTGGGCGCGGAGGCTATGAACCGGCTGCGGGCCGGTGTGCTCGGTGCGAATGACGGCATCGTCTCCGTGGCCGCGGTGGTCATCGCCATGGGTGGCGCGCGGGCCTCAAGTACCGCGATTCTGCTGGCCGGACTCGCCGCCCTCATTGGCGGAGCGGTATCCATGGCCCTGGGCGAATACATTTCCGTCTCCTCGCAACGCGATGCCGAACTCGATGCGCTGCGGCGGCGGGCTGGTATGGCACGCCGTGCGGATGTGGCACGCTGGAGCGCTGGGGTAGGTGAACCCGCCACAGAAAACAACATCGTCTCTCCCTTCGGCGCAGCCTTCTCTTCCTTCTTTTCCTTCCTCGCCGGCGGCGCGGTTCCCTTCGCCGCCAGCTTGCTCGCCCCGCTCGGCGCCATCGCCCCGATTTGCTTCGTGGTCACCGTGGCCGCGCTGGCGCTCACCGGCTGGATCGCCGCCTGGATCGGCCAGGTTCCACCGTTGCGCCCCACCATCCGCACCGCCGTGGGTGGCACGCTCGGCCTCGCCCTCACCTTCGGTATCGGAGCGCTCTTCGGCCAAGTAGTGTAGAGTTCAATCAGTGGGTGACTCTGGCTCGTTCTGTGGCTAAGCTCAGACCAGCGGCTTGCGCCACTGGTTAGGCGCGTGCCACCGGCCCAGCGCGCAACCGGGCCGCGAGCTCCGGGTACCTGTGCGTCCCGGCATCCCGCACCCCCGGCCCACCGGCTCTCACCCGGCCCTCGAAAGGACCTGATATGACCTACACCTTCGGAATCGATACTTTTGGCGACGTCACCGCCGATGCCTCCGGCACCAAGCTCAGCCACGCCCAGGTGGTGCGCAATGTGGTGGCCGAAGCGGTGCGCGCCGAAGAGGTCGGCGTCGACATCTTCAATATCGGCGAACATCATCGCGACGATTACGCGATTCCCGCCCCCGATGTGGTCCTCGCCGCGATTGCCGCGCGCACCCAGCGCATCCGCCTCTCCTCCGCCGTCACCGTCCTCAGCTCGGACGACCCGGTCCGCGTGGTCGAACGTTTCGCCACCGTGGACGCCCTCTCCAACGGCCGCGCCGAACTCATGGTGGGCCGCGGCTCCTTCACCGAATCCTTCCCGCTATACGGCTACGACCTGGCCGATTACGAAGATCTCTTCAACGAAAAACTCTCTATGCTCACCGAGCTGCTCGCCCGCAACGGCCAACCCGTCACCTGGAAAGGCGGCCCGCACACGCAGGCACTCAGCGCCGTGACCCTCTACCCGCCGCTCGAACACGGCCCGCTGCCCACCTGGGTCGCCGTGGGCGGCAGCCCGGAATCGGTGGTGCGCGCCGCGCATTACAAACTCCCGCTCATGCTCGCCATTATTGGCGGCCCGACCTCGCGTTTTGTTCCGTTCACGGATCTGTACCGGCGCGCCTGGGAGCAGTTCGGGAACGACGGCGCAGCTGAAGTCGGCTACCACTCCTACGGTTATGTTGCTCGCACCGATGAGGAAGCCGTGGCTGACTTCTTCGACTATTACGTGGAAACGAATTCCCGGCTCGGTCGGGAGCGCGGTTGGCGCCCGCCGTCGCGGGAGGCGTACCTCTACGAGGTGAAGAACGGGGCGCTGGCGGTGGGTTCACCGGAAACCGTGGCCCGCAAAATCGCCACCGGCATGCGCGAACTGGGCGCCACCCGCTACGACCTCAAGGTCTCCTACGGCTCGCAGCCCCACGAGCAGAACCTTTCCTCTATCGAGCTCTTCGGCACCGAGGTGATCCCGCGGGTCAAGGAGCTGCTAGCCGGCGAATAGCGGGGCCCTGAAGTAGCTGACTTGCAGCACCTGCGAACATAAAGCAGATATAAAAGAGCGCGACCCGGGCTGTTCTATGCCCGAGCCGCGCTCGCTACTGCGGTTACTGCTGCTATTACCGCTCTAGTTTTCGCGAAGGTGTGAGTCCTCCAGAAGGTGTGAGCTCTCCACGCCGGCTCTACTTCTCCGCGATATCTTCGACGATGTCCTTGGCCTGGTCAGCGGCGTGCTGCGCGGCTTCCTTGGCCTTATCCGCAACATCCTCTGCCGCATCCTTGGCTTCGTGCGCGCCTTCCTTGACGGCATCCTCAGCCCGGGAGCCAGCACGCTTGGCCTTATCGGCCACGTCGCCAGCTGCGCTTGCGGCGTCGTTCACAACATCTTCCGCAGTTTCCGCAACCTCCTCGGCACCGGCCTGCACGGAATCTTCCGCATCTTCCGCGGGAGCCTTCACGCCGTCCACGTCCTCCCAGTAGGCCTCCGCCCAGGGATCCTCCGTGGGCTGGGAGCGCTTCCACAGGTAGTAGACCGCAACCCCGAGGCCGCCAACCAGCGCGATGGTGCCGAAAACCCGGCCCTTTCCGCGGGACTTCTTCATCGGTTCGGGAGTCTGGATCTCACGCGAAGCCACCCGCGCGATCTTCTGACCGCGTTCGGCCACGGTACCTTCACCCTTGGCGGCCTCCGCCGCGGCGTGCAGGGCACGCTGGGCGCGCGGGAGGTAATCATTGCGGACGTTCTCCACGAACTCCGAAGCATTATCGCGGGCCTGCTCCACGTAGGGCTTGGCCTTCTCCGCGAGATCGTTGCCCACGGCCTTCGCCTGCTCCACGTAGGGCTTCGCCTTTTCGGCCAGCTCCTGGGCGCGTGGTGCCGCCCATTCGTAACCCTGATTGGCGTAATCGCTCAGGCGTTCGCCGGCCTGCTTCGCGTAATCCTGGAAATCAGACGCGGCGCTCTTCGCCTTGTGCTCCCACTTCTTCTGATTCCGCTTCCCCTTGAGCTGGGCTTTCTTTGCGGTGCGTTCGGCCTGGCCACGCAGCTCATCGATCTTCGCCATAATGGCGTCAACCTCCCGCTGCGCTTTCTTGGCCCGCTTGTCCGCGCGGCTTCGTCCACAAGCCATCGTTGACCTCCTACCGTTGAACCACAGAATTCTCCTGCGATTGAGTACCCCTCTATTGTTTCACTTTTCGCCCCCCATTTGTCACGTGAATCACGTTTGCTTTTCGCGTGGCATAAAACCATGAGGTGTGCGAGACTTGAGCGCATGGAAGCAATTTTTCACACAAGCGAAGGCGATATTCGCGTCGAACTCTTCCCGAATGAAGCGCCCGAAACGGTCGCTAATTTCACCGGACTAGCTCGCGGTGAACGCGAATGGACCAATCCCGCCACCGGTCAGGCTTCGACCGATCCGCTGTACAACGGAACGATCTTCCACCGCGTGATCTCCGGTTTCATGATTCAGGGCGGGGATCCGCTCGGTAACGGCACCGGTGGTCCCGGTTATACGTTCGACGACGAAATCGCTCCCGGCCTCAACTTTGACGCCCCCTACGTGCTGGCCATGGCCAATGCCGGGACCCGCTTCGGCAAGGGCACCAACGGTTCGCAGTTCTTCATCACCGTGGCTCCCACCCCGTGGCTGCTTGGCAAGCACACCATCTTCGGGAAGGTTGCCGATGAGGAATCCGTCAAGGTTGTGGATAAGATCGCCGCGGTTCCCACCGGCGGGAATGATCGCCCGCTCAATGACGTGGTGATTTCTTCCGTCGAGGTTATTGACTAGGCAACGGGCTGCGCGACTGATCAAGCGCGTGTCAAGCGCGAAGCTGTCCGCATAACTGCATAACCACATAACTCTGCAAGCGGGGTGGTACCCAGGTACCGCCCCGCTTTTGTGTGCTCTGCGGGCCTGCGGCCCACTCCACCGACCGCTCTGTCGTCCGCTCTGCCGGCCGCGCGCCGGAACACTCACACAACACTCATCCCAACACTCAACTTAACACTCACATACATGAGTGTTGAGTTGAGTGTTAAGTTGAGAGCTCGTAGGATGACGTTATGCGCATCCCCACAACAAGCGAGGAAACAGGTCGCCTTATTGAGGGTTTTCGCCAGCAAGGGCGCGATTCTCAGCACATCGAAGTGAAAGCGGCCGCCCACGGCTTACCCAAAAGTATCGTGGAGACTCTCTCGGCATTCAGCAACGGTTCGGGTGGCTTGATTGTGCTTGGACTCGATGAGGCCCGCGGCTTCACACCGGTTCCTAAGTTCCCGGCAGCGCGGATTTACGATGCGCTCGCGGGGGTATGCAGCGATAGTCTCACGCCTCCGGTTCGCGCGGATATCGCCATGGTTCCCTATGGAGACACCACTGACGGAGACACCACGCTGGTCATGGCCACGATCCCGCCGCTCCAGCCGCGCGATAAGCCCTGCTATGTCACCGCCCGCAATGTGTACGGCGGATCCTATATCCGCACCGGCGATGGAGATCGCAAACTTTCCGCCTACGAAATTGACCGCCTCCTAGAAAACAAAACACAACCCCACTGGGATACCGACCTGGTGGAAGAAGCCGGCCTCGATTCCCTGGACCAGGACCTCCTCCACGCGGTCCTGGAACGCGAACGCCTCAACCATCCGCGTATTTTCGGGAAACTCCCGGACGAAACCGCGATGGAGCAGCTACGCATTATCGGCACCGGCCCGGACGGGCAGCGCCATCCCACCCTGGCTGGCCTGCTCTGCTTAGGCACATATCCCCAGGAATTCTTCCCTCGCCTCACAGTCACCTACGCGGTGTACCCGGGATCAACCAAAGCTTCGTCGCTTTCCGGGCAGCGGCATCTGGACTCGGGGACGCTGGCGGGTCCTATTCCCGCCCTGGTGGCCGACGGTGTCGGCGTCGTCGCAAAAAATATGCGGGTGGGTGGCGTGGTGCGCGGTGCTTTCCGGCATGACCTGGTGGATTATCCGCTCGTTGCGGTGCGCGAGGCACTCACGAATGCGCTTATGCATCGCGATTATTCTCCGGTAGCGCGCGGCACTCAGGTGCAATTGAACCTTTACGCGGATCGTTTGGAAGTGATCAATCCGGGCGGGCTGTTCGGCACGGTCACTATTGATTCGCTGGGCACAACCGGGCTGTCCTCCACGCGCAACCAATTTCTGGCGCGGCTGCTGGAATCCACACCTTTCGAAGAGGGCGGTTTTGTGGCGGAAAATCGGGGGAGCGGCTACCAGGAAATCATGACTCAGCTGGAGCGGGAAATGCTTCCTCCGGCGCGGCCCGTCGACCGGCTGGATAGTTTCAGCCTCACCTTCGAGCGCCGCCGCATGACCCCCGCGGAGCAGGGCGCCGCGGCAGGAACGTCCTCGCGCGAACGCGTTCTCGATTATCTGCGTACCCACGCCAGCGCTACCAGCCGCGAACTCGCGGGCGCCGCCGGGATTAGCCTGGGCGGAACCCGAGCCGTACTCAATACCCTGGTGACCGAGGGGCAGGTGCAGCGCACTGAACCTAAAACAAGTCCAAAGCAGCGTTACCGCCTCGCTCAACCTGGTGCTTAGGTGTGCTCTGTCGTCCGCTCTGCCTGCCGCGCGCCGGAACACTTACTCAACACTCATCCCAACACTCAACTTAACACTCACATACATGAGTGTTGAGTTGAGTGTTAAGTTGAGAGCTTGCGGGCTACACCCGGTTCCGCCCCTATCCGGTCCCGCCCACCCGGTCACACCCGCGCGCCGTCCGGTACGCTTGATTCAGAGTTGTCGAGCGGGATGACCGCGCAGAGAGGCCGAAAGTGCACAACGTTCCCAAGAAGCGCCGTCTTCAGATCCGCAAACCCGTCCCCTATGTCACCATCACGCTGATCGTGGTGAACGTGGCGGTTTTGCTGTCCCAATGGCTCGACGCCCGCGTGGGGCAAGTCCTCATTTTCGCCCCCGGCATTGCCCACGAGGAGCCCTACCGCTTCATCTCCTCCACCTTCATGCACGCCGGCTTCACGCATCTGCTTTTCAATATGTATGCGCTGTGGCTGATAGGTTCGGTGCTCGAGCGCATGATCGGCTGGTGGCGTTTCCTGGGGTTGTACCTGCTCAGCGCGGTGGCCGGCAACGTCATGGTCCTCTACACCGTCTCCACCGACATCGACTACTACACCGGCACCGTTGGCGCATCCGGCGCCGTCTTCGGCATTTTCGCGGCGATGTTCGTGGTGCTGCGGCGCTTCGGCGGCAGCTTCACCCAAATGGCGGTGGTCATCGCCATCAACCTCGCGATCAGTTTCCTGCCCGGCACCAATATTTCCTGGCAGTCCCACGTGGGCGGGCTCCTCATGGGCGCGCTGCTGATGGCGATTATTTCGCGCCGGCGCCACGTATCCCGTGCGCTCACCGCCCGAGATATTGCGGTCTTGCTGCTCGGCACCGCATTCCTGGTGGCCGCGATTTTCTTCGGGTACCGGTAGGGGCACGCCAAGCTGCGCCGTCGTTCTTTCTTTTTACGACGACGCCGCCACTTCGCAATCCGCACCCAAATAACATCGATGTAATTATCCACAGGGTTATCCCCGGTTGGGGATAACAGGGCCCTGAGCTGGGGGTGTGCGCCGGGCTGTGCTGGCCCGGGCGCAAGCACGCTCCGGCAAGTGTGCCGGGCGGTGTGCTGACCGTGCCCGGGCGACTTCGCGACAGTGCGCAGGGTCACTTATTTTTCAATGTGCATACCTATATTCTGAAAATTACCTGGGAGCATAGCGCTGATCGAAGGAGACATATATGCGCACAACAGCACTCATGTTGGCGGGAACGCTTCTCGCCCCGCTGGCAGTCCACGCCCTGCCGGCCACCACCCCGAATGAGCCAGCCCGGTTGGTCTGCAATGCGGGAATGATGTCACCGGACCAACTGCGGGCTTGCCTGGCGAAAGCGATTCAAGATCGCGATGCGGTCGTCGCTGAATTGGAAGCCAAGGGAATTGACGTGGCCGAAGCGCGCGAGCTCGCGCAGGAATGGGCCAAGGCTGATATGGAGCGCAGCACCTGGGAAGCGCGCTATGTGCCAGAAAAGCTTGCGGTCGAAAACTTTGATGAGATCAAGAAGAAATACGATGACGCCGTTGCCAAACTAGCGGCAGCGCAGCGTGCATTTGACCAGGCCCAGGCAGAATACGATGCAGCTACCCAGCCCGATCCGGCGGCCGTGGCCGCGGCGCAACGGCAGATGGATAGCGCGAATGCTGCCCTCGAAGCCTCCAAGAAGGAAGCCCAGAACCGCTGGAACCGCGGATCGCTCGGATTCTTCGAGGCCATGGGCGATACTGCTGCGGTCGAAGTGTTTTCTGAAACGGATACCATCAACGATGTTCCGATTCCGCAATACACCCGTTTTGGACAGCCCGGGGACGCCACCAATCTGGACCTCATGCGCGACTCGATTCAGCGCGTGAATAAGCTCAATGAGCTGCGGGCACGCCACGGGCTCGCCCCGCTCAAGATCTCCTCCGCTCTTATGGCTCGCGCCCAGGTCAATGCCAATGTGAATGTGCACGGTGGCTTCTTCGATCACGTGGGTGGTTTCAATTACGGCGAGAATATCGCCGCCATGCCCAGCCGCAGCGGGGATCCCTTCACCATGTGGTATGACCAGGAGAAAGCGGAGTATGACCGGGGCGTGCGCGATTATCCGAAGATTGGGCACTACCTCAATATTATTCAGTCGGAATATGTGGTGACCGGCTTCGCCATCGCGGATTACGATGCGCATCCCACGTACTTCTTTGGCAATACATTCGGGCGTGGGGATCGGTTTAGCCAGAGCTACCTGCCCGGATACACCACCGCGGAGTACCTGGCTCGCCTGGACGGATACATCGGCAGCGCCCGGGAAAATATGACCCACGGAACCCCTGAAGCCCGCCGCGCGGTGGTGGAAGCGCAGGACGCTTTCCAGCGCGCGAACGCCGGCAAGGAAGACCCGGCCGCGCGAGCCAAGCTCGATGCCGCTCGTTCTCAACTTGAAACTGCTCGCCTCGTCCACGTCGTTGTGAAGCCCGAATATGACGGCGCGGTCAAGGCAAAGAAGAATCTCCCGGAAACCAAGAAGGCCTGGGAAAAGGCCGTGGCGCGTTTCCAAGAGATTGACGCCAAACTTGCCGAAGCCGGCGATCTCATCACCAAGCTCGCCAAGGCCGAAGCTGAGGTGCTGCGCGCTCAGGAGCGGGTGAACCAAACCAGTACCCCGGTTCCGGTGCGTCCGGCGGATACTGGCAACGTCTTCTACGTGTCGAATGACTGGACATCCACGCAAGCCTCCTCGGTATTCTCCTACGGCCGGGCGCGCGATGAGGTGCTCGTCGGTGACTGGAACGGGGATGGCACGGATACCTTCGCGGTGCGCCGCGGCAACATGATCTACGTGAAGAACTCCGTGGACGGCGGCGCCGCTGATATTGCCTTCAGCTACGGGCGCGTGGGCGATGAGATCCTCGTGGGTGATTTCGACGGCGACGGCCGGGACACCTTCGCGGTGCGCCGCGGTAATACCTTCTACGTGCTCAATTCCCTCCACAGTGGGAACGCGGATCAGGTTATTAACTACGGACGCTACGGAGATACCGTGTACGCCGGCGATTTCAACGGTGACGGCATTGACACCTTCGCCGTGCGCCGCGGGAGCACCTACTTCGTGAAGAACCACATCGCTTCGGGAATCGCGGATCATGTATTCGCCTACGGGCGTGCTGGCGATGCCACCATCCTGGGTGATTTCGACGGCGATGGCCGCGATACCTTCGCGGTGCGCCGCGGCAACACCATCTACGTCAAGAACTCGCTGGGCGCCGGGAACGCAGATTCCGTTTTCAGCTACGGGCGCGTGAGCGACGAGCTGTACGTGGGTGATTGGGACGGCAATGGAACCGATACCCCGGCGGTGCGGCGCTAAGTTCGCTGGTTAGCGGGCCCGTGCTGCACCCGCCCGCTAACCAGGCGTAATGCGCCAACTACGCGAACACAAACAATAAGGGGGCGGCCCGCCAATCGGCGCGGCCGCCCCTTCATTCGTACGTAGTATTCCTAAAGCGCCTCACCGAGGCTCGTGCCGACGGCGCGCGCCGCGGCCACCCAGGGGTGATCCACCGGGACCAGCTTGTCCTTCCCGGCCACGTCCTCCAGCGGCACCGGCACGGCCTGCCCGTTCTGGGAGGCGATCATCACGCCGGATTTCCCGTGCGCCACCACATCTGCAGCCGCACTTCCCAGCACGGTTCCCAGCAGCCGGTCGGCGGCGTCGGGAATACCCCCGCGCTGCACGTAGCCGAGGATCGTCACGCGCGCTTCCAGCCCGGTGGCTTCCTCCAGTTGCTGCGCCACCAGGAACGTCGATTCGCGCTCGTTTTCCTCAATGGAACGCCGGTGGCTCTTCGCCGCCTCCTTCGCCTCCGGGGTGGGGGCGTGGCGCACCAGGTCATTCGCGGCAGCCAGCTGCGCGGCCACCGGAATCGAATGCGCGCCCTCGGCCACGGCCACCACGGAGAAAGGCCGCCCGTTTTCCGCCCGCCGCCGAATCGACGCCGCGCAGGACTCAATCGAATACGGAATCTCCGGGATGAGAATAATATCGGCACCCCCGGCAATCCCGGCGCCCAGCGTCAGCCACCCGGCGCGGTGCCCCATGAGCTCCACCACGATAATGCGGTGATGGGAGTGGGCGGTGGAATGAAGCCGGTCGATAGCATCGGTGGCGATGGACAGCGCCGTCGAAAAACCGAAGCTGGTGTCCGTGTGCATAATGTCGTTATCGATGGTTTTGGGCAGGTGGATCACGGGAAGCCCGGCCTGCGCCAGCCGGTTCGCGTTCTTCGCGGTCCCGCCCCCGCCGATGCACACGAGCGCGTCGATATGCTCATCTTCGAGGTTCTGGGCGATCTGCGGGATCATATCCACGTACCCGCCGTTGCCGTCCGGGAACTTATGGACCTTATCGCGCGAAGTCCCCAGCATGGTGCCGCCCTGCGTCAAAATCCCGGCCAGGGAATCCGAATCCAGCGGCATATAGCGGTTATTAACAAGCCCGGTAATACCGTTGCGGTATCCCACCAGCTCCATGCCGTATTTCCCCATCGCGGCTTTCCCGAAACCGCGGATGGCGGCATTGAGCCCGGGGGCGTCACCGCCGGCAGTGAGGATACCGACCCGCTTCACTGCTTTACCCATCGGCTACTTCCACCCCATTGTCATGAGGAAGCCCACGATCATGAACCCGAAGCCGAGGAAAAGATTGCCGTTATTCCACCCCGGGATGGGGAAACGGCCGCCGGTCACGTAGGCCAGCACCACCACGATGAGCCCGATAATCATGAGCGTGCACATCACCGGCGCCCACCAGCTCGGCGAGCGGCGATCCTTCTGCGCGACCTTGTGGGAGCGCTTGGCCGCTTCCTTTTCCCGGCTGGCCTGCGCCTCAATATCGCGCTTGGTGCCGGGGCGGCGCACGTCCTTCGCCGAGGGCGCAGCGCTCTTGCGCGACTTCCGAGCCGGGGCAGCGCTGCCGGCGGCTTCCGAAAGTTCGGGTTCGTCGTACTGTTGATCTGTCATGTTCTACCTTCCGCGGATCCTTCCGCCCCTAAGCCTAACGAAGTAGCGCGCCCGGTGGCGCACCATATCGCCCGATTCCTCTGGTATTTTTTCACAAAAGCCGGCGCGTGGCCATGTGCGCGGGCGCTCGCGAGTGGCGCGCGGGCGCGGGGCGGCGTCGTCGTAAAAAATGAGGGGAGTTATCTCACCGCATTTTTCGAGCCGGAACCACTATTCTGTTTCTAGTACGAATCCGGTGGCAGTGGAAGGTGATACTATGCGCGAACAGCAGCCCGAACGAGGGCGCCGTGCGGGGCGGCGTGCGGCGGAAGGAAACGCTGCTCGCGCTCCGCGGCACGAAGCTGTGGGGCGCTACCGTCCGGCTACCGCCGGTGCAGGTACGCCCGGCGCAGGTGCAACCGGTGTTGGTACGACGGCGCAGCTTCCCGCCCAGGCCGCCACCGCCGCCCTCACCGCAACCCGGCCGGCCGCACCCGCGCGGCGCCGCGGCGGCATCCTCAACGCGATTATCGGCGTGATTGGCGAGCTGCTCATTACCGCGGGAATCGTGGTGGGCCTCTTTATTGTGTGGCAGGTCTACTGGACTGACCTGGGCGCGAACCGCGATCAGGCCCAGCAGATCGAGAACGTCAATAAGCAGTGGGGCGATCCGCGGGGGGCCAGCAAGGTGGGGACCCCGCGCACGGATGCCCCGCCGGCCGCGGACCACGTGAATCGCACCGGGGATCTGGAAGGCATTATTTACATCCCGCGCTTCGGGGCCGACTGGCGCTACACCGTCAAATACGGCGTGGACCTGGAAGCCGTGGTGGATACCGGGAGCTTCGGGCATTACCCGGATACCCAGTACGTGGGTGAGGTCGGCAATTACGCGATCACCGCGCACCGGCAGACCTACGGCGCGGCCATGCGCGATGTGCCCGAGCTCCAGCCCGGCGACCCGATCATCGTGCAAACCAAGAACGCCTACTACGTGTACAAGGTGGGCGAGCACGAGGTGGTGCCGCCCACGCAGGTCGGCGTGCTGGCCCCGGTGCCGAATCATCCGGAAGAGGCACCCACCCAGCGCATCCTCACCATCACCACCTGCCATCCGCCCTTTGTGTCCAGTGACCGCTGGATCACCTACGCCACCCTCGATCATTGGGTCGACGCCGCCGAGGGCGCCCCGGCGGAGCTGGTGAAGTAGGCGGCCGGCACCCATCAAGAATCGTCCTCGTCAAGAGCAGAGAAACGGAGCACGTAATGTACGGATTTATTTGGCGGCACCTGCCCGGCCCGACGTGGCTGAAGGTCATCGAGGCCCTCATCATCATCGCCGCGATTGTTTTCGCGCTGTTTGAGTGGGTCTTCCCCTGGGTGAATGCCGTGTTCCGCCCGCAGGACACCACCATCAGCCAGTAGCCCGTGCGCGTTAGCTATTAGCTAGCCGCGCGGAAGTTAGCTGCGCGGCAGCTGGCCTGCCCGAACCTGGCTCCAAGTCGGTGCTAAGGCGGCTCAACTCGGCGTCGGGCCACCTCTGGAAACAAAGTGGTACTGGAGCTACCAACGGCCGGTTTTCTGTTCTGGAGTACCACTTTGTTCGGCAAAAGTCACATATGCCTCGGGTGCCTCACCAGCCCCTGGGGAGGGGCTATATGTTTTCAGAGCTGTACTTCGCATGTACGACATCCGCAGTACACCCCGGAAAACACATACTGGGTCCGGTAGCCACGGGGCAGCGATGCTCCAGCGAGGCACAAACCGTGCATTCTGGACCGTTAGGGGTGCAGAATGTACATCCCTGACAATAAAACAGGGAAAAACTGTCACCCACGTACATTTCGTTGGCTAGCACAATGCCTACTTCTTCCCGGGGGATATACAAGCATAGACCGGTCGGGGGGAGGTGCTCGCAAAATGCAACCTCTCGGCGTTGGCACCGACAAATAGCACCACCACAGCGTCAGGGTTCACAGAATGCAACCTCTCGGCGCGGAAGCTCTCAAAAAGCAACGCCTCGACACGGAGGTGCTACAGGATGCAACGCTCCGGCCAGGGAGCGCACAAAAAGCAACGCCAGTGCATGATTCAGAAAAGTTAATGTAGCTGTGGTTGCTTTTTGTGGACTAGGCCGTTCGGAACCGCGCCGTGCCTGAGCTGGCATCGAGCTAGGCCGTGCTGCCCGAAACCGGCCGCTAGCTACCCGTACTTACCCGTTTCCCTGGCCGGTGGGCGCGGGATTGGGATGGGCGCCGCCGCCTGAACCGCCGGATCCACCCGATCCGCCCGAGCCGGAGCCGCCGGAACCTGAGCCGGCCGGCGGAGTGCTCGGGGTGGGAGTGGGCGCCGGGGCGATGCCCACGGTAATGCGCATCTCGGTATCGCGCTGCACCACGGTACCCGGGGCGATGCTCGCGTCCACAACCTTGCCAACCTTGGCCGGGTCGCTGACTTCCTGCTCGCCTTGGCCCACCACCGTGAGGCGAGCGTCGCGCAGCGCCGCCCGTGCCTCATCCACGCTCATTCCGCGCACATCCGGAACCGCCACATTGCCGCTGGCCACCTGCAGCTTGACGGTGCTGCCCGGCTTCACGCTTTCGCCCACATTCGGGCTGGTGGACACCACCCGGTCGCGGTCCTCGCTCGGATCATTGACCTGCTCCATACCGCCCACGGTCAGCCCGGCCGCGCGCAGCGCCTGGGAAGCCTGATCCGTGCTCATCCCCACCACATCGGGAACCTGCACGGCCGAGGGCCCGGAGGAGAAGTGCAAGGTCACCCGGCTACCCACATCCACGGTGCTCCGCATCGCCGGGTTGGAGGACACGACCAGCCCCTTGTCCACGGTATCGCTGGACACATCCGTGCCGCGCACGAATTCCAGGCCCAAGCTGGTCAGTTGCTGGCTGGCCTGCACCTCGGTCCACCCCGTCATATCGGGGATCGTCACCTGCGCCACCGCGGTCTCGGTGGGCTGCGGCTCGGCAGAGTCGCCCCGCCCGGAGAGGAAGAACCAGCCCAGAATCCCCAGCGCGATAACGAGCAAAGCCACCCCGCCCCAAATGAAGGGCGCGCTGGACTTCTTCTTCACCGGCGGTTGCGCGCCGGTTGCCGCCGGGTCATAGCCCGGATAGCTCCCGGTGGGGTAGCTGCCCGTGGGGTAAGCCCCGGGATAGGCGCCCGTCGGGTACCCGCCCGGGTAGGCGGGCGCGCCGCCCGGCTGCGTCGTCGTACTAGAAATTGCACCGGCACCGGCGCCGCCGTGTCCGCCGGCACCCGCACCGCCCGCGGCACCGCCGGGGCTTCCGGCAGTCGCGGTGGGATAAGCAGTAGTGGAAGCCGGGCGTGTATTAGCGGCCGAATAAGCTTGCGTGGCAGCCGTCGCGGCATTCGCGCCCGCCGCACCGGCACCAAGACCCGCGGCACCGGCGCCCGCCACACCAGCACCCGCAATCGCCCCGGCACCGGCACCCGCAATCGCCCCAGCCCCCGCCCCGTACGCGTTCCACGAGGAAATTGCCGGGGCGTCCACACCTTCCCCGCGCGCCGCGGCCAGCAGATCCGCGCGGAATTCAGCGGCGTCCTGGTAGCGGTCCTCGCGGCTCTTCGCCAGGGATTTCATGACCACGCGGTCGATGGCGTCGGGAATATCGGAAGCGATCTGGGAAGCCGGCTTCGGGGTTTCCGAGACGTGCTGGTAGGCCACCGCCACCGCGCTATCGCCCACGAAGGGCGGGCGCCCGGTGAGGAGTTCGTAGAGCACGCAGCCGGTGGAGTACAGGTCCGAGCGCGCGTCCACCACTTCGCCGCGCGCCTGCTCGGGGGAGAGGTACTGGGCGGTGCCCACCACGGAATTGGTCTGCGTCATGGTGGCGGCGGAATCGGCGATGGCGCGCGCGATCCCGAAGTCCATGACCTTCACCTTGCCGCCGGTGGTGAGCATGATATTGCCCGGCTTGATATCGCGGTGAATGATGCCTTCGTGATGGGAGTATTCCAGCGCGGAGAGCACGCCCACCACGATCTGCACGGCCTCGCCGATGGGCACCGGGTCCCCGCCGTGCAGCAGGGAGGCCACGGTGCGGCCCTTGACGTACTCCATCACGATATAGGGCAGCGCCAGCTCGGTGCCGCCCGCGGAGGTCACGGTTTCCTCGCCGGTGTCGTATACGGACACGATGGAGGGGTGGTTGAGCGCGGCCGCGGATTGGGCTTCGCGCCGGAAACGGGCCAGGAAGGTGGCGTCCTGCGCCAGGTCGGTGCGCAGGATCTTAATCGCTACCGTGCGTGAGAGCCGGGTATCGTAGCCGAGATGTACTTCGGCCATACCGCCTCGACCGATGATGTCGCCCACCTGGTAGCGGTTGCCGAGTACGCGGGGGATATCATTCACGTCGCGTCACCTTTCTGCTGAGCATCTGCTTAGTTCACCTTAGCTTCAAGTACTGTGCGGGCAAGGGGTGCGGCAACGGAGCCGCCGTCGCCATTCCACACCGCATTGCCCGAATTTTCCACGATCACGGCCACGGTATAGGCCGTGTCCCCGATGGTCGCATTCCCCACGAACCACGCGTGCGGGGGAATATCGTTCGTGATTTCCGCGGTCCCGGTTTTCCCGGAAGTTTCGATCCCGGGGAGCGTGAAGAGGTACCCGGTACCGTGCTTGACCTCATCCACCATCATCTGGTGCATAAAGCCGGCGGTTTGCTGGCTCATCGCTCGGGAGAGCACTTCCGGTTCGCTTTCGCTCACGGGCTCAAGATCCGCGGTGAGGGTGCGGCGCACCAGATTCGGTTTCATGACCACGCCGTCATTAGCAATCGCCGCCCCGACCATCGCCATTTGCATCGGCGTGACCCGAATATCGCGCTGCCCGATGGAATCCATGGCGAGCGCGGCGGCATCTTCCGGCGCGGGGAAACGCGAGGCGGAAACAGGCAGCGGCGTGGCGAGTTCGCTATTGAAGCCGAATTTTTCGGCCTGCGCCACCATTTTTTCCGGGCCCACCTTGATCCCGCCAATCGCGAACGGGGTATTGCACGATTGCGCGAAAGCTTCGGTGAGTTTCACCTGCCCGGAGCCGTCCCCGCAGGCAGCCTGCCCGGGATTCCACATATCGTGCGTGGTCCCCGGCGGCACGAACGTGCGCGGGGCCTCCACCAGCGAATCGGGGGTGAGCCCGAGGTTTTCGATCATTGCGGTGGCGGTGAGGAGTTTGAAGGAGGAGCCGGGCGCGTACTGGTCGCCGCCGGTGGCCCGGTCGATCAGCGGCGTGGTGGCGTCCGCTTCGAGGGTCTGGTAGTTCTCGCGCGCGGCCGCGGTATCGTGCGTGGCTACGCCGTTCGGGTCGAATCCGGGCGTGGAGACCTGCGCCAGAATATCTCCGGTGCGGGAATTAAGTACGACGACGGCGCCGCGCTGGTTACCCAGCGCGGCGGCTGCGGCCTCCTGGAGCTGGGGGTCGATAGTGAGCTCAACGCCCCCGCCCTGGGGTTGGGAACCGGTGATGAGTTCTTCGATACGTTGACCGGCCAGGGAGGAATCCGAGCCGCCCAGCACGGGGTTCATGGCGCGTTCCAAGCCCGTCATCGAGTTATGGGCGATGGAATAGTAGCCGGTGAGGTTCGAGTAGATCTCCGGGCGCTCGTAGACGCGCAGGTAATTGTAGGCATCGTCGATGGGCTGGGAGGAGACGATGGATTCCCCGGCCACGATAATGGGACCGCGCTGGGTGCCGTATTCGCGGTAGAGCGTGCGCACATTCCACGCGTTGGCATTCAGGCTGGCGGCCTGGAAGAACTGGATCGCGGTGGTGGAGCCGGCCAAGCCTAAGAACATGACCGCGAGGACCGCGACGAGCTGGCGGATAGGGCGATTCACGGGCGCACCACCTCCGTGCGAGCGCCACCAGCCGGGCCCTCCGCGCCGCGCGGGGCGCGGCGCGCGTCGTCGCCGCCCCTACTATCGCCCTCACCATCGCTCCCGCCATCAGCGTTCCCACGCAGGACCGCGAGTTCGTCGGTGGTGGGCAGCGGGCGGGCTTCTTCGGGGCGGCGCGCGGTATGCGACATTCGGATGAGCAGCGCGATAATAATCCAATTCGTCAGCAGCGCCGAGCCGCCGTGCGCGAGGAAGGGCAGGGCCAGGCCGGTCAGCGGGATAATGCGCGTCACCCCGCCGATGACGATAAAGCATTGCAGCCCGAGCACGAAGGACAGCCCGGAGGCGAAGAGTTTGCCGAAGCCGTCGCGCGATTCCAGGGCGACCCGCATGCCGCGGCTGATGAGGAGCAGGTAGATGCACAGGATGGCGCCCACGCCCACCAGCCCGAGTTCCTCGGCGAAGGAGGCGTAAATGAAATCGGAATGCGCCGCGTACACCAGGTTCGGGTAGCCGCGCCCGAGCCCCGCGCCGAAGAGCCCGCCGGAGGCCATGCCGAAGAGGCCCTGCACTACCTGGTAGGAGCCGCCGACGGCATCATAAAGTTCGGGGTCGAAGGGGTTGAGCCAGATGGCGAAACGCGCCTGCACGTGGGAAACCGTGGTGGAAATGAACCACACGCCGCCCACGGTGAGGAGCCCGCCGATGGCCAGCCAGGATACCTGCTCGGTGGCCACCCACAGCATCGCCACGAACAGCCCGAAGAAGAGCAGCGCGGTGCCGAAATCGCGTTCAAAAACGAGGACGCCCATGCACAGCGCCCAGGCGATGAGCACCGGGAGGATATGGCGGGCTTTAGGCAGGCGAATCCCCAGGATTTTCGGGCCGGCCAGCGCCAGGTTATCGCGCTCGGTCACGAGGTAGGCCGCGAAGAACACCGCGAAACAAATTTTCGCGACTTCGGCCGGCTGGAAGGACATCCCGCCCACCCCGATCCACAGGCGCGAGCCGTTGAGGGTGCGGCCCAGCGGGCTGAGCGGCAGCAGCAAGAGCACCACCCCGGCGATGAGCGAGGTCCACATGTAATTTTGCAGCACCCGGTAATTACGCACCGCAAGGATGGTAATAGCGAAGAACACCAGCGCCCCGGCAGTGAGGATGAGCTGGCTGCGGGCGTGGTTGGTATCCGCCGCGGCATCCACCCGGTAAATCATGGCCAGGCCCAGCCCGTTGAGCGCGATGGCGCAGGGGAAAAGCACCGGGTCCGCGTAGGGGCACAGCGCGCGAATGAGCAGGTGACAGGCGAAAACCAGGGCGGCGCCGGCGCCCACCACCAGCGCGAAGCTCGGCGGCAGCGCGGTACTACCTGCGCCGGCAGCATCCGCTCCTGCGGCAGGCGCTCCGGCATTGCCCGCGCCGGCATTACCCAGCCCGGTCCACACCAGGTAATAGGCGCCCACCCCGATGGCTCCGGCCAGGAGCAGCAGGGTGATCTCGGGCCAGCGGCCGCGGCGCGTGCGCGGGGGAACCACCGTGCTCATCGGTTCTCTCCCGGGTTCGTGGGGGCGGGGGCGTTCGCGGCGGGCGCCGGCTGTTCTTGCGCAGGCGCGCTCTGCCCGGGTGCCGGTGTAGTCACTCCCGGTGCTGGCGCGGCCGGAGCGCTGGGCGCGGGGCTCGCGGGCGCTGGCGTAGCTTCGTTGTTCTGGGCTTTTTGTTCACGAAGGGCGGCGACGACGGCGCGCGCTTCGCGCAGCGAAGCACGCGTGATAGGCGTGGCTAGCCGATCTTGGGCCACCGGGGTGAGGTCGCGGACCTGAAGATCAGTAGCTTCCGCTGCGTGGGAGAATTCCAGCGGGCCGAGCCGCTGCGGAATTCCCCGGTAAATCGTGACGATGCCATTGTTATTGGCCACGTAGTAGCGGCTTTGGGTCCAGCGGTAAGCGCCAAAGAGGCCGGCCACCGCCAGGGCCAGAACCGTGAGAATAACAGCCAGCCGAGCCCCCCAGCGCGCGCGGGGCGCACCCTCCGCGCCCGAGTTTCCGCGGCTGGCGGCCCCACACGCCGGGCCACTTTTTGCCGATTTATTCTTGCGGCCGGCACCCGAAGCCGCACCCGAAGCCGCACCCGAAGCTGCGCCAGCGCCGGAAGCGGTGCCGGTTCCTGAGCCAGCTGAGCCAGCTTCACCCGCGTCGGAGTCAGGATTACTGCTATTACTGCTTGAAGTCGCTGACCGGGGCTGATCTGAGGAGGCAGCTGCGCCAGTCCCAGCCCCCGCGCCAGCCCCGGCATTCGCATTCCGCGTCAGCGTCGCCGCTTTGGCGGCCGCGGAATTCCCCCCGCGGGTCGGCCGCCGGTAATCGCGCGCCGCCGAACCCACCACGATTGGCTGGGAGGGCAGCGGGCTGGTAAGTGCGGCGTCGTCAATAACATCCGCAAGAATAACCGTGACGTTATCGGGCGCGCCGGCCGCCAGCGCCAAATCAATGAGGTGTTCGCCCAGCTGGTGCAGGTCCGGGATCGCGCACATCGCGTGCTCGATGGTGTCATGCGCAACCACGCCGAACAGGCCGTCCGAGCACAGCAGCCAGCGGTCACCCACCCGCGCTTCCCGCACGGATTCATCCAGCTCCACCTCGCCGGGAGTATCCCCGAGCGCCCGCATAATCACATTGCGCTGCGGGTGGTGTTCGGCTTCCTCCGGGGTGAGCCGGCCATGATCCACGAGGTACTGGACCAGGGTGTGGTCATGCGTGACCTGCCCGAGCTTCCCATCGCGCAACAAATACGCCCGCGAATCACCAATATGCACCATCGCGAGCTTATTCGAGGCGCGCAGCATCGCGATACAGGTGGTGCCCATGCCCGCCATTTTCGGGTTCTCCGCCACGAGCGCAAGCATATCGTCATGCGCGGCCTCCACCGCGCGGCGCAGCAGCGGCAGCAAATCATCGGCGGCGTGCACATCATCCACCGCCACCAAATGACCCACCGTCACCGATGAGGCGATATCCCCGGCGGCCGCCCCGCCCATCCCATCTGCCACCACGAGCAAATGAGGCGAGGCGTAGCCACCGTCCTGGTTATTGGAACGAACCAGGCCGACATCGGAAAACGCCGCGTAGCGTAGCTGAATACTCAAACTTGTAGCTCCATCGTGGTTTCCCCCACCTGAATAACAACGCCGGGGTCCAGCGCGGCCGAGCCGTTAATGCGGATCCCCCCTACCAGGGTACCGTTTGTTGAGCCCAGATCCTCCACCCAGCGCCGGCCCTCCGCCGCGAAAATCCGGGCGTGATGCCCGGAGGCGTAGGTGTCATCCAAGACGAGCGTATTATCCGGGGCGCGCCCGATATAGACCGATTGCGAGCTGAGCGGCACCGCGGTTCCCAGTAGCGGACCGCCGGTCACCACCAGGTAGACGGGCCGTTCGACGGGCGCGGCAGGCGCTGCGGGGGAGTCGTTTTCCGCGGGGGCGGGCGCGTGGATGCTGCGGCGTCGTGCCGAAAGAAGAGAAGAACGACGGCGCACGTCCGTTCCCAGCACATCGCGGCGCACCGTCAGCACGACGGCGAAAATGAACAGCCACAGCAGCGCTAGAAAACCGAAGCGCAATAAGGTTATTGCCAGATTCATGAGGCGGACGCCGTTCCGGTCCAAAACATAATGTGGGTGCGGCCGATGGTGATGGTATTGCCGTCCACCAGGGTGGCCGCGCTAATGCGGTGGCCCTCCACGAAGGTGCCATTCGTGGAGTTGAGGTCCGTGGCGATCACGCCGTTCGGGGTGACCTGGAGTTCGAGGTGGTGGCGGGAGATGCCAGAATCATCCACGCTGATATCGCAATCGGAGCCGCGGCCGATAATCGCGGTGGTGCCGGTGAGGAGGTAGCGGTCCCGTCCCACCTGGATGAGCGGGTTTTCCTCCGTGCCGGCGCTGCGAGTGGCCGGGGCGATGGCACCGCGCTGCGTGGTTGTCCGGGTGCGTGCTGTTCCTTCGCGCAACTGGGGATCCTCCTCGAATGTGATCTCAATCGGGCCGACGAATAGATAGTCCTGTTCGGTGGCGTATTCCACCGCGGAGCGGGCGAGTTCCTCGCGGAGGGCTTCCTGGCCCCAGGAATCCACCCGGGCCAGATCCGCCGGGGCGAGCGCAACAGTGAACACATTCGGGGCGACGGTGCGGTCGCGGGACAGCTCCGCGGCGTCGCGCGTCATGGCCTTTTTGATGTCGGTGAGGATTTCCACCGGCTTCAGCTCGGACTGGAAAACGCGGAACGCCCCGGCGACGGCGTTCTCCACTCCCTTTTCAAACTTCCCGAGGGCGCCCATGGCCCTGCCCCTTCCCTATTCCTGTTCGCTTCTGTAGCTTCTCAGCCTTTGTAGCTCGTCAAGCTTCGGCGGCCGCTGAAGCTTCGTGAGCCTGTGCGGGTTCTCAATCTTCCGCGGCTTCTATAGGCGACTGTAATCGCCCGCGCCGGTGCGCCGCTACCTTCCGCGCCGTGAGCGGAGCGGGTGGTGGGGCGACGACGCCCAGCTGGCAGTGCGGCGCTGTGGCGCCGGTGCGTCCTCGCCGCGGCGTACTTCCCGCTGCCGTAACTCTGCGCGGCTGTCGGGACTGCGAACCTGAGCCCCGGCGCTGCGACGCGTCTCACGTAAATTCGCGCTGCAAAAACTTGGACTAATTGGGGATGAGACGATAAGCTCATACGTGCACTTGCTCAAGTGGCGGAATAGGCAGACGCGCACGGTTCAGGTCCGTGTGCCCGTGAGGGCGTGGGGGTTCAACTCCCCCCTTGAGCACCACAGTTGATATTGGAACCGCTGGCATTGCCCATAGCGGTTTTGGCTATATTGCCTTAAATGGCATAGTTCCCAGTTTTCCATTGCGCTCTACAGCGTTGTGCCGTACAGTTACTGCCGGATATCTCCTTTGTTTTATGGGAATATCCTTTCCACTCGGGACCCCGGCGCTTGCCTCGCCGGGGTCTTTGATTTCAACTCTGGACGGCAGCACCGCGGGTTGAAAGATCAATAGCGATCCCACAACAGGGTGCAAATCTACGCACCATTTTGGCCTGATTTCTGCTCTGAGTTTGCACTACACGACCCCGACCGTCCGGAATTTGCACTATGTTTACCCCAGACTCGGTGACGAGCCTTAATCGCGAATAAAGTGTGCGTGAGAGTACCGTTTTCACCTGATTTCATGTTCCTCACGCACACCTTGCGGGGCCTGCCGGATTCTGGCACGCGCGCGGGCAATATCGCGGAGGACTAATTGCATCGTTGCCGCATCTTCGTCTGCACGGGCGATCGCCAGATAGTCGTCAATGGCCTCTTGACTATCGAGGTATTTACTTGCGTCGAAAATAGAGAAGCTGACTGTACCCATTGCCCCGCCCTGTGTTCGGATTCGTACGGGATCATTCTTAGACGTGGCCAGCTCCGGGTCAATGGGCGCCCGGAATTTCTGTGCTACTATTCCGCACATGGGCATTCAACTATTCCTGTAGATCGGCGTGGCGCCACGCGTTGAAGCGGGGCAGTCACGCCAGGTCACGCACGCAGCACTCACCGGTAGGTACATCTGCGCACTTGCGCTCACTCCGCGTACCCCCGCAATTTTCGCGTGCTCTGCTCCCGATCAGCTCCATTTCAGCTCAGCTCCGGATCCTGATCCAGCTCCACGGAATATTCGAACCACAGCATCTTGAGGAATCCCATGACCCAGCCCTCGGCCGCGTCCACATCCGCTACGCGTTCCGCCTCCGCGACGCCTCACGCACCTTCCGATCCGCGTGCCCAAAGCACTGAAAACGCCGCAAGCACCGCCGCTTTGGAACGCGCCACGCACCCAAAACCCACCCCGCATATCTCCCGCTTCGCCGCTTTCCGCCCACGCTCGCTGCGTTTCTCCGAGGAACATATCCACGCCTACCCGAATCGGCCCCTCGCGTTCCTCCTCGCCATTATCCGCGAAAACGCCGGGCTGATCGCGCTGACCACGCTGATTGCCTGCCTGACCTCGGTGGCCAGCGTGGCCCAAATTCACTTCGTTGGGAAAATGCTAGATTCCGGGCTGGAGCACGGCATCACCGCCGAGCTCCTCGCGCCGGCAGGGGCCTTCGTCGTCGCCACTCTTATTCTTGCCCTCACGCTCTGCACGGAAATCCCCGAGAACGTGCTGTGGATGCGGGCGATGATCCATCCGCAGCGCACCCTCGCCGCCCGGCTTTTCCCGCGCCGCACCGATCTGGAGATGCAAACCGGCGACGTCGTCTCCGTGCTCAACTCGGATACCTACATGATCGGGGCCATGCTCATCAACACCCCGTCCACCTTGGCCTCGCTGCTGTCCTTCGCGCTGGTGGCGGTGCTCATGATGCGGATGAGCGTGCCGCTTGGCCTCGCGGTGATTATCGGCCTGCCGCTGGTCATGGCGGTTGTCTCCTGGATTTCCCGCGTCATGGCCAAATGGCGCGAGCCGCTGCGCGAAGAACAGGGCAAACTCACCACATTGGCCACGGACGGCGTGGTCGGGCTGCGGGTAATGCGCGGCGTCGGCGGAGAAGATTACTACAATGCGCGCTACCGCGAACAATCGGAAGCGGTCAAAAAAGCCGGTTTCGACGCCGCCCCGTCGCGTGCCCTCATGTCCACCGTGACCAACGGCGGCCCGCTTATTTTCCAGGCGGTCATCGTGACGGTGGGCGTGAGCATGTTGCTTAGCGGGCACCTCACCGCCGGCGAACTCTTCGCGTTCGCCGGCTATTGCGCCATCCTCTCCATGCCCATCATCATGTTCTCCAGCTTCGCGACCAGCGCGGTCGCGGCCTGGGTGAGTGCCAAAAAAATCACGCGCGCGCTCGCGGCCGAACCGCTGCTGCCCGATACCGGCACCGTGATTCCGCCGGACTGGCGCGCGGTTTCGCTGTACGACGCCGCGGCGGACCTGCACATCGAAGCCGGGCGCTTCACGGCCGTGGTGGGCGCGAACGTGGAGGAGGGCACCGCGATTGCGGCGCGGCTCGCGCGTATGAACGACGACGCCGACATCCGCCTGCGCTGGCCTGCCCCGCCACCTAACGGCGGGCCGGGCGGGGCGCCCACGCCGGGTGCCGCTCCCACCGGGGATGCTGCGCCGATGCCGGGCGAAACCCCCGCCGCCGACAAAGCGCAAGCACCGCGCGAAGCCCGCGCCGCGGATATCCCTCTAGACGAACTCCGCGCCCACATCCGCTACTCGGGGCCGGTCGCCGATCTTTTCGCCGGCACGCTGCGTGAGAACCTCCAGGGCGAGAATGCCCCGGCTGTTCCGGCTCGCACCCTGCCCCAGCTATTCGAGGATTATTCGAGCGGGCAGGCCGGCCAGCAGCACGCCCCGGCGGATACCAGCGCGGATGGCCAGCTCAACCGAGCGCTGGCCGCCGCCCAGGCCCGCGACGCCGTGGATTCGCTGGGTGGCCTGGACGGCACCGTGACCGAGCGCGGCCGCAATGTTTCGGGTGGCCAACGCCAGCGCCTGGTGCTGGCTCGGCTGCTGGCTTCCGACCCGGAGATCGCCATCCTCGTGGACCCCACTTCCGCGGTGGATTCTCACACCGAGGCTCGTATCGCCGCGGCCTTGGCCCAGGCCCGGCAGGGGCGCACCACCGTGGTTGTCTCGGCATCCCCGCTGGTGCTGGGGGCGGCTGACGTCGTCGTTCTTATTCGCGACGGCAAAGAAATCGCGCGCGGCACGCACGCGCACCTACTCGAGCACCCGGACTATCGCCGCATCGTGGTGCGGGAAACCGGAGAAGAACCGCAACCCGGAGAGGAGCCGGCATGATCCTTCCCATCGCATCCCGCCGTTTTTCCGTGCGTGCCCTGGCGCGCATTGTTCGCGGGCGCCTGGGCGAATTCAGCCTGGTCGTCGGGCTGCAATTGGTGGCAGCCATCGCGGCCGTGATTTCGCCCATCGTGATCGGCCGCGCCATCGACATCGCCGGCCACCCGGAAGCCGCCGCCCGCGCGGCCACGCTCATCGCCCTCATGCTCGGGGCGGTCGCGGTTCACACGCTGTTCACGTTCCTCGCGGATCTGCGCGCGGAGTACTTCGGCAACCGGGTTTTCGCCCAGCTGCGCGACGGCGTGGTGCACGGCATCACCCACCTGCCCCTTGACCTGGTGGAAAGCGCCGGCTCCGGCGACCTCCTCGGCCGCACCACGGACGATATCACCCGTGTGCAATTCTTCATCCAACGCGGAATTTCCAGCCTCGTGGTGCTGGTGACCACCGTGTGCGTCTCCCTGGGCGCGGCGCTCTTGGCGGCCCCGGCCCTCGGCTGGACGCTGTTCCTCACGGCGCTGGTCACCGCGGTGGTGCGCTGGTTCCTGCGCCGTATCGTCCCGGTTTTCCAGTCGGGGAGCGCGGTGCGCGCGGCTTTCGCCGGCTCGGTTTCCGAAACCGTCACCCAAAAAACCACCGTCGACGCCCTCAACCTGGGGCGGGTGCGCCTCGGGCGCCTCGGCACCTTCATCGAGGAACACGTGCGCGTGGAAACGTACGGCGCGGGGATCGTGTGGCTGTTCCGCGCCGGCGTGGCGCTGTCCGTGTGGCTGCCGGTCCTGGTCACGCCGCTGGTGGGCGCGCTGCTCATCCCGCGCGGCGCCGCGACCCTCGGCCAGGTCATCACGGTCACGATGCTCGCGATCCAACTGGCCGGCCCGCTAGAAGAGCTCGGCTGGTTCATCACCGAACTCCAGTATTCCCTGGTGTCCTTCGCCCGCATTTTCGGGGTGGATACGGTGCCGCCGGAGTCGCGCCCCGACGTGCCGCGTGGTACAGACGTTGAATTGCGCGGCGTGCGTTTCCGTTACGGCCGCACCATGAACGACGACGCCGGGCCTAGCGAGCCACGCGCCTACGCCCTCAAGGGCGTTGATCTGGAGGTGCGCAGCGGTGAGCACCTGGCGATTGTGGGGCCTTCCGGGGCCGGGAAATCCACGCTGGCCCGGCTGATTGCCGGAATCAACCGGCCCGAATCGGGCGCGGTGCGGATCGGCGGGGCGGATGCTTCCCGGATTCGGGAGGATCACCTGCACGCCACGGTGTCGCTGGTGACGCAGGAGCACCATGTGTTCGTGGGCACGGTGGCCGATAATCTGCGCATGGCCCGCGCTGATGCCCGCGAGGAGGAGATGCGGGCCGCGCTCGCGGCGGTAGAACTGGATCTGCCTTTGGAAGAGCGCCTGGCGGGCGGGGCGCGCGAGCTTTCACCCGCGCAGGCCCAGCAGTTGGCGCTGGCCCGCATTATTGTGCTGGATCCGCAGATCCTAATTTTGGACGAGGCCACCGCGATGCTGGATCCTAACGCGGCGCGTTCGGCGGAGCGTGCCCTGGCCCGGGTGCTGGAAGGGCGCACCGTTATTTCCATCGCGCACCGCCTGTATAGCGCGCACGCTGCGGACCGGGTGGCCGTGATGATCGACGGGCGGGTTGCCGAGCTGGGCAGCCACGATGAGCTGGTCGAACGCCGCGGGGAATACGCCCGGCTGTGGGAGATGTGGCAGGCGGTTGATGTGCCGGAGGTGTGAGGATGAAAGGATGGGGCGTGAGTGCGTTTCGTGAGGTGCTCGGCGTTAGTTTGTGTTTCGCGCTGCCGGGCCGGGGAGTTACCGCTCGGAGCTGAGCCTATCTGCACGGCTGAGAGCGTAGCGGGCTAGCGCCGTCGTCGTTCCAACCCAAAGAAGCGCGTACACGATATCCGCAGCCGCCGGTGCGCGCATCCACTGCACGTGATACGTGAGCGGGTTGCAGCGCGCGATGACTTGGAGGTACGCGGGCGCGGAGCTGAGCTCGTAGAACAGCGGGGCGGAGAGGACCACCGGCAGCGTGGTGAAGGTGGCGAGCATATCGCGTGCCGCGTAGCTGTTCAGTCCGTTAACCCGCCGCGTCTACCAGCGCCTTTTCCAGCTCAATCGTATTGGTGATTGCGGTGAGTGGCTGGTAGCCGGTGCTCGCGGTGCCGTTGATAATAATCGCAGGGGTGCCGCGCAGGCCGAGGGTTTCCAGCCCCAGGGATTCCTGGGCGGCAATGAAGCTGGTGGTTTCCGCGCTGTCACGCGCGGCCCGGAAAGCTTCTACGTCCAAGCCCAGCTGGGTGGCGTAAGCATCGAGGTTCTCATCGGAGAACATCGACGGTGCTTTGTCAGGGTCGTGGCCGGCGGCAGCTGCGCCGTCGAAAAGAAGAGAAGAATACTCCCAGAACTTGCCTTGCAATCCGGCCGCGTGCGCGGCGGCGGCTGCGCGATCACTGGACACAGTGTCTTTGAAAATCGGGACCTGCACGTACGCGAGGTAAATATCGCCCTTCTTGGCCAGCTCCAGGAGCTGCGGCACGGATTCCGCGTGGAGTTTATTGCAGAAACTGCAGGCGTAATCGGAATAGATCGTCACGTGCACGGGGGCCTTCGGGTCCCCGGCGGTTTGCCCGGAGGCAGTTTCCAGCTGCGGCAGGGCCTGGAGCTGGGTGCGAATCTCATCGGGCTGGGTGGGAATGTAATCCTGCCCGGCCACCCAACCGCGGTCCGTGGCGAGCTGGGTGTAGCGCGTCTCAACGGGGCCGGGCGTGGTGTTCAGTCCGCCCTGGCCCGGAGCGTCTTGCCCCGCGCCGGCGCCGGGGGTGGCCGGCGCGGTGGCGGTTGTGGTGGGATGCGGCGCGGCGCTGCCCCCGAAACGCCCGTTGGACGAACCGAGGGTAAGCAGCACCGCGAAAACCACCAGGGCAATAATCGCCAGCACGGTGATCATCACCCAGAACCCGCGGCTGCTGGGATGCTGTTCGGCTTCCCCAGCAGGCGCGGGAGGTGTGGAAGGCGGCCACGCCGGGGCGGTGCCGGTACCAGCGCCCGCGGCTGCACCGACGCTCGGATCCGGGCCCACGCCCGCACCCGAACCCGCCGCTGCGGGCGTACCGTACTGACCCTGGAACCCAGATTGGCCGCGATCCACGGAGTCAGGAGTTCCCTGGCTCATTATTCCTCCACCCAGCGCTCAATCGTGCGCACGAAATGTTCCGCATCTTCATCAGCGAAGATATCAAAGACCACCAGATTCACATTCGAGCGGGGATTCTGGTGCAGCCACTGCGCCACGGTATCCAGCGCGATCCGCGTGGCTTCCGCGAAGGGGAAATGCGAATGGCCGGTGGCCAGCGAGCAGAAGGACACCGAAGTAATATCGCCCTTCTCCGAAGCCAGGTCGAGGCAGCGAGTGTAGCAGCTGGCCAGCGCCGCGCGATCCGCATCCGTGACTTCACCTTCCACCGTGGGCGGCAGGGTGTGGAGCACGTAGCGCGCCGGCAGGCGATACCCGCGGGTGAGCGCCGCTTCGCCCGGTTCCAGTTCGCGATCCGACATCGAGTACAGCGTGGCGCAGTCATTGCGCAGCCACGGGCCGGCCTGGCCGTGAATGGCCTGGTCAATGGAGGGCTTATTGTAATCGCGGTAGCCCAGCAGATTGGGGCGCGCCCCGTTGACCACCGCGTCCACCACGAGTTCCCGCGCGTCCCCGCGCCAGATCACGGTCTTATCGCGGGCCGGGTATTCGGATTCGGGCATCATGTCAGAAATACGAGCCAGGTGGCGCGCCTCGGTGCGCCCGAGGTAGCCGGACAGCCGGTACAGCAGCACGTCAATCGCGCGCGAAACATCTTCGCTGATGGCTTCGGGATCGCGCTGGATGAGGCGGTGGTTGAGTTCGGTGAAGAGCTCCCGGTCGGTCATTTTCGCCAGGTTGCCTTCCAGGCCGCCGAAGGCAACCTCGAAAAGCTCCCGGTCGGTGCGCTTCGAGGCGGCGGGCGCGGGCCACTCGTCGTCGAGCTTCAGGGCGTCGCGATATTCAGCTAGGTTGAGCATTATTCTCCTTATTCTGGGTCCGAACAGGGTTCCCTAGTACAAGGGTACCGGGCAGAAACGGTTTTCGTGCGCGTATGCACAGGGCCCGTGCCCGCGCGCGCCCACGCCCGCCCCTGTGGATAACTTCGCGGTATCCCCGGGAATGCGTGGCCGCGCCGCCCGGCACGCTAACCTAAACCTATGACAACCTGGTTAACAACCGCTGAATTGGCCGAACGTTGCGGCACGGATACCTTCACTACCCTCGCCGCCCTCGAACTTTTAGGTTTGGCCGACGGCGCCGCGCCCTCGCCGCTCGCTTCCCGCCACGGTTTAGCTGATGTGGGGCGCGAAAGCGGGGCGCTGTGGCACGCGGATTCCGAACGCTTGCTGCGCGTGGTTGTGGATACTGACGCAAACGGTGCCGGCACCGCGGAGCCTGTGGATAACGAGGTGCAGGGTGTGTTACCGCTCGCGGGCGTGGATGAAGATGAGCTTGAGGGGTACGACGACGCCGCAGCCAGCCCCGCTCCGGCCCAGCCGGCCGGGGGCGGTAGCCCGGTCGGCAGCCCGCGCCCGGGTTTTGCCGCGGTGCTTGCCACCGATGGGGCGTGCTCGGGAAATCCGGGGCCGGGCGGCTGGGCCTGGGTGGAGCAGCTCAGCGGGGCGCGGAATAGCGGGGGTGCGGCCCGCACCACGAATAACATTATGGAGCTGACGGCGCTCATCGAGGGTTTGGAATATGTGGCGGCCCAGCACGGCACCCAGGCGCCGCTGCTTATTCGCGCTGATTCACAATACGTCATTAATGTGATGACGAAATGGGCGCGCGGCTGGCGCGCGAAGGGCTGGAAGAAGGCGGACGGCAAACCGGTGAAGAACCGCGATCTCGTCGAACGCCTCCTTAATCTTTACGAGGCCCGCACCGGCCGCACCGAAGTGGAGTGGGTCAAGGGCCACGCCGGCGATGCCGCCAACGAGCTGGTCGATTCCCTCGCCGTCGCCCGCTCCCGCGAATTCTCCCGCCGCGGCTAAACGCGCGTAGTTCCGTTCGGAACCCGGAAAACTGACAGCGGAGAAAGCCATTCAACCGCCCTCGACCTGCTCAAAGCCGCCCTGGCGTGAGTTGATCCTGACTAGAATCCAGGGGAGCTTGCGTTTTCTTAATGATCTGGTAGAGTAAAGCTATCAAGACCGGTTCCGCTGCTCCCCGGAGCAGTCCAGGGCCGGTCCTCATTTTCTTCACCGAGCATGGAAGCACAGGAGCGAACATGACTCAGGCAACGAAAGTATTCAAAACGCATGGCGACCAGATAGCCCTATTGTGTTCGCGTGGTATGCGTATTGACGATCCTGCATATGCGCGTTTTGTTTTGGAACGGGTGAATTATTATCGGCTATCGGGCTATTGGTATTCATTCAGGCAACCGTCCGATAAAAAGAATCAACGCCTAGATGATTTCGTTCCTGGCACGAGCTTCCATGATGTCGTGGAGGTCTACAACTTTGACGAGCGTTTACGATCTGCCGTTTTCTCTTGTCTCACCACCATTGAGCTTGCATTGCGATCAATGCTCGGTCACGAACTGGGCCGCATCGACCCACTTATTCATTTGAATCCTGAACTGTTAGGGCCTTTAGCCCACCAGAAAAATTCACGTACCGCGCCGTCCGGGCAGTATTTGGCGTGGCGTGCCAGATATGACAAAGAACTATCGGGCTCGCGTGAAGATTTTGTCGAACATCACCGGCGCAAATACGGTGACGAGCTGCCTATCTGGGCAGGGGTGGAGATCATGGGATGGGGGTTGCTGGCTAACCTTTACCACCTCTCGCCAATTTCCGTACGTGAGATCATCGCTGCGCGGGCAGGTCTGCAGGCGGCTCAATTTGGGTCGTGGGTCAAAACGTTGAATATCGTACGCAATTATTCAGCCCACCATGCGCGTATTTTCAATCGCGTTTTCACTCTTAAACCGCGTTTTCCAAAGGCGGGAGAGCACCCTGAACTGGATGTCATTCGGGCAACGACCAATCGCTGCTTCGGTAAGCTCACCTTGATTCAGTACTTGCTAGGAGTGCTCAATATTGGAGATAGGGACCTTTTACCAGCTGTTTTAGCAACGTATCCCGATGTCTTCGCCATACCTATCAGTCATATGGGGGCACCGGAGAACTGGCAGGAACTCGCGTTATGGCGGCGTTGATGTCATTCCCAGATGGTCGTATCGATGAATAGGTGGAGCGCTGACGACTCCTAGCTAAAGTCCCTCGAGTTCTTAGTGGAAATGTCGGAATTGACGCGGTTGTTGGGAAGGCTCCACTAGCAAAATCTAGGAGACATTGGCTGGAGTCTTGGGTAAGATTGGATGCGCAGAAGGTGGGAACAAGGTCTCCCATCATGTCCAAGGAGGGTCTAGCGGACGTAAGCGCCGCTAGGTTCTCCTTTCTAATCCAGGAATCTGGTTTCTCCAACTCAAATTTGCTAGGCTGTGCATCACCAAGACCGGTTCCGCTGCTCCTCGGAGTAGTCCAGGGCCGGTCCTCGTTTTCTTCACCGAACATGGAAGCACAGGAGCTTTGGCTCCACGGCTGGTAACGTTCAAAGCCCGCGTGAATGACAGTTCAACGGATAGCCCTCAACAGGATGCAAATCCACGCACTATTTTGGCCGGATTTCTGTTCTGGATTTGCACTACGCGACTCCGATAGTCCCCAATTTGCATCCTGTGGCCCGTCCCCTCGGTGCCCAGGTGTCCTAGCCGGCGGGGCCGGTTGTTTTTCCGGGCTGTACTGCAAATGTCGTACATGCGAAGTACAGCTCGGACAACACATGCTCCCTCCCCAGGTGCTGGTGTGACTGCTGAGGTTCGTGAGATGCTCGCTCCCTTACGCTCGCTAACGTGGCGGGGTCCGCGCTGGCCGTCGGCTGCGCCGTCGGCCTGAGCTGCGCCGTCGTACCACCACAGACCCGCGCGCAAGGTGCCGCGCAACAGCGCCCGCCCGCACCCACCAACCGCCCACACGCCCCCGCGCACCAACCCCCGCATCTCCAGTAGAATCCCTCCATGACTACCGGCCCGATTGCGAAGAAGATCCCTACCGAACGTACTTTCCACGGCGACACGTACGTCGATAACTACGAGTGGCTGCGCGATAAATCCGATCCGGATGTCCGCGCGCTCCTCGACGCTGAAAACGCCTATTTCCGGGAGCAAACCGCGGGGCTGAGCGATCTGCGCGATAACCTCGTGGCCGAATTCAAGGCGCGCACCAAGGAAGCCGACCGCGCCCTGCCCTATCGCGTGGGGGACTGGTGGTATTACCGGCGCACTTTCCAGGATCGGCAGTACCCGGCGATGTTCCGCACCCCCGCGCGCGGCGCCGCCCGCCCGGACCTCAACACGTCTTTCCCGGAATTCCCGGTCTGGGACGGCAACGAGCTAGCCCTCGGGGAAGAATTCTTCCTCTGCGGCGGCTTCATGCCCTCCCCGGACGGCAAGCTCGGCGCGATGAGCGTGGATTTCACCGGCGATGAGCATTTCACCCTGCGCATTTTCGATATCGAAACCGGCCAGATCGTGGACGATTCGGTGCGCGATATCGGCTACGGCCTAGCCTGGATGGCCGATTCCAGCGCGGTTGCCTATTCGCGCGTGGACGATTCGTGGCGCCAGTGGCAGGTCAACCTCCACCGCATCGGCGATTTCAACGACACGATCCTCTTCCAGGAAAACGACGAACGTTTTTCCGTCGATCACGAACAATCCCGCAACGGCAAGTGGATTATTATCCGCTCCGCCTCGGTGACCTCCTCGGATGTGCGTTTTATTTCCACGGAGAATATCGAGCAGCGCGTCAAGATCCTCGACCGCCGCGAGGGCCTGGAATACACCGCCGAACCGGCCGGCGACCAGGTCCTCATCGTCCACAACGCCAACCGCCCCGATTTCGAGGTCGCTTCCGCGCCGCTGCGCACCTCCACCCCGGAAGAATGGGATCCGATTTTCGTGCCCGAAGAGGGCGAGCGCGTCGATTATGTGGAGGCCTACGCCGGCCACGCCGTCATCTCGATGCGCTCCGAAGGCCAAACGCAGCTGCGGGTCATGCGCCGGGAACGTCCGCTTTCTGCCGCCAGCGCTATCGGTTCGACGCCGCCCGTAGCGGTCACCTCCGATTCTGGGACCGTTTCCGGGACCGACGACGCCGCCACCGTGGCGCCCGCCCAACCGGCAGCGGACATGCCGGCCGCGCTGGGCGCGCCCGCTCCCGATGCTGCGAACGCTGCACCGGCTACGCCGGCCGCCAATCACGGCTGGTCCGCCCCGGTGGCTATCCCGACCGGCGAGGGCAGCTTCGTGGAAACCTACCCGGAGGGCAATTGGTTCACCTCCCGGGTGGTGTTCACCGAGCAGTCCATCCTGGAGCCGCCCACCCAAAAGGCATTCGACCCGATCACCGGCGATATTGAGGTCCTGCGCACCCTCGACATCCCGGGCTATGACCCCTCGCTCTACACCCAGGACGCGGTGTGGGTGACCGCCCGCGATGGCGTGGAAATCCCGCTCACGGTGGTGCGCCGCGCCGATATCCACCCGGACGGCACCAACCCCGGCTACCTCTACGGTTACGGCAGTTACGAAGTGTCCAACGAGCCCTATTTCTCGATTTACCGCCTGAGTTTGCTGGACCGCGGCGTCGTTATCGGGTGGTCGCATATTCGCGGCGGCGGTGAACTGGGGCGCCGGTGGTACGACGACGGAAAACTCCTCCGCAAGAAAAACACATTTAACGATTTCGTGGATTCGGCACGGTGGCTTATTGACTCCGGCTGGGTGGCGCCTGACCGGCTCGTGGCCGAAGGTGGGAGCGCCGGCGGCCTGCTCATCGGCGCGGCGATTAACCAGGCCCCCGAGCTGTTCCGGGCCGTGCATGCCGCGGTGCCTTTCGTGGATGCGCTGACCACGATCCTCAAACCGGAACTCCCGCTCACGGTGGGCGAATGGGAAGAATGGGGCAACCCGGTGGCTTCCCCCGAGGTGTACGCCTATATGAAGGAGTACAGCCCGGTGGAGAATGTGCGCGAAGGGGTGGAATACCCGGCGGTGCTGGCCACCACGTCCCTCAACGATATTCGGGTGCTGTACGTGGAGCCCACCAAGTGGGTCCAGGTGCTGCGCGAGAAAACGAAGCCCAACCCGGAGCGCCCCATCCTGGAGCGCATCGAGATGGTAGCCGGGCACGCCGGGAAAACCGGGCGCTACGACGCCTGGCGCGAGCGCGCCGAAGAAGTGGCGTGGATGCTAGACCAGGTGGGCGCCACCGAGGTGTACTAAGCGCGCCGCGCGCCGGCTAGCTAATCCCGGCTTCCGCCAGCGCCGCGGACCACGAACCGAAGCGTTGGCGGATGGCGGCCCCAGAGGGGTAGGTGCCCTGGTTGCCCGAATCGGCCAGCCATTCCACGTACCCGTTGTAGCTGACGGTTTTGCCGTTCCGCCGCGCCGCGATCGCGTGGCTGCGCAGTGCATCCACGTAGTCCTCCCGGTCAAATTTCAAGGCCCCGCGCTTGCGCCCGTTGCTGACCGCCAGCCCGACCGCCTGGAGTGCCTCGTTCCAATACCCGGAGAAACGCTTAATGACGGTTTGCGAGGTGGGCGGCCAGGTCAGTTTCCCGCGCCCGGATTCCGCTCCCGCGAGTTCCGTGACGGCCAGGCGTTCGGCGTCGTACTGCTTCGCCGTGAGGGTGAGGTGTGGGTCGGCCGCAATCGCGCCCTGCGCCCGGGCAATGCAGGCGAGCACCTCGTCCACGTTAAGCTCAGAATCTTCGAGCGCTGTGCGCACATCCGCAACCATCTCCGGGTCAAGTGAGGCGGCGGGTGCCGCGGCGTCGTCGCCCTCAGGGGTGTGGACACGGCCGAAAATGTAGAGAATTGCGGCTTCGAGCGCGAGGTGCGAAAAACGCGGCGTGAGGCGGCGGGCGCGCGAGCCACCCGCGGTGGTGCCGAGCCACGGCGTGATTTCCGCGAGGCGCGCGAGCGTGGCCGTGACCGCGCGGGCGGAGAGGTCGGCGGCTTCGTCGATGCCGATGTGGTAATCGATCCCGGCCTGCGGGCCGCACAAATCGGAGGCGGAACGGATCGTGAGGAAGGGGATTCCCGCGAGCGCGGCGGTGTGCGCGGCGGCGGTCGATTCCATATCGGTGAGGAGCGCGTCGGGGAAGCGGGTGCGGGTGTCTTCCACGTTCGCGGCCGTGACGAAGGCGTCGGAGGAGAGGACTTCGCCGCGCCGGATGTTCTCGGGGACCGCGGCGAGCAGGGTCGCGTCGCCTTCGAAGAATTCGGGGGCGCCGGGGACCTGCCCGGGTGCGTATCCGAAGACGGTTGCGTCCGCGCGGCCGTAGCGGTAGCGGGTTCCGGCGACGACGTCGCCCACCCGGATATCAGCAGCTAGGCCGCCGGCGGACCCGGCCGAGATGATGACTTCGGGGCGGTAGCGGAAGAGTGCCCAGCCGAGCGCGCAGGCGGTGGCGACCAGGCCCACGCCGGTGCGCATGCAGAGAATCGGGCCGAGGGCGGTGGGCACGTTCACGCCGGATGCCCCGCGCAGTTCGGTGGGGAAGATGGGCTGGAGGGATTCGGCGGTGGCCGGGGTGGTGGCGTAGAAAGGTTCGGCGCGCAGGGCGGCGAGGACCGGCACGATTTCTTCGTCTTGAGCTGCGATAATGAGGGCGCGTGCCCGGGTCTTGCCGGGGGCGAGGGAGCGGGTGCGGGTGTGGGTAGGGGTCACTTGGCCATCACCTGTTCCCAGGTGTCGCGCCCGGCGAGCATGGCGGCTACCGCTTCCTGGGCGGCTTTGAGGTTGTGGTTGGCGCCCCAGCCGCATTGGACTTCGTTCGCGGCCGGGACTTCGGTGGCGGCCAGGATATCGCGGAAGGTTTGTTCCACCAGGTCGCAGGTGGCGGGCACGTTCGGTTCGGCGGCCAGCAGCAGGTAGAAGCCGGTTTGGCAGCCCATCGGGGAGAAATCGACCACGGCATCGCTGTGATTGCGGGAGTATTCGGCGAACGAATGCTCGATGGAGTGGATGACCGGCATGGTCAGGTGTTCTTTATTGGGCTGGCAGAAGCGGATGTCGTATTTGGTGAGGACGTCCCCGTGCGGCAGGTGTTTGATATCGGCAACCCGCACGTAAGGTGCGGAAACTTTCCGGTGGTCGAGGTTGAAGGACTCGACGTTCATATGCGGCACGGCTCTTCCCTTCTTTGGAACGCGACATGTGTGGGCCGGGGTGCGGGCCCGGTTGTGCTGGGCCCGCGCGGTTCGGCTGGGCTCTGCTGGCCTGGCCGGGTCCGCCCGGCGTGTTACAAACAACGGCTATTGTATCTAGCTTTAACAAGTGCGGTGAAGCGGTCTCAGATTCCCAGGAAAATTCCAGCCTTGGTGCATGGTATTTTAGGGAACCTCGGGTTATATAGAACATGTCAGCGGAAAGCAACGGGAGGCGTGGACCCGTTCCGCTGCCGGGAGACTGGTTATCTCCCGGGGACAGGCTCAGTCGCAGCCAAGATGAACCCGGATGGTTCCCATTTCATCCGCTGTTCTAGCGCGAGAGTCTTCAGAAGGCCGGGGGAGCGTGGACCCCCGGCCTTCGCCATGTCTGCCGCGGGCTGGCTCAGTCCGGAAGGATAACGCGAACGCGGGCGCTGGCCGGATCCCGTTCCACTTCGGGGGAAGAGCGCAAGGGCATCACGCACCAAATCCGGAATATCCTCAGGCTTTCGGCTTTGGGTAAAGAGCCCGGGTACTTCGTCCACCTCGACCACCCACCAGCCCGCCTCGCGGGTGGCGCGTGCCGTGTATGTGCTCATGAATCATTCTCCGCAGCAACGATTTCCTTCAACCGCGCCTCGCCGGCCGGGTTGCCCTCCAACACCAGGTAAGAATCGAAACGCTTGGTCGGGGTTTCGGGAACCAGCTGGGCGGCCTCGCGGCGGTTGCCGCCTAAAATGGCGAACTCATTTCCATCCAGCGCACACAGAATATCGGTGGCCGCGGCCGGCGCGGTTTCCGCGGGCTCCCCGATCCAGTAGGAGCGCCCGCGCTCGCCCGCTGCGGCCTTCGCGTCGGTACCCGCCGCCACATCCGCCCGGTTATCCGCAATAAACGAGGCGTAGGGGAAGTACGTGATCGAGTCCGGCCCGCGCAGTGAACACCCGGCGATCCGAGTATCCGCCGTGAACACGCGCCCGGCCAGCTCGCCGGACATCCCGGCCTCCCGCGCCTTCTCCGCCGTTGCGAGCGACTCCAGCTCGGCGTTTTTCGGTTGCACGACGACGCTGCCATCGGCCAGCGTGTACTCGACCTGATCCTGGACCCACTCGCTTCCGTTCCACGTGAAACGCCCACGCACGCTGGCCTGCCCACCGAAACTATCCAGCGGCGCCCAGCTCAGGGAGATCTGGTCCGCCTGCATATCCACTACGTCGACTCGGGGAGCATGCGCGCTGCCATGCCGGTAATCCTCGGGCATGATCTGGGCGATAGGCCGGTTGGCGCCGTCGTACCACGCAAAGGTGACCGACGGAGTTTCCGGCGCCGCTTCGGGCCCGGCGCTGCGGATACTGCTCGTGAAAATCACGCCGCGCACGGGCACCCCGCCCACGGTAGTGGCGCCCAGATCGTCCATGCGGATTTCGAAGAGGTTGCCGCTCGGGGTGGCACCGGCGGCGACGGGTGTGCGCGCGGGGGTGCCGCGCTCGGTGTCGTGGAGGAGTGCGGTGCCGTTGGTGAAGGGCACGGTGACCTGGGCGGGTTCTTTGCCGGGATAGGTGCCATCGCCGTCGCGCACCGCCCGCGCGAGGTAATCGGGGAGGGCGAGTTCCGAGCTGGCCAGCGCCGCGAATTCCGGAGCAGGTGCTGTGGCGGGCGTGGCGCTCGCAGCCGACGCGCTGGAATCGGGCGACGCGGCCGAACCGCCAGAATTCGTGCATCCGGCGAGCGTGAGCGCGAAGGCGCTCGCGAGGGCCAGGGCTGGGGGAGCGAATCGTTTCATGGGTTCTCCTTCTCGGATCGGCGGGCGCGGCGCCCGTTTGTGCAACGCTGCACAGCTGTTATTCTACGGGTCAAGCCCCTGCAACTGAACCGCGCTCACTCCACCTCAAAATCCCCAACCTTCACCGTGGCCTCCCCGGACGAACACGAATTCATCTGTTCCCCGTGGGAAACGGAATACACGCTGGTGCCCGGATACCCCACCGCAAGATCGAGACCCGACACCATCTTCTCCGGGCACATCGCGCCGGGATTAATAGCGTCCACCTCCATGGCGATGCGCTCGCCCGGCCCCAGCACCACATCCGCCCCGGTCGCGCTGGTCGCCGGTGCCGGCTCGGTAAACATATTCCCGTTGGCGCTGATGGGCGTAACCTCGAGCTGCGCCGGAATGAAGCACGGCACCCGGCCGGTATTTTCCACCCGCAGCACGTAATACCGATGCCCGGCGCCGCCGTCCTGATACTCCAGCGTGGTCGCCATTTCCGCCGGCGCGCAGCGGGAAAGTGAATCCGCGCTCGCGGTTTCTGCGGGTGCGTTTGCCGGTGCGCTCGCGGCGTTTGGCGGCGCGGATTGCGTGGCGCTGCCCGAACACGCGCCGAAGAGTAGCGCCGCGGCACAGGCCATAGGTACGAGAACGAAACGTTTCATGCTTACCTCCTTCATGCAGGCGTGCGTACCCGTGTGGTTGTTGGTACGACGACGCCGCAGCAGCGGGGCGCCACCCAGCCTGCGAGTGAACCTGCACCACCGCCAGTCTACGGCGTTCTAGTAACCTGCGCCACAAAATGGGGTGATATGGGGTGGTGTCACATGGGCCAGAAGGCCCGACCGCTAGTTAAAGGAATAATAATGCGGGTATATGTAAATAATAGCAATTAACCAATAATCCGCTTATTTGCGGGCTTGCGAGTGCTGAATGGCGAAAATGCGGTGGCATTCCCGAGAAAATCCCAGACAATTCCAAGCCGAATCTGGCTTTTCTGCCATTAACTGTTCCCCGTAAAATCGTGGCCCAGGCAAAGGGTGCCACTCTCACCTAGATGTATATTCCTTGAAAGGATAACGATGAGGTCCCAGACTCACCGCGTCGTCGCTACCGCTCTCACCGCTGGGGTAGCCGTTGCACTTGTTCCGGCCGGCGCCGCGCAGGCGCAGCCGGTTTCCGGAGCGGGCGAGGTGCCCGTGGCCGACGCCGCGCGCCCCGCGCTGAGCGTGGAGGAAGCCGAACGGAATGTGGCTGCGGCGCAGGTTGAAGTCCAGAATCGCCAGGCGGAACTCGATCAGGCCACCAAGAAGAATTCCGCCGCGCAGGATGACCTCAAGAAGGCGGAAGAATCCGCTACTGCCGCTGCTACTGCTACCCAGGAAGCAGAAGAAAAACTTGGTGCCGCCCAGAAAGAGCGCGATGCCGCGCAGCAGGCTGTTGAGGAAGTAAAAGAAGCGGGCGAGGCCGCCAAGAACCAATTGCAGGAAGCCAGCGCTCAGGCGCAGGACTCGGCCAAGCGCGCCGATGCCGCAAAAACCAAGCATGATGAAGCGACTGCCGAGCTACAGCAGGCTACCGAGAAACTCGGCGAGCAGCAGAAGCTGGCGCAGGAAAAGGCTGCCGAAGTAGAAGCTGCCAATAAAGCCTTGACGAAAGCTGAGGAAGCTGAAACCGCCGCCAAGGCTGTGGAGAAGCGCCTGGGTGAGGAAGTCAAGCAGCTGGCCGAAGCGGAAAAGGCCGCACAAACGAAGCTTGATGAGGCGCAGGAGAAGTTGCGCCAGGCCGAAGCCGAGCGCGACGAAGCGCTCAAGAATGACAAGATCAAGGTCGATGCCGAGATCAGCGCGGTGACTGCGGCTCAGAAACTTGCTGAGCAGAAGGCTGCTGAACGAGATGCCAAGCAGCAGGAAGCGGAGCTTGCCGAGAAAGAGCAAAAGGCCGCTGAGTCTAAGCTGCAAGCCGCCAATGAAGCCCAACAGAAAGCTCAGGCCGCGGTTGAGAAGGCTAGCCAGGATGAAGCACGGTTGTCCAAGGAACACGGGCAGCTAGAGAAGGATTCTGAGCAGAAGGTCGCGGCTGCGGAGAAGCTCAAGGCTCCTATGGATAACGCCGAAAAGGCACTCGATGAGGCGAAAAATAAGGAAGCTGCTAAACGCCAAGACATCAAGCAAGTTGAGCTAGCACTTACGACCGCTCCGCCCCAGGCGAAGAAAACCTTGCAAGACCGTCTCGCAGAGCACCGCGCCGAGCTGAAAAAACTGGAAGCTACGGTGGCTGAAAAGAAGAAGGTCTACACCGAGGCTAAGGCCGCATATGAAGTATTAGCTGCGGAACGTGAGGACACGCTTAGCAAACTTGAGGAGAAGAGGAAAGAACGCGTTTCCGCCACTATTAAAAAGGATGAAGCTGGGCAAAAGCTAAAGGAAGCTCAGCAAACGGCCAAGGATCTCAGCGCGGATGTTGCTGGCAAGAAAACCGCGGCTGAGCAGGCGAAAACCGCCGCGCAGCAAGCGGAGGTAGCAGCAACGCGGGCAACCACGGACCTGCAAAATGCCCAGCAGAAACTCACTGAAGTGAACGCTGAGGCAGAGAAAACCAAAGCCGCGCAGGATGAGAAGGTAAAGGCCGCGCACGGTACACACGATGCCGAGCGCGATAAGCATGCGGAAACTGCGAAGGAGCTCGCTGACCTCAAGGCCCAGGTAGACGGGCTGAAGCAGGGTTGGGCTGATGCAGAAAAGAAGCTCGCCGCGGCGAAAGCTGGTGTGAGCGCCGCGCGCGAGGCGGCCCTCCAGGCCACGAAGGATCTTGGCGCTGCGAACGTGAAGCTGGAAGCCGCGCGGGAAGCTGAGAAGGAAACCGCTCGCAACCTTGATAACGCGAAGAAGGCGGCCGCCCAGCAGCAAGCTCAGCTGGATAGCTTGATCGCCGCGGCTCAGAAGTACGACGAGCGCGCCGCGCACCTGCAACAGGCTGCCGAGGCGGCTCGGCTTGCCGGTGAAAAAGCAGAGCAGGCCCGGGCCGCGCATGAGAAAGCAACCCAGGCCGTCACGGCGGCGCGCGAAGCCGCGCAGCAAGCGCAGTCGGCGCAGGCCGAAGCGCAGAAGAAGCTCGGCGCGGCAACGGTCGCCTTGCATGCTGCCGAACAGCAACTCACCTTGGCGCGTCAGCAGGCCCCTGCCCCGAAGCCTGATGCGCCAAAGCCGGACGCACCCAAGCCTGACGTTCCGGGCGTGAAACCGGCTCCGCAGCCGGACCAGCCCGATCAACCGGGAACGAAGCCGGGCACGCCTGGGGTCAAGCCGGATGCCCCCACTCCGAAGCCGGATGTACCCAAGCCCGGCGCTCCGGAGGTCAAGCCCGGCCAGCCCGAGGTGAAACCCGAGGTCAAGCCCGGCGTGAAGCCGGAGACCAAGCCTGATACGAAGCCGAGTACCCCGGCGCAGCCCGGATCTCCCACGGCTCCCGCTGCGAAGCCCGCCGCGCCTTCGGCACAACCGCAGGCTCCCGCAGCACCGGCCACGCGCCCGGACACTCCCGCACGTACCCAGGCCCCCGCCAAACCGACTCTGGCCGCTTCCGGCAGTGACACCAGCAGTGCCATCGGCGCGGCCTCGCTCTTGCTGCTGGCCGGCGGAGCCGCGATGGCCGTTCGCGCTCGCGGCCGCCGCGCCCACTCATAAAAATCTCAATTAACTCTAAGACCAAAGGATAACCATGAGGACCCACACTCACCGCGCCCTCGCCGCCGCCCTCACCGCGGGGGTCGCCGTAGCGCTGCTCCCCGCCGGTGCCGCCGTTGCGCAGCCGGTGCAGAATAACGACGACGCCGGCGCGGCTACCGCCGCGCGAACCGCGCCTAGCCTTGCCGAAGCAGAAAAGAACGTGGCAGCTGCCCAAGAAACAGTGGCGGCGCGCCAAGCTGACGTGAAGCGACTCACCGCGGCCGCCGCGGAAGCGAAAGCCAAGGCAGCGGAAGCCGAAAAAGCGGCGGAGCAAACTCAAGCTGCGGTAACGCAGGGTGAGCAGAAGCTCGCGGATGCCACGAAGGAAGCGGAGGCCGCCCAGAAGGCCGCGGATGCGGTCAGTGAGACGGGGAAAGCCGCGAAGGGCCAGCTCCCGCAGGCGGCTGAGCAGGCCAGAGATTCTGCCGACAAAGCCGCTGCCGCGCAGATTGCCCACGAGAAAGCGGAGGCGAGCGCGCGGGAAGCCGCGGGCGGCGTCACCGCAAAAGAAGCTGAGCTTAAGGAAAAGGCCGCGGCTGCGCAGGCGGCCGGTGCTGAGCTGACGACGGCGCGCGAGGTGGACGCGGCGGCGCGGGCGGATAAGGAGCGGCTGGGCAAGGAAGTCGCGCAGCTCGAGCAGGCGAAGACCGCGGCGCTGGAGGCGCTGGTGCAGGCTGAAGAGGAGCTGGAGAAGGCACGGGCCCAGCGTGATGCGGTCATCGATGCTGAGGCTGCGAAGGTCCGCAAGGAATCGGACGCGGTTTGGGCTGCCCAGGCTGAGGTGAAGGCGAAGGAAGCGGCGAAGGATGCCGCGGCTGAGGTGGCCAGCAAGGCACAAGATGCGATGGTCACCGCTGCTGAAGCTGAGCAAGTCGCGAAGAAGGTCGTGACTGAAGCGGAGGCGGCTAAGGCGGAAGCTGAGCAGAAGGAAGCGCGGCTAGCATCGGAGATCGAGGAGCTTGAAAAAGAAGAGGGTCGGCTCGTAACAGAGGAAACCGAAAAGCAAGCTGCTGAGAAAGATGCCGAGACTGCGCTCGCGGATGCGCAAAAGATCGAGAAGATGAAGCGCGAACAGCTAGAAAATCTCGAGAAGTTGGCTGAGAACAATGACGATGTGAAGGATCTGGCCAAGCAGCAGAAGCAAAAAGTCGAGGAAGCGGCGAAGGTAACTGAACAAAAGCAGCAGGCTCTTGAAGAAGCGAAAGCGGCGCATCGAGAGGCTGAAGCGAAGCTGGCAGCGGCGCGTGAAGAAACGCAGCAGAAAAAGGATGCGTACCAGAAAGCCGTAGCCACGAAGGAAGAAACAGCTCAGAGGGCGCAGCAGGCGCAGGCGGTCGCGGAGCAGCGGGCGCAGGAGCTCGTGGCTGCGAAGGCTGACTCTGAAAAAGCTACTCAAAAGGCAAAGGAAGCAGCGCTCGCAGTTGCCGCTGCGCAGGAGCAGCTGGCAGCTGCGGCAGAGAAGATGGACGCAGCTGTTGCCGCTCAGAAACAAGCGCTTGAAAAAGCCGAAGCTCCGGTACGCGAAGCGGAGGGCAAGCGCGATGCGGCTAATAAGACAGCAAGCGATGCTACCGAGAAGGTGAGTGCGCTCAAGGAACGCGTCGCGGAACTCGAACCTACCTGGGTGCAGGCCACGGAGAGACTCGCAAAGGCCGAAAAGGATATGACCGCGGCACAGGCCACCGCGGAGGCCGCCAAGGAGGCAGGAGCTCAGGCGAAGGCGGCTGCGGATAAGGCGCGCGAAGTTGCCGCGGAAGCGGTGCGCACCCTCAATGAAGCACGCGCGACCGCTGCCCAGAAGCAAGCCGAATTGACCCGGCTCGCCGACGCGTCGAATACCTACGACGAACGGCAGCGGGATGTTCGGCTGGCCACGGAAAAGGCGCAGGCGGCCGAGGCGGAACTGCTCAAGGCTCAGGATGCTCACGCTAAGGCGACGCTCGCGCTTGAGGCGGCTCGTGAAGCGGAGGAGTCCGCACTGAAAGCCCAGGCAGAGGCACAGCAGGAGCTGACCGCGGCGGAGCTTGCCTTGCGAGCGGCACAGCGGGATCTGGAACTGGCGCGTCAGCAGGCCCCGACTCCGGAGCAGAAACCTGGGAAGCCCGAGAAGAAACCTGGGAAGCCGGAGAACCCGAAGAACAACCCGGAGAAGCCTGCGGTTCCCGAGAATCCGGGACAGGCGCCCGTTGCGCCGTCGCCGTCCCAGCCGGCTGGCAAGCCGGAGGCGAAGCATTCCGCGGAAGAAAATAAAACGATTACCGCGAAGCGAGCAGCGGCGAAGAATGCAACTCCCGCTCAGAAACTTCCCGAGACCGGAAGCGATATGAGCGGTGCTATTGGTGCGGCAACGCTTCTTATGCTCGCCGGCGGCGCGGTTGTTCTCGGGCGTTCCCGCGCGCGGCATGCGGTGAAGTAGTGGTATGCAGACATTAGATGGCGGCGCGTGATGTCACGTGCTGCGAATAGGTGCCCCACCCGGCCAGTATCGGTTCTGGCTCCGGGCGGGGCACCTTGTTTTCACGGGTGTACTTCGATTGTGTTACGGATGCAGTACAGCTCGAAACTTATATATGCCCGCCCGTGCCGGGTTTTGTCTCATCGGCGGGAATCCTTAGTCTTCCAATGATTTTGCCACCACGCGTTCCACCAGAAGAGAATCGCGCCATCGATGTAGATGAAAATGGCGAAGCCGATGCCGAGGGCTATTTGAAGTCCTCGTGACTCCGGACCGGTAATCATGTCCCACGATGCCCAAAATGCCAGGGGCAGGATAATTGGCATGGCATACAAGGAATACCGCCAGAAACGTGACTCTTTGATATGTGGGCCGGCCATTTTTCTCTCCGCTCTATAGAAAACTCTCAGTGGCTAATTTCGGATAACCGCATCACGAAGGTGGCCGAGCGGGACATACTCCAATTACTGAACTGAACGATTTTGTAAGCCGCATTGCTCACTTCTTTCACTGTGTTAGAAACCGGTGGCGGAACCATATATGTATCGGTTCATACAGGCTGTTTCACCGTCGCGGATCTACGTGTATATCTTGAATTTACAATAAATGAATTGTAGTCGCAATACATATTTGTGAGGTGGAACGGGTTGTGGTGCTGAACGGTGGCCCCGGCCCGGGCCTGGCGTCGTGAAGGCGTCGTCGTACCACGCGCACGCCCCGCTGCGCCGCGCCTGCCCCGCTGCGCCGCTCGCGCACACCTCGCGCCGCAAACCAGCCCGCAGCATACCACCACCGCCGCGCACCCCAGCCACCGCGTTCACCTGGTGTTCCACCATGTGCCCCGCCTTTGAATCCGCGCGGTTGCTTGTCTACCATTGTCACGCGACGTTTCGGCGTCGTGCAGTTTTATCTATTCGAGAAGAGAACGAAAAGAGAAGGAAGTCATGCCACGCACTAGTTTTGGCAGCGCCGGCCACGGCGCATCCACCACCGCCCGCACCTCGCTCGCGAAGTGCGCCGCCGCCATGGGGTCCTTGGCGATTCTCGCGGGGATGATGGGGGCATGCACCAAGAGTAGTGATGAGGCTGCAGCCACCTCCGCTCCCGCTACTTCACCTGCCGCTAGCTCCGCCGTCGTCACTCCCGGCGCTTCGGAAACCCCGCCGGAAAAGCTCCCGGCAGTCATCCCGAACCCGGCCCACCCGCAAAGCGCAACCGAGCTTCTCGGCACCCTCACGGTTGCCGAACCTTCCGCCACCGATAAGGCCGATCCGGCGAAGTTCGGCCCCGATGCGGCCGGGCTGAACGAAGACGAATGTAACGTCTACACGGACATTCTGCGCCGTGACCTCGTGAACGTGGGCGTGCAGCCGGGTACCTCCGGCTGCGGCATCGCCTACGGCACCCTGGTGGATAGCTACACCGGGAATATGGTTGATTACGCGCGCCCGGAAGCCGGCACCAAGACCGTGGTGGTGGACCGCATCGTCAGCCTCGATAACGCCTGGGCTTCGGGAGCCAACCAGTTCACGGACGAGCAGCGCGCCGCTTTCGCCAGCGACCCGCGCAATATGCAGGCCGTGTCCGCGGACCAGGCCAAGGAGAAGGCCGGGCGTTCCGCCGCCGAATGGGTTCCCGCGAACAAGAACTTCACCTGCCAGTACGTCGCGCGGCAGATCGGCGTGAAGGCCACCTACGGGCTGACCGTCACCCAGGCCGAGCACGATGCTTTCGCCCAGTACTTGCAGACCTGCCCGAACCAGCTGGTTCCCGGGTGGGAAGGCCCGGCGGGCAAGTAGCCTGGGGGCAGTAGCCGCATAGGCGGCTAGCCACACAGGCGCGGCACAAAAGTGGCCGGGGGCGCGCAGCTCCCGGCCACTTGCCGTATGATCACAAACGGTGCGTGACCAGCAACCGGAAGGACATGTATGACCTCGCGTTTAAGGCTCAATCCTGATTTCGACGACGCCGCACATACCGTCCCGGTCTCCCTCAGCGAACGTCACCCCGGCACCCCGCACACCGCCCTGCCCGCCGCCATCCTCGCCGGCGAAACGCAAGTAACCGGGACTATCGGCGAATCCGGGGAGGAGGAAACCCGCGCGAATCCCCTGGGGGTATGTGATATGTTCCGGGTGGGGATAGGCCCGTCGTCGTCGCATACGGTGGGGCCCATGCGCGCCGGGCTGCATTTCGCAACCCTGCTGGCCGCCCGCGCCCCGGGCGCCCGCATCACGAGCCTGCGTGTGGATCTTTTCGGTTCCCTCGCCGCCACCGGGCGCGGGCATAATACCGACCGCGCGGTCCTCCTCGGGCTATCCGGCTACAGCCCGGAAAATGTGTCCATCGCGGTGGTGGACGGCATGGAAGCCGCTATCGATGCGTCCGGCACCCTCACCGTGCCTGGTTTCGCCCCCACACCGTTCGTGCGCGACCGCGATATTATTTTTCGCCCGCGCGATATTTTGCCCTACCACGTAAATGCGTTAACCTTGCGCGCCTGGGCGGGCGAGGAGCTCCTCGCTGAACATACGTATTATTCGGTGGGTGGCGGTTTCGTGATGGAAGAGCTGGGCGATCCGGCCGAACCGCGGGTGGCGCCGCTCGCCACGGAAGAACAGGCCGACGCCGCCCAGACCGCGGTCCCCTACCCATTTTTCACCGCCGCTCGGCTGCTGGAGCTCTGTTCCGAAACTGGCATGCGCATTTCTGAACTCGCGCTCGCTAATGAAACCGCGCTGCGCCCGCAGCCGGCGGTTATTGCCCATATGGATCGGGTGCACGCGGTCATGGACGAGGCCATTAAAGCCGGTATTGCCACGGAGGGGACTCTTCCGGGTGGGCTGCGCGTGAAGCGGCGCGCCCCCGGGCTGGCTCGTGAGCTGGAGGAAAAAACCGCGGCGGGGCATCGCGCGGACCAGCTGGAAGCCCTCGGGTGGGTGAATCTTTTCGCCCTGGCGATCAACGAAGAAAATGCGGCCGGCCACCGGATTGTCACCGCGCCGACGAACGGCGCGGCCGGCGTCGTTCCCGCGGTCCTCACGTATTATGAACGTTTCGTGCCCGAAGCAACCCGCGAAGGAATGTATAATTTTTTGCTCGCCGGGGCGGCTATCGGCGGAATTATTAAGACGAATGCGTCGATTGCCGGGGCGGAAGTGGGCTGTCAGGGTGAAGTCGGTTCAGCTTCGGCAATGGCGGCCGCCGGTTTCGCCGAGGCCCTGGGCGGCACCCCGGCCCAGGTGGAAAATGCCGCGGAAATTGCTATGGAGCACTCCCTCGGCCTCACCTGCGATCCCGTGGGCGGCCTGGTGCAAATCCCCTGCATCGAACGCAATGCCATGGCCGCGGTGAAATCCATTAATGCTGCTTATATCGCGCTGTGGGGCGACGGCTCCCACACCGTTTCCTTTGATACGGTGGTGGAAACCATGCGCCAAACCGGGATGGATATGCTCTCCAAATACAAGGAAACTTCGGAGGGCGGGCTCGCGGTCAATGTGGTGGAGTGCTAGCAGAACCGTTCGGCTGCACCGTTCAGCGGAGTGGTGCGAAACTTCGTGAAGAGGCCCGGAACTAGCCCGAACGGCCGGAAACTACCCGAAACGGCCGCGAAATGTGACGTAGCGCAAGCCCCGTCCAGTCCCATTAGGTGGAACTTAGTTCCATAATAGATGTATGAACGACTGTCGCGGCATGCCGCCCATTCGGGGTGGCCGGCCGCGCGCCACTGACAAGGGGTTGGAATGTTTTCTGGTGTGTATTGCCCGTCGGTCACGTTGATCGACGATTCGGGTGCGATTGATTATCCGGCGATGGCTGCCCATATTGATCGTCTTGCCGAGTCCGGGCTCAACGGGGTGCTCTTCTTCGGCTCGATTGGGGAGTTTTTCTCTTTCTCGACCGAGGAGAAGGCCGAGTTCTTGAAGTTCGCGGTCAAGCAGGCCGCGGGGCGTTTCCAGGTGCTGGCCGGGGTGAGCGCGGCGCGTTTGGGTGAGGTGCTGGAGAATATCGCGGCTGCTGAGGCGGCTGGTGTGGATGGGGTGGTGGCCCTGCCGCCCTTCTATTTCGGGCATTCGCACGGGCGGGCGCTTGATTTTTATGACGAGGTTGCGGGCGCGACGCAGCTTCCTGTTATGCTTTATAACTTCCCGGAGCGTACGGGTGCGGATTTGAGTCCGGAGTTGGTGGCTGAGCTGGCGGCTCGGCACGAAAATATTGTGGCGCTCAAGGATACGGTGGATACCCAGAGCCATACCCGGCGGGTGATTCGCGAGGTGCGGAAGGTGCGCCCGGATTTCGCGGTGCTTTCTGGTTTTGATGAGTATTACATTGGGAATAGGGTGTGTGGCGGGGCCGGGGTGCTCTCGGGCCTGACGAATTTGATTCCTGAGGTGTTTGCGGCGATGCATGCGGCGTATGAGGCCGGGGATGTTACGCGCGCGGCCACGGAGTTGGGGAAGATTACGCGTTTGGCTGCGGTGTATGAGATCGGTGATATTTTCATTGCTGCGATTAAGGAGGGTGTGCGTTTGTGCGGGGTGGAGTGCTCGCCGTTGATGCGCGCCCCGCAGGTCCCGCTGAGCGCGGAGGATTCGGAGAAAATCGCGACGCTGCTGCGCGAAGTACGCGCATAAATACGCGCGCATTAAGTACTGCGTTAAGTAGCGCGCTAAACGTCGCGTATCACATACGCGCGCATTAAATACGACGACGCCCGGGGTGGGCGGATTTTCCGCCCACCCCGGGGCCAACTGGCCATTGTGTTCCTTGCCCACGCCGTTGCCCGGGAAATACTCAGTCGTGGGTGACTGCCGAAAAACGCAGAATCGACGGTCGAAAAATAATCCACCCTCCGATTGAAACATTGCTCAAATACTGCACTGACGTGTATGTTAATAATGTATCTGATATGAGATACGCTTCTTCGCAAGAATTTCGACAAGTTGCGTCGCTGATGACGGAACTCCGAATGCGGCAAGAATTGAAGCTCCGTGGAATAAGGAGGAACGATGTGGTGGCGTCTATTCCCGGAGGGGGTGTGGGGCGGAATCCTGGTAGCCCTCGCTGCCAATCTTGAGCAGGGGGGATGGACTGATATCCCGGTTATTCTTGAGGCCGTTCTTCTATTTCCTGTAGCGCTGTGGAGTTTTTCCTGGCGGCGGCGGGAAGGTCTCACGGAAATCCTCCACGCGGGATTCTATATGGCAAGTGCAATAGCACTGCTCGTAATACAGAATTCTTCGTGGACGCGATTCGCCGTCGTTATCCTCGCAGTGGGCTACGCGGTCGGCTATAAATATCGGAGGCGAAACCTCGCTATACGAAGTGAAAATTAGTACCCCTGGGGCGTGATTGTCAGCGTATAGCCGTCAATCACGCCCCAGTTTTCCTTAGGTTTGACTGCGAGATGAACTGTTGTTCATCTCGAGGTGACCCATGGTTGCCGAACGGTTGATGGGGACTCGTTCCTGTTAAGGCCGCTTGCCGATCTCGAAGGTATTCACCGTCCAGGCACGCAGCTGATCGGAAAGCGTCACTCCCAGGCCGGGCCGGTCAGAAACAATCATGCGGCCGTCCTTGATTTCCATATGCTCATTGAAGAGCGGATCCAGCCAGGTGAAGTGCTCCACCCACGGTTCCAGGGAATAGGTGGCCGCCAGGTGGGAGTGGATCTCCATGGCAAAATGCGGGGCGAGCTGCAGGCCGGCATGCTCGGCCAGCTTCGTCAGCTTGAGGAACTCCGAAACGCCGCCCACGCGCGGAGCATCCGGCTGAATGAAATCACAGGAGTGGTTCTCGATGAGCTTGACGTGCTCGGCCACCGAAGCGAGCATCTCACCGGTAGCAATCGGAGTGATGAAACGCCGCGCGAGCTCCGCGTGGCCTTCGTAATCGTAGGCATCTAGCGGTTCCTCAATCCACACCAGATTGAATTCTTCCAGCCACTCGCACATGCGGTTCGCGGTGGGGCGATCCCACTGCTGATTCGCATCCACCATAAGCGGGAAGTCATCGCCCAGCGCCTCGCGCACCGCCTTGACGCGGGTGTAATCTACCTCGTGATCCGGGTGACCCACCTTGATCTTGATGCCGCCAATACCCTTCTCCTTGGAAGCCAGCGCATTCTCGATCACTTCTTCCAGCGGCGAGGAAAGGAAGCCGCCGGAGGTGTTGTAGGTGCGGATGGAATCCCGGTGGGCGCCAATAAGCTTGGAGAGCGGCAGCCCGGCCCGCTTCGCCTTCAAATCCCACAGGGCCACATCAATGGCGGCAATGGCCTGCACCGCCACCCCGCTACGCCCCACCGAAGCCCCGGCCCACAGCAACTTCACGCGCAGCCGGTCAATATCATTGGGATCTTCGCCGATGAGGTTATCGGCAACCTCGGAAGCGTGGGCGAATTGGGCCGGCCCACCCGCCCGCTTCGAATACGAAAAACCAACTCCGGAATGACCGTCGGTTGTTTCAATCTCGCAGAAGAGGAAATTCACCTCCGTCATGGGCTTTTGCCGCCCGGTGAACACCTTCGCGTCAGAAATCGGGTTGTTCAGCGGCAAAATAACGTGGGAAAGCTTCACGTGTGCGATGGTATCCCGGCTCACAATATGCTCCTTTGCCTTGGGGTCTGCCTGAGATATGCCGGAAAGGCGCCCGTGCAGTGGTATACACACGACGCCATCATATTTACCGGCAGTACAAGTATCTACACATGTAGACCATAGCAAATGTGACATAAGTCCCCACGTGGCGCACTTTCGCGGCTAATAGGGAGAAAGCCAGGTGGCGGCGTCGTCGTTAAAAACGCGCGGCGGCGCGCGCTACGCTAACGCGCGCCGCAACACTACCGCGCCGTTGAATCTGCGCTATGCAATCGGCGCGGAACCCCCGCTACGCAAACGCCGCAACACTACCGCGCCGCGGAACCCCTGCTACGCAATCGGCGCGGAATCGAGAATCCGATTGACGGCCGTGCGCATGGCGGCCGCAAGCTCCGCTTCGCGCTCCGCACTCCAGCGCACGCTAGGAACCGAGCAAGAAATAGCGTCGCGCACCGGGCTTTCGTAGGGGAGGGAAAATGCCACACAATGCAGGCCGAGGGTATTTTCCTCGTTATCAATGGCGTACCCGCGTGCGGCGGTTTCTTTGAGGTTCTTGCGCAGCTGCGTGGGCGAAGTGATCGTCCGCGCGGTCAGCTCCACCAGCTCCTCCGGAATGTCCTCGGGGCGGTGGGCCAGCACCGCCTTGCCCAGCCCGGTGGCCGCGGCGGGCAGGCGGCGCCCCACGCGCGAATAGGTACGGGTGGACCGGTCGGATTGCTGGGTAAGCAGATACACGATTTCCGCGTTATCGAAGCGGCCCATGTGGAAGGTTTCCCCGTGCTCCTTCGCCAGGTCCACCAGAATCGGGCGCACGATCCGCACGTAGGGATCCGCGTCGATATAGGCCGTGCCCACGGTGAGCGCGCGAATGCCCAGCATATAGCGATCCGTGGAGGTGGCCTGCACCCATTCGGCGTCGATGAGGGTGCGCAGCAGCGCGTAGGTGGAGGAGCGTGGCGCATCTAACTCCGTGCAGATTTCCGCCAGGCGCGGCGGGTCGGCAATGCGCCTGCCGAGGAATTCGAGCAGGTCAACCGTGCGCGAGGCAGATTTTACGGGGCGAACACCGCCACTAGTTGTGCTTGTAGCTCTCAAACGAATCCAACACCTTCGTAGCCGCGGTACCACGGCGAGCGGTGAGACGCCACGCGCTGTGGGGTACCTCAGAGATGCCACGGTACCACGATGATTTCTTCCATTTTCCTAGGTTCCATAGTAAAGGACAGCGCAACAAGTTCCCCGGAACTGCGCCGCTGGATACCTGTGTCGCTCCGCATACCTCAGACGTTAGTCCCAGCCTGTAGTACCGCTATCGCGTTTTAATACTAGTGTCTACATACGTAGCTGACTGTCCACAAAGTTTCGCACTTCGTTGCTGAAGTCGAAACTGAAGCCGCAACCAAGGAGAACTATGGAGTTCCATGCAGAAGGCGTGATTCCCGCTCTCGTCACTCCCTTAGATCGCGAAGGAAACTTGCTGGAGCAGGGTCTGCGCGACGTCATTGACTACACGATTACCAACGGCGTGCACGGCATTTTCGTGCTCGGCAGCTCCGGCGAAATTTACGGTCTCGATAATGCCCAGAAGCGCCGCGTTGTTGAAATTGCCGTGGAGCAGGCCAATGGCCGGGTCCCGGTCTACGCCGGCGCCTCGGAAATTACCACGCGCGATTGCATTAAAACCGCGCATATGGTCCAAGAAGTGGGCGGGGTATCCGCTCTTTCGGTCCTCACCCCCTACTTCATGACCCCCACCCAGTCCGAACTGGTCGAACACTATAAGAACATCGCGGCGGAAACCGATCTGCCCATCCTGGTGTACTCCAACCCGGGCCGCACCCAGGTCCCGGTGGCCCTGACAACCATGCTCGAACTGGTGGATGTCCCCAATATCATCGGCATCAAGGATTCGGCCGGGAATCTCACCCTGACCGGGGACTATATCCGCGAACTCCCCGATGATTTCGATGTGATTATGGGCCGCGATACCCTCATCTACCCGGCCCTGTGCCTGGGAGCCGCCGGCGCCATCGCCTCCACCGCGAATATTGCGCCCAAGCTCGTTTCCAGCATTTACAACGAATACCGCGCCGGCAACCGCGAACGCGCCCTCGAATTGCAAAATGCGCTCTCGCCGCTGCGCAACCTCGTGGACGTGGCCACCTTCCCGGTGGTCCTCAAAGAAGGCCTGCGCATGGCGGGTGTGGAAGCGGGCTACTGCTTCGCACCGGCCCGTGAACTTGCCCCCGAATTCCGCCCGGCGCTCGAAAAGGCCGTCGAAGCGGTCACCAATATCTAAGCCGCTCGCGGCTCAACGTGCCGCGCGGTGCTGCCGATACCTGCGGCGTAGCTGTGCCTATGGCACGCCTCGCCGCGCGGCTCCCGCAGCGCCGCATCCGGCTCTCTCAGTGATGAGATTGGAAACTAAGGAAAAACCATGCCACTAGTAATCCTCGCACTTGGCATTGCTCTTCTCCTGTTCCTCATGATCGTGCTGAAGATGAATGGCTTTATTGCCCTCGTCATCGTCTCGGTCGTGGTGGGCATGGCGCAGGGTATGCCTCTCCTGGCAACCGTCGACGATAAGGGTGAGAAAGTCAAGGGACTCCTTGACGTCATCCAATCGGGCGTGGGCGGGCAGACCGGTAAACTCGTGCTGCTCCTCGGCTTCGGCGCCATGCTCGGCGTTTTCATGGCGGATATGGGCGCGGCAAACCGCCTCGCCACCACCATGATCAACAAGTTCGGAATCAAGCATTCCCAGCTTGCAATTGTTATCGTGTCCTTCCTCGTGGGTGTTGTGCTCTTCTACGAGACCGCCTTCGTCATCATCATCCCCATCGTCTTCGCCGTGTGCCGGGCCTACAAGATCCCGGTTATGTGGCTGGCGATGCCCATGGCGATCGCGCTGTCCACGATGCACTCCTTCCTCCCGCCCCACCCGGGCCCCTCGGCCGTGGCGAATATGTACGACGCCTCCATCGGCCTGACCATGCTCTACGGTCTTATTTTCGCCATTCCGCTGGGCGCCGTGGTCGCGATCATGTGGCCGCGCCTGCCCTTCGTCAAGTCCGTGACCGCCCGCCCGCCGGCCGGCCTGGTCAACGAAAAGGAATGGACCGACGAAGAAATGCCGGGCTTCTGGGCCTCGCTGTGCATCACCGCCCTCCCGGTTATCCTCATCGGCGGGCACGCCATCCTCGAGGTGACCCTGGGCCACGAACACGCGGTCACCAAGGTAATGGCCTTCATCGGTCACGACTGGTTCGCCCTCATGATCTCCCTGCTGGTTGCGGTGGCCTACTTCGGCCTGGTCCGCAAGGTGGCGATGGATAAGATCATGGCGTCCTGCGCGGCTTCGGTGAAGTCCATTGCGATGATTGTGTTCATCATCGGCGGTGGTGGCGCCTTCGCGGCCGTGCTCAAGAACGGCGGCATTTCCGATTACATTCTTTCCATTACCGAAAACCTCAGCCTCTCCCCGATTATTATCGCCTGGCTTATTGCCGCGCTTATGCGCGTGGCCCTCGGTTCGGCTTCGGTGGCCGTGGTGGCCGCGGCCGGTATCGCGGTGCCGATGATCGCCGGCGGCGGGGTGAGCCCCGAAATTATGACCCTGGCAACCGCGTGCGGTTCCATTATGGCCTCGCACGTCAACGACCCCGGGTTCTGGATGTTCAAGGAATTCCTCGGGCTCTCGGTGGCGGAAACCATTAAGGTCCGCACCACCTACACCTCCCTGCTTTCCGTGCTCGGCCTGGGCGCCTGCCTGTTGCTGAGCCTCGTGGTTCCGGCTTAACGCCGGAGAAATAGGGGGTACGACGGCGCAGCTGCGGCGTCGCCCCACCCCCGCGAGGAACGGTGCGCATGGAAAACGGAACATAAAAACGGAGCGCCCCACCCCACGTGACACGCTCCGCCCGTTGGAAACACCAACCTGACGATCATACAAAAAGGAAGGAAAAACTCCATGAAGATCGGATTTATCGGTCTTGGCATTATGGGCAAGCCCATGGCGAAGAACCTCCTCAAGGCCGGCCACGAACTCTTCGTGAACGACCACAATGCCGAAGCTGTTGCCGAGGTGGTGGAAGCCGGAGCAACCGCCGTTGCCAACGGTAAGGAAGCGGCGGAGAAGGCCGACCTGGTCATCACCATGCTTCCGAATTCCCCCCACGTCAAGGCGGTGGCCCTGGGCGAAGGCGGCATTATCGAAGGGGCTCGCGAAGGGCTCATCTACGTTGATATGTCCTCCATCGCGCCCCTCGCCTCGCGCGAAGTGGCCGCGGGCCTGGAAAAGGCCGGCGTGCGGATGCTGGACGCCCCGGTCTCCGGCGGTGAACCAAAGGCCATTGACGGCACCATGTCCGTGATGGTCGGCGGCGAAGAAGAGCTCTTCAACGAGGTCAAGGACGTGCTCGGCGTGATGGCCGGGGACGTGACCTACGTGGGGCCCATCGGGGCCGGCAATATTGCCAAGCTGGCCAACCAGGCCATCGTGGCGATCAATATTGCCGCCTGCGCCGAAGCCTTCACCATGGCCCAGAAGGCCGGGGTGGATCCGGAAGCCGTGTACCGCGCCATCCGCGGCGGCCTGGCCGGCTCCACGGTGATGGATGCCAAGGTTCCCATGATGCTGGCCCGCAATTTCAAGCCGGGCTTCCGCATCAACCTCCATATTAAGGACCTCAATAACGTCATGGACACCGGCCACGGGGTCAATTCCGCGCTTCCGCTCACCGCCCAGGTGCGCGAGATGATGTCGGTACTCGAGGGCGATGACCATGCCGGTGAGGACCACTCCTCCCTCGTGCGCTTCTACGAGAAGCTCGCGAATATCGAGCTGCACCCGGGCCTGCCCGAGTAAAGCACCCGCCGGCCGCGGGTATGTGACTCCTAGCCGCGCGGCCGGCATGATGCGGCTGGCTACCGCGCCGGCCCGGCCGGAAAGGAACCTCCCCTGACCGGCCGGCCGGCGGCCAGCTGGCGGCGTCGTCGTACTACCCGTATTACCTGCACTACCCGTACCACCTGTACCTCCCACGTACCCACTCGCGCCGCGCACCCAATTCGCGCAGCGCCCAAACAAGAAAGACAACGATGTCAGTTCCCACAATTAAGAAAATCGATGTTTACCCGGTTGCCGGCCACGACTGCATGGAACTCAACCTCTCGGGCGCGCACGGCCCCTACTTCACCCGTAACGTGGTGGTGATGGAAGATTCCAGTGGAAACGTTGGTATCGGCGAAGTCCCCGGCGGTGAGAAAATTACTCGCACCATCGAGGACGCCAAGGATATTGTGCTGGGGCGTTCCCTCGCCGATTACAATAATTTCCTGCGTGAAGTGGGCGAGCGCTTCGCGGATCGCGATGCCGGCGGGCGCGGCCTGCAAACCTTCGACCTGCGCACCACCGTCCACGCCGTCACCGCGTTGGAAGCAGCCACCCTGGATCTTTTCGGCCAGTTCCTCAACGTGCCCGTTGCCGCGCTCCTGGGCGAAGGCCAGCAGCGCGACCAGGTGCGGGCCCTCGGCTACCTCTTCTACGTGGGCGACCCGGATAAAACGGACCTGCCCTACCTGCGCGAAAAGGATTCGGATGTGGAATGGTACCGCATCCGCCACGAAGAAGCCCTCACCCCCGAAGCGATCGTGAAATTCGCGGAAGCCACCCACGATCTCTACGGATTCCAGGACTTCAAGCTCAAGGGCGGCGTGCTGGAAGGCGCCGAAGAAATGAAGGCGATTGTGGCCCTCAAGGAACGCTTCCCTGAGGCTCGTATCACCCTCGACCCCAACGGCGCATGGTCCCTCAAGGAAGCCATCGAGCTGTGCAAGGACAAGGTCGGCATCCTCACCTACGCCGAGGATCCCTGCGGTGCCGAAAACGGGTTCTCCGGCCGCGAGATCCTCAACGAGTTCCGCAAGGCCACCGGCCTGCCCACCGCCACGAATATGGTCAATACCGACTGGCGCCAGATGACCCACTCGCTGACCCTGCAATCCGTGGATATCCCGCTGGCCGACCCGCACTTCTGGACAATGCGCGGCTCGGTGCGCGTGGCCCAGCTCTGCCACGATATGGGCATGACCTGGGGCTGCCACTCCAATAACCACTTCGATATCTCCCTGGCCCAGATCGCCCACTGCGGCGCGGCGGCCCCGGGCGAATACAATGCGCTGGACACCCACTGGATCTGGCAGGAAGGCGTGGAGCGCCTCACCAAGGAACCGCTGAAGATCGTGGACGGCAAGCTCACGATCCCGCAGCGCCCGGGCCTGGGCATCGAGCCCGATATGGACCAGATCCTCGCGGCGCACGAACTCTACAAGGAGAAGGTGGAAGGCGGCGGGGCACGCAACGACGCCATCGGCATGCAGTACCTCATCCCCGGCTGGACGTTCGATAATAAGAAGCCAGCACTGGTGCGCTAAGTCAGCGACCGCATACGCTAGTTCCTAGCAACCAGTGTTCCTATCGCGCGGGGTGCGCGGGCGCGGGTTTTCTCCATTTCCTCGCGTTCGCGTGCCCCGCGTATTTTTCGATTAGTGTTTCTGTAGCTTTCGATAGCTTTAGCATTCGCGTGACTCAGCACGGCGAAACCGTAGATACCAGCGTGAAAGGCTCTGCCATGAAAATTGTGTGCTGCCCCGATAGCTTCAAAGAATCCATGACGGCGGCCCGGGCGGCCGCGGCGCTCGCGGCCGGGGCGCGGCGGGCTATTCCCGATGCGCAATGCGTGCAAGTCCCGATGGCGGACGGCGGCGAAGGTTTCGCCCGCGCCATTGCCGATGCGTTGGGCGCCCGCGTTATTACGCTTCCGGTGGCCGGGGTGCGCGGGGCTACCGTGACGGCCGAGCTGGCGCTCGCGGGGGAGCGCGCCATTTTTGAAAGCGCCGCCGCGGTGGGCTTGGACCAGTTGCGCCCCGAGGAACGCGATATTCGCCGCTCGGATAGCACCGGGGTGGGGCAGCTTATCGCGCGGGCGCTTGACGAGGGCGCCACCGAAATTCTGGTGGGCCTGGGTGGTTCCGCCACGAACGACGGCGGTGCCGGGATGCTCGCCGCACTCGGCGCACGTTTTTACGACGACGCCGCCACCGAGCTGGGCACCACCCCGGCGGAAATGGCGCGGCTGGCGCGTGCGGATTTCAGTGGTTTGGATTCGCGCCTGGCTGGAGTGGCCATCCGGGTGGCCTGCGATGTGGATAATCCGCTGCTTGGCGAGCGCGGGGCTTCCGCGATTTATGGGCCGCAGAAGGGCGCGTCGCCGGAGGATGTGGAATTCCTGGATGGGGTGCTGCGTAATTTTGCGACCGTTGCTGGGAAGATGGACGTGCAAGAGACGCCGGGTGCGGGGGCGGCCGGCGGCCTCGGCTTCGCATTTTTGCTGCTGGGTGCCAGTCTGGAATCCGGGGTGGATCTGGTGATGGAAACCGTGGGGCTGGCCGAGGCGATGGCCGGCGCGGACCTGGTTCTCACCGGGGAAGGCGCCATGGATCGCCAAACCCTCATGGGCAAAACGCTTTCCGGGGTGGCGCGGCTCGCCGCGGCGGCTGGTGCGGGCGCTGGGTGCACCAAGCCCGCCGGCGTGCCGATTATTGCTTTCGCGGGGAAGCTTGGCGAAGGCGTCGAGGATCTGTACGAGCATGGTTTCGTTGGTCTGGTGCCGATTGTTGATCGGCCCTGCACGCTCGATGAGGCGCTCGCGGAGGGCGCAGCGAACCTGGAAAACGCCGCCGAGCGCGCCCTGCGCCTCTACGTTGCCGGCCAGCAGGCGTAATTTCTCGGCGGTAGCAGCTTATTAAACCATCCATGACCCCTAGGGTAAACAAGTGTTAACGTAGGACGAGGAGGAATCATGGACTCTACTCAAATGAGCATTGAAGAAATGGCAAGCTGGTTTGAGAACTGCACGCTGGCAGACTTCGATACCATCGAGGCCAATAAGGCAGCTATTGCACTGGAAAAAGCCCGCATAGCAACTCAGCAAGCGCAAATAGCGTCACTTGAAGCCGTTCGTAAAGCTCGCGAAGACGGTCTTACATGGGAGCAGATCGGGGAACATCTCCATCTTTCCCGGCAGGGAGCTTTCCAAAAATACGCCCATAAAATAGCTTCCTAAAACGCGTATTTAGCCCCGGTCCTTCCAAGGGCTCCGTAAGCTGAGGTTCCATAAGTCGAACCTCAGGAGTCACACCAGCACCTGCGGGGGCACTATGTGTTTGCAGAGCTGTACTTCGTATGTACGACATCGGCAGTACATCTCGGAAAATGCATACCGGGTCCGGCGGGCTGCGCCCCGGCCCCCACGGATATAAAAAGGAGCACGATCATCTTCATGGCATTTCCTCGTTCGGGCCGGTGGGGTAAAACTATACCAACGAGTTGAGTGTCACATGCGAGGGGTAAGGAGACCGCGGTGAAGCAATATAAACGAAGGCTGATTGCTGCAGGTTTTATGTTCCTCGCCGGTCTCCTTGCCTCGTGTTCCACCCAGACCGGCCCAATCGAAGTTCCTATCACCTACGATATGCCGGGTGTGCTGATAGCGGATTTTTTGTCCATGTACGACACCGTAGCTATCTATCAGGATGGTGACGATGTTTACGTTGATGCGGCCAGCTGGGAGAAAGCTAAACCCGATGAACCGCACCGGTACAAAGTAAAGTCTCCCCGAGAGCTTACTGCTGATGATGTCAAAGTTACGTGGTACGGAGACGAGTTCGGTAAAGACGAGAAAGACCCCTTTAACGGTAATTCGCTATCGGCACGTATCGTTATCACGGTCGACGGCACAGTTATATTTGATCACCTCGAATCTTTTGTTGAAAACAGACCTGTATATCCGTATTAGGTGTCGCAAGCGAAATTGTCTGTATAGAACGGATATTTTGAAGCACCATGGTGAAGGTCGTGAAGCACGATTACCTTGATGGTATTGATCCGGCTGGGCCTTGTTAGGGCCGGCTCGGTCGTGGCGCAACAAAGTGGTACTCCACGACAGGAAATCATCTAGTTAATGTAGTTCTGGTACCACTTTGTGTACGCAGGGCTTGGGGGCTATCTGGAAGAACGACGACGGCGGGGGGGGTACATCGCGTGCGATGTACCACCCCCGTGGCTTAGGCGTTGGGCTTGCCTAGCGGTCGGTGCGGATGCGGCGCCAGGCCAGGATTCCGAGGCCGGCGAGCAGTGCTGAGCCCGCGAGGGCTGCTCCGGTGCGGGCGTCGCTGCCGGTGCGCACAATCCGCGGCGGATTAGCTGGCGGCGTGCTCGGTGGAGTCGTAGCCGGAGGCGTGCTGGCCGGCGGAGTTACCGGAGGTGTACTCGGCGGAACCGTGGGCGGCGTCGGTGGCTCACTCGGAGTGGGCGGCACCGGCGGCGTTGTAGGTGGAGTCGTCGGGGGAGCCGGTGGCGTCGGCGGAGTGGTCGGCGGTACCGGCGGCTCGGTTGTGGGCGGCACCGTGGGTGGCGTTGTGGGCGGCACCGTGGGTGGCGTTGTGGGCGGGGGTGGGGTCAGGGTATTGACTACCGTCACCGCGCGATGAATAATGCCGTCCGCGCCGGGGGCTTCGGGTGTGCCGGGCCCAGCCGGCACTGGCACAATCGCCCCGGCGTTCGGTGAGGCAGCGCCACCGGCACCGCCGGTACCACTAGCACTGGCGCCGCCAGCATCACCTGTGCCAGCTCCCTTCTCACGCAGCCCGTACACGTAGGCCACGCCTTCCGCATTGGCGCGGGGCAGCCCGGTGAGGGTGCGCGTCCAGTTATCGGCCTTCGTCACGGTGAAGCTTTGCACCACCTCGGAGTGGGTGAACTCCGCGCTGGTATCGCGCAGCAGCTCGAATTCCACCTGCTCGGGCTGCGCCGCGCCCGGCACCGGATCGCTCGAATCGCGGTAGGCCCACTGTTTCGTCACCGTAATATCCACCGGCACGGGCACCTCATTAGCCACCTTCCCGAGGAACCACACCTCGGGCGGGGCCATGCCTTCCGCCAGCTTCGGACGCTCCGGCAACTCTTCCCCACGCTGCACCAGCAGCTGCGACGGCTCCAGTACCTTGGTTTTCAGCACCTTGCCGGCCGTGTCCAGCTCCTGCACCGCGTAAACATAAAACTCCCCGGCATCGTTGCGGATGGGCAAATCGGTGAAGCTCTTCGTCCACTCCTCGCCAGCCGTCACGCTGAACTCGTGCACCACTTGCGGGTTCGGTAGCTCAGCGGACGTATCGGAGACCAGGCGCATCGGCACAATCGATGAGGCAATATCCGAAGGGCGTGCAGGTACCGGACTGGGCGCGTTGCCCGCTGGCGGCGTCGTCGTTTCATAGAACCACTGCTTCGTGACCGTTGCCTGCGCGCGACCCCACGTGCCGAAAATAACCGAGCCATTCGTGCCGATACCCGCACCGCGCGGGGCGGCGTTGCCCGTAATGACCAGGCGCGCGGCACCGCGGGCCGCGTTCTTAGCGGGATCGGAAACCACGGCGGCGAAGCCCTCGTTTGAAATGCGGCGCCCCTTGACGAGCTGCGGGTAGGGCCGCTGGTCCGCGGGCAGCGTGAGACTGGCCGGATCGAAGCGGGCGCCCTCGTTGTCCTGGTAATAATCCACCAGGCCGCCGCCGATGATGCTATCCGAAAGCCACACCGGAGCGGAGCTGACCGAACCGAGGTTATCGTGGGCAAGGTCGGCACCGTAGCGCTTGGCTGTATTGCCGAAAACAGCGGCGCCATTATCCACGTGGACTTCCACGTTGCCGGTGGGGCAGGTCCAGATCCCGCCGCCAATTCCCGAAGCGGCGTTTTCCGTCACCAGAGTATCGGCGAGGTGCAGCGTGTAATTGGCGGTAGCAACGTAAACACCGCCGCCCTGCTGACCTGCCCTGTTGCCGCTGATCGTGCCGCCATTAAGTAGCACCTTGTTGGAGACCACGTTCACGCCGCCGCCGGTGCGCCAGCTGGAATTATTCGAGATCGTGCCGCCGTTCATGGTGAAACCACCCGGAGAAAGCTCGGACCACTGGTCACGGGTGAAACCCCAGTTCATGCCGTCGCCGGGGATTTCCTGCCAGGTGCCATCAGCGCCCCAGGTGTAGAGGTTGAACGTTCCCACACCTCCACCGTTGGGGGCATTATTGGAATCGATGGTGCCGCCGTTCATAGTGATATCCGCGTTGCCGAAAGCAAGAATGCCGCCGCCGGAGAACGAGGCGCGATTACGCGAAATGGTGCCGCCATTGACCGTGATATAGCCGCGGGTGCGAGCGGAGTTTTCGGGGGCGGCATCCGATTTGGACCACAGCCACGTGAACGCGAGCATCCCGCCCGCGAAACCGGAATTTTCCGTGATGGTTCCGTCGTTAATGGTGACGTTCCCACCTTTGTAGAGGCCAATCCCGCCAACTTCACCGTAACCTTGAGAATCGATAACGCGAGCTTTGCCCTTGCTGACCTCCCCGCCATTCATCACGAAGGTGGCGCCCTCGGTCACCGCGATATTCGCAGCACCGTACTGGACGGCGCCGGGATTACCCAGCTCACGATGATTATCGGTGACTTTCCCGCCATTGAGGGTGAAACTGGCGCCTTTCCCGCTGACGGTGATCGCGCCCTGGTAGGTCTGCTTCGCCCCGCGCACCCCGGAGAATTCCCCGCCGTTAATCGTGAGGCTACCGCGCACATCCAGAAGGGTGCCGCCGCCCGGGACCCATTCGCCGCGGCTGAGCAGGTGGAAGGTACCGCCGTCGTAATTATCGAAGGTGAGGGAGGCACCCGCCGGCACCTGCACCATCGTGCCGGTGAAGCCATCCTCGCGGTTGAGGCCCGACGTGGTGGTGCCCCACGGGGCGCGGGCGCCATTGACGAGTTCGATATCCGCGCCGGCGGGAATCTTCAGGGTTTGCGTGAGCATCGTGTCCGTGGCGCCCAAAATAATACGGGTGGGCGTGGTTCCGGCCTCGCTAATGCGCTGGGTGAGGAGGGCTTCGGGGCAGGTCAAGTCATTGGGATCTTGCGAACATTGCACGACGGCGCGCGGCGACGACGCCGCATCAGCCGCGGGGCTGGTATCGGCTGTGGTGCTGGCATCGCCCGCAGTGCCAGCATCGGCGGCGCGGGCCGGCCCCGGAGTGATCCATATGAGCGAGCCAAGAATAAGGAAGAGAACCGCCAGGAAACTCAGGAGCGCGCGGGAGCGCGGCTGGCGGGTGGAGATCGGGCGCGGATTTCGGCCGGGTAAAAGGCGGCGCGGCATGAGTTACTCCTTGACCTCAGCAGCTGCGATGCTGCGACGAAATATCTAATAAAGGTTCGGCAATATTATTTTTATTCAGTTTAGTACTTTTTGATGGTGGAATGTATTGAACAAGGGAATACAGGCGGATATGTGCGCGAAACTATAGTGTTATTCGGATTGGAAAGATAAATAAAACTACCTAGCGGTGGCGTGGTGGAATAAATAGTTAGGTGCGGGCTCGCGCTCGGGTGGACGCAAAGGGCCCGGCCGGGATCACGATCCCGACCGGGCCCTGGTGTGCGGGTGGCCGCGTCGTACTGATGGGCACCCGCACTGATGGCGTAGCGCTGATGGCGGAGCGCTGGGTAGCACTGGCGGCTTGCGGGGTGGCGGCGCGGTGCACCGCTCGCCGCCACCCGGCCGCCGTGTTGGCGGCAGTGCCGCCTGCTTAGCCGGCGACCAGCACGTGCAGCTGGCGCGGGCCGTGCACGCCCTCCACGCGGCTCAGCTCGATATCCGAAGTGGCGGACGGCCCGGCCACGAAAGTAATCGGCTGGCCATCGCGCACCGAATCCTGGAGCCGAGTCATCGCCTCGGGAGTATTGGAAACAACCTGGTCGGCACGCAGCACGCACACATGCGCATCGGGCACCAGAGTGAGCGCACGCCGGCCCTGGTCGGCGCGATGATCCATGGCGAACGTGCCGGTATTGGCCACTCCGACAGCGGCGGCCGTCACCACCGCATCAATCTCGTTGAGTTGGCGGGCGCTCAGGTTATCGTCGTCGTATATCTGGAAACCATCCGCGGCAATAGCCGCGCGCCACGCGGAATCCAGCCCCGCGGGAAGCACCACGGAACGCGCGCCAATCGCGTGCAGGTGCGCGACGATAGCCGCCGGGACCGCTTCCGGTTCCACCCGCTCCACCTCGGCCTTGTAATCGGCCACGAGCTCGAGGAAATAATCGACGATGTCGCCCTCGATGGCGGTGGGCTGGTTGTACTCCCAGCTGATCGCGGATTCTTCCGGATCCTGGCTGGGCACATCGCCGAGCGCGGAGCGAATCCGCGCGAAAATCTCATCACGTGCCGAGGTCATGACAGCTCCTCAGTGGTCGGGCGGCCGAAAATATCAGGTGCGCAGGTCGGGTTCTGCCCCGCCGCGGACGGCAGTTGCGGTAACTGCTGAGGGGCAGTTGGCGAATTGGCTGCGCCGTCGATCAGACTCGGATCGCAACCGAGCTGCCCCTGCAACTTTTTCTGCAACTCCTTCTGCATGCGCTTGAGCTGCCGCGCTTCGCGTTTCTTGCGCCGCGCGAACGTGGCGCGGGCGCTGCGCTTGGGCAGCATGGGGACGTCGCGAGCCCGCGTCCAGCGATGCACGCCGGGAATATGCCAATTCCCGATGTGATGCATGAACAGGCCCATAATCTTCCCGCCCACGCTGGCCATGCGCGCCGCGGCGCCCAGGCGCCAGCCCTTGCCCATAACCCAGCCGCCGCCGGCCATGAGGATCGGCTCCACGTGCGGGCGCAGCCCCGCCTCCGCGCGTTTCTTATCCACCGCTTTGCGGCGCAGGTGCACGAGGATATTCGAGATCGGAATTTTCACCGGGCACACTTCATTACACGCCCCGCACAGGGTGGAGGCGAAGGGCAGGGAGCGATCCACCACCGATTCCAGGCCGCGAATCTGCGGGTTGAGGATGGCGCCGATGGGTCCGGGGTAGACCGAGCCGTAGGCGTGCCCGCCCACCTTCTCATACACGGGGCAAATATTCAGGCAGGCCGAGCAGCGAATGCAGCGCAGCGCCGCGCGGCCGATCGGGTCGGAGAGCACCTTGGTGCGCCCGTTATCCAGCAAAATAATATGAACATCGCGCGGGCCGTCACCTTCGCGGGCGCCCGTCCAAATGGTTCCGTAGGGGGCCATGCGCTCGCCGGTGGACGAACGCGGCAGCAGCTGCAAGAACACCTCAAGATCCTGGAAGGTGGGGAGAATCTTCTCAATACCCACCACGGAGATAAGGGTTTCCGGCAGGGTGAGGTTCATGCGCCCGTTCCCTTCGGATTCCACCACCACCAGGGAACCGGTTTCCGCAATCGCGAAATTCGCGCCGGAAATCCCCACCTTGGTGCGCATGAACTTTTCGCGCAGGTGCACGCGGGCCGCGGCGGCCAGCTCGGCCGGCTCGTCGGTCACATCGGGCGGGCAGGGCGTGCCGTACTGGCCCATTTCCCGCAGGAAAATCTCGCGCACTTCGCTGCGATTACGGTGAATCGCGGGCACCAGAATATGGCTGGGGCGGTCGTGCCCGAGCTGCACAATAAGCTCGGCCAAATCCGTTTCCCAGGCCGCGATCCGCGCTTCTTCCAGGTGTTCGTTCAGGTCAATTTCCTGGCTGACCATGGACTTGACCTTGGTGACTTCACTTTCCCCGGTGGCGCGCACCAGGTCAATCACGATCCGGTTGGCTTCCTCCGCATCGCGCGCCCAGTGCACATGCGCCCCGGCGGCGGTGGCGTTCTTTTCAAACTCTGCCAGATAATGATCGAGGTGGCGGCCCACCCGGTTCTTAATATCGGCACCGGCCTGGCGAATATCCTGCCAATTATCCAGCTCGCTCACCACCGCCTGGCGCTTCGCGCGGATCGTGTGGGTGGCGTGATGGAGATTCTTCGCCTGCGTTTCGTTGCCCAGCTCGCGCACCGCGGCCTTGGGGAAGGCCGGGGAATCAAGCAGATCCCCTTCGGGCGGGGCCGGGGTAAGGCGTTCCAATTTCAAGGTTTTCATACGATCCTCCCGGCGGGGGTGGTAGCGGCTCCGGTTGCGGCCACGGCGCCGGCGGCACCAGCGGCGCCCGCTACGGACGCGCCCATGGCGCCGGCGCCAACCGGCGCGGTCTGCACCAGCAAATTGACCATGTGGATGGGGCGGACGGGTTTCTTCTCGCGGTGCAGAATCCCGCCGAAGTTCATGAGGCAGGCATTATCGAGGCTGGCCACGTATTCCGCCCCGGTTTCGATCACGTGCCGGGCCTTATCCCGCCCCAGCGCGATGGACACATCCGAATTCTTCACGGAGAACGTGCCCCCGAAACCGCAGCACTGGCGCATATCTTCGAGCGGGATATATTCCAGCCCGCGCACGGCTTGCAGCAGCCGAATGGGCCGGTCGCCCACTTCGGCCACCCGCAGCGAATGGCACGAGGCGTGATAGGTGACCGTATGCGGGAAGTACGCGCCCACATCCACGGTCCCCAGCACGTCCACGATGAACTCGCTGATGTCGTATACCCGCTTCTGCACTTCGTGGACGCGCCGCGCCAGCTCATCCTCGCCGGCATCGAGGGCCAGCATCTCATGCTGTTCGCGCACCGAGCCCACACACGATCCGGAGGGCCCCACGATGTAGTCGTAGTCTTCAAAAGCTTCGAGGAAGGCCCGCACGCTCGGCAGCGCCCGGTCGAAATACCCGGTATTCGTAAACATCTGACCGCAGCACGTCTGGGCGCGCGGGAACTCCACGTCACACCCGAGCCGCTCGAGCAGCACCGCGGTGTTATTCACGGTATTCGGGAACATCACCTCGTTAATACAGGTGGCGAAAACCGCAACTTTCTTGCGCGGTTCCGGCCCGGGAATGAGGGTCATATCAACTCTTTTCTTTCGTTGTTATTACGACGACGCCGCCGCTGCGCGGCGCTGTGCCCGGCCAGCCGCGGACCTCTGGCAGGGCGGAAGTATTTAGGCGAGGAACCCAACCAGCAGGCACAGCAGGATAAGCAGGCCGCAGGCCCAGGGCAGGGACTTACGCAGCAGCACGGATTCTTCGCCGACCATATCCACCCCGCCGGTGGCAATCGCCAGAGTTTGGGGGCTGATCATCTTGCCCACGGCCCCACCCACGGTATTGCAGGCCACCAGCAGCCCCGGATCCGCCCCGATTTGGGTGGCGGCGGTGTGCTGCAGATTGGCAAAAAGCGCCGTCGTTGAGGTTCCCGAACCGGTCACCGCGGTGCCGATCCACCCCAGAATCGGGGCGAGGAAGGGGAAGACGGAACCGGCCCCGGCAATCCAGGTGCCGATGGTGAGGGTCTGCCCGGAAAGGTTCATAACGTAGGCGAGGGCGAGCACCGAACCGATGGTGAGGAAGGTCCAGCGCAGCTTGTAGACCTGGGCGAACATGAGGCGCGCTACCGCGCCCGGGCGCATCCGGTAGCAGGCGGCCAGCACCAGCGCGGTCAGGAGCAGCAGGGTGCCCGGGGAGCTCAGCCAGGCGAAGGTGTAGGTGGTGGAGGCGGCGGGCGTGCCGTCGGCAGCGCGCACCAGATTCTCGCCCCCGGCCCACAGGGCCGGCCAGTGGATAGTCACGTTTGTGGCCGCGAGGGCGCTGCGGATTGCCGGCACCATCTGGGTGGTCACGAAAACGGCCACGATAAGCACGTAGGGGAAGATGGCCCAGGCCAGGGCCGCGGGGCGAATCCGTTCGGTGGCCGGTTGGGGCGCGGCGCCGGTGAGGCGTTCGGCCGCGGCGCGGCTGCCGCGCGGTTGCCAGATGCGCAGCAGCGCGATGCCGACCGCCAGGCTCACCAGGGCGGGAACCATATTGACCAGGCCGGGGGCCAGGGTGCGGGCGGCGAGCCAGGTGCTCAGCGCGTAGGAGGCGCCCACCGCCAGGGCCAGGGGCCACACCTGCGCCAGGCCGCGCCAGCCGTCCATAATGAGGAGGAGCGCGAAGGGGATGAGCCAGACGAGCACGCTGGTTTGCTCGCTGATCTGGGCGGAGAGAGTGGCGGCATCGATGCCGGTGAGGTTTGCGCCGGTGAGCACGGGCGTGGCCATCGCCCCGTAGGGCACCGCGAAAGTATTACCCACCAGCACTGTGAGCGCCGCCTTCCAGGGCGCGAAGCCGAGGGCGAGGAGCATAACGCCGCAGATCGCCACCGGCGCCCCGAATCCGGCCAGCGCTTCGAGGAGGGCGCAGAAACTGAAGGCGATGAAAATGCCCAGGGCCCGCGGATCGGGGGAGAGCCGCGCGAAGGCCTGCATGAGGGTGTCATGGTGCCCGGAGGCCACCGTGAGTTCGAAGAGGATAATCGCGGTAAGAACGATCCAGGTAATGGGGAAGATGCCGAAAACGGCGCCTTCCAGGCCGGCAGAAAGCGCCATTCCGGCGGGCATACGGAAAGCGAAAATCGCTACCGCAAGCGCCACGACGACGCCGCATACCCCCGCCCAGTGCGCTTTCATATGCACAACGCCCAGCAGGAAGAACACCGTGAGGAGCGGCAGGAGGGCCACGAGGGCGGAGAGGGTGAGACTCCCCAGTGGCGCGGCGGTTTGTGTAAAGGCTTCCACGATGTTCTCCTTTTCATCGCACGAGGTTGGCTCGGATACGGGTCGGTGAGCAGCGTTGGTCACGGCGGTCGAATCCGAATCCGCTTAAGTCTGATTAGAATCGTACGGACGTAGGTCACAAGATAAAAATTGAGAGCGCCAAAATTAGCGTGAGGTTGGTTACAAAAGGGCGGGTAAGGGACTCCTTACTCTGGCGGAAATTTAGTAAATGTGCTAAATGATCCGGCGCATTGAGCGGGTGCCTAGATATGTAGCTGGCCCGCGCGTGGCCCACCCGCGGCCCGCCCCGCGTGACACGCCGGGCGGCGTGGTTACCGGCTTCACAAAGCGCGGGCCCAAAGTCCTAAAACCGCGTAAATAGGCGCAAAGTGGGAGTGGCGGCGTCGTCGTAAAAACCACAAGTTCTAGTGGTCTTTTGTTCTAGGTGCCACTAGGTGTAGTGTTTAGCCTTGTAGTCGTTCCACCACGCACACAGCGTGACAATCCGAATCCGAGGAGACCCCATGAGCATTACCGTCTACACCAAGCCCGCGTGCGTGCAGTGCAATGCCACCAAGCGCGCGCTCGATAAGGCGGGGCTGGAGTACGAGCTCGTGGATCTCACTCAGGATGCGGAGGCTCTTGCCGCGGTGAAGGCCCTCGGGTACCAGTCGGCGCCCGTGGTTTTCGCGAACGGTCATCACTGGTCCGGCTACCGCCCCGATGAAATCAAGGCGCTCAAGGCCGGCGCGCAGGCCACCGCGGAACCCACCCTGGTGACTGCCTAAGCTGGCGGTGCGGCCGCGTGCCGCCCGCTGAGGAAAGAACTGATGGCACGTATCGTCTATTTTTCTTCTCAAACAAATAACACGCACCGGTTCGTGGAAAAGCTCGGCTACGATGCCGTGCGCATCCCCATCCACGGCGAAACGCCCGTGGTGGATGAACCCTACGTGCTTATTTGCCCCACCTACGGTGGCGGGAACCATCGCGGCGCCGTGCCGCGCCCCGTCATCAAATTCCTCAATAACGAACACAACCGTGCTCTCATCCGCGGGGTGATCGCCGGAGGAAATACCAATTTTGGCGATGTTTACGGACTCGCCGGGGATGTTATCGCCGAAAAATGCGGCGTCCCCATGATGTATCGCTTTGAACTGCTCGGCACGCCCACGGACGTCGCCACGGTTAAGGAAGGTTTGGAACAGTTTTGGGCAACGCAACACTAACGGATACCGGTTCGGAAAACCTGGGTGATTCGCTCGTGGATTACCACTCGCTCAATGCCGAGCTCAATTTGTACGATGCCGAGGGCAAGATCCAATTCGAGAAGGATCATGAAGCCGTGCGGCAGTACTTCCTCCAGCACGTCAATAAGAACACCGTGTTCTTCCACGATCTGGAAGAAAAGCTGGAGTACCTCGTGCGCGAAGGCTACTACGAAAAGCGCGTGATCGATGCCTACGATATGGCCTTTATTAAGGAGCTCTACAAGAAGGCTTACGCGCATAAGTTCCGCTTCCCCACCTTCATGGGGGCCTTCAAATACTACACCTCCTACACCCTGAAAACTTGGGATGGCACCCGCTACCTGGAGCGTTTCGAGGATCGGGTGTGCATCGTGGCGCTCGCGCTGGCCGATGGGGATACCGAGCTGGCCACCAACCTCATGGAAGAAATGATTAGCGGGCGGTTCCAGCCGGCCACCCCCACCTTCCTCAATGCCGGCAAGCAGGCCCGCGGGGAACTGGTCTCCTGCTTCCTGCTGCGGGTGGAAGACAATATGGAATCCATCGCCCGCGCGATTAACTCGGCGCTCCAGCTTTCCAAGCGCGGGGGCGGGGTGGCGCTCAACCTCACCAATCTGCGCGAGCAGGGTGCCCCGATTAAGCGCATCCAAAACCAGTCCTCCGGGGTGAACCCGGTTATGAAGCTGCTGGAGGATTCCTTCTCCTACGCGAACCAGCTGGGGGCGCGCCAGGGCGCGGGGGCCGTGTACCTGCACGCCCACCATCCGGATATCATGCGTTTCCTGGATACCAAGCGCGAAAACGCGGACGAAAAGATCCGTATTAAGACGCTCTCCCTGGGCGTGGTGATCCCGGATATTACCTTCGAGCTGGCCAAGAATCGCGAGCCGATGTACCTCTTCTCTCCCTACGATGTGGAGCGGGTCTACGGTAAGCCGCTCACCGAGATCTCGGTGAGCGAGAAGTACCGCGAAATGGTTGATGACAAGCGCATTAAGAAGACGAAGATCGATGCGCGCCAGTTCTTCCAGACCCTCGCGGAGATCCAGTTCGAATCCGGCTACCCCTACATCGTTTACGAGGATACGGTCAATAACACCAACCCGATTAAGGGCCGGATTACCATGTCCAACCTGTGCTCGGAAATCCTCCAGGTCTCCGAGGCCTCCGAATACAATGCGGATCTTTCCTACAAGCACGTGGGCAAGGATATTTCCTGCAACCTCGGCTCCCTCAATATTGCCAAGGCCATGGATTCGGAGGATCTGGGCAAAACCGTTGAGATCGCGGTGCGGGCCCTCACGGCTGTTTCCGACCAGACCAGCATCGATTCGGTGCCCTCCGTCAAGCGCGGCAATGAGATGTCCCACGCTATCGGGCTGGGGCAGATGAACCTGCACGGCTACCTGGGCCGCGAGCGGATCTTCTACGGAAGCGAGGAAGCCCTCGACTTCACCAATATGTACTTCTACACGGTGGCCTACCACGCGATCCGTTCCTCCATGCTGCTGGCCAAGGAACGCGGGGAGCGCTTCGACGGCTTCGAGGATTCCACCTATGCAAACGGTGCTTACTTCACGAAGTACCTCGAGCAGGAGTGGGTCCCGCAAACCGAGCGGGTGCGCGAACTTTTCGCCGCGCATCATATCCCCACCCGGGAAGATTGGGCGCAGCTAGCTGCGGACGTGGCCGAATACGGGATGTACAACCAGAATCTCCAGGCGGTTCCGCCCACCGGTTCCATCTCCTATATCAACCATTCCACCTCCTCGATCCACCCGATCGTGTCCAAGATCGAGATCCGCAAGGAAGGCAAGATTGGGCGCGTGTACTACCCGGCACCGTACATGACCAACGACAACCTGGAATACTTCCAGGATGCCTACGAAATTGGCCCGCAGAAGATCATCGACACCTACGCGGTGGCCACCCAGCACGTGGACCAGGGGCTTTCCCTCACGCTGTTCTACCCGGACACCGTGACCACGCGCGATGTGAACCGCAATTACATTTACGCGTGGCGCAAGGGCATCAAGACGCTCTACTACATGCGTATCCGCCAGGCCGCCCTCCAGGGCACCGAAGTGGAAGGCTGCGTCTCCTGCATGCTGTAGTAGGTATGCGGTGTTTACTTGCGCCGCGTGGGTAAACGGTGTTTACCCGTGGCGCGGGTGAGCGGAGCGGGCCTGCGGGCTGTGTGCTTGCGCGGAGCGGGCCGGTTGCGTGGAAACGTGACCGGCCCGCTCGGCTTAAGCGCGGGCGCTTCGTTTCGGTGGGGAACGACGACGGCGCCGCGCCCCGCGCTCCGTGCCGCGGCGATGCCGGGCACGGGCCCGCGGTACGACGGCGCAGCTAGCGGCCCTCCGGCCCGGTGAGCTCGAGAAGGGAACGGATATCCGCCCCTGAAATGGGCCCGCGGGCCGCCTCATCAACCAGGCCGGCCAGCTCCCGCTTGCGCGCCTGGAGTGCGATGACTTTCTCCTCGATGGTATCCGCCGAGGCGAGCCGGTAGACGGTGACCGGCTTATCCTGGCCAATACGATGGGCCCGGTCAATGGCCTGCTCTTCGGCGGCCGGATTCCACCACGGGTCCATAATGTACACATAATCCGCTTCCGTGAGGGTAAGCCCGGTACCACCCGCCTTGAGGGAAATAAGGAACACCGGGGCGCTGCCATCGCGGAAGGCCGCGATTGCTCCGGCGCGATCCCGGGTGGAACCATCCAGGTAGCTATAGGTAATACCCTCCCGATCCAGCTGGTGGGCAATACGCTCCAGATAGGTGGTGAACTGGGAGAACACCAGGGCCCGGTGGCCTTCCGGGATAATCTGCTGGAGGTGCTCAAGGAGCAGATTGGTTTTCGCCGGCGGGGTGGTAATGCGCCCGTCCACCAGACCCGGGTCGATAGCCATGCGCCGCAACCGGGTGAGGGAAGCCAGAATCGAAATGCGATTCGCATTCGGGTCATCGATAAGCCCGAGGATTTCCTGGCGTTCACGTTCCAGCTGCTTGCGATAGCGCTGCGCGTGGGCGGGTGCGAGGGGCACACTCAGCTCGGTCACGGTGCGGGCCGGGAGGTCCTTGGCCACCTCGGCTTTGCGGCGTCGTAACATAAAGGGCCGCACCAGGCGCGTGAGCAGCGCGGCAGCCTCTTCGTCATTAAATTTCTCAATGGGGTTCTGGAACTGCTCGGTGAAACGCGCGTGCCCGGGGAGCAGGCCGGGGCTGGTGAGGGCCAGCAGCGCCGCCAAATCCGAGAGGCTATTTTCCACCGGGGTGCCCGTGACCGCGAAGGTCCAGGGGCGGGTGAGCGCGGCGACGGCGTGGTAACCCACCGTGCTGGGGTTCTTCACTGCCTGGGCCTCATCGAGGATCACCCCGCCCCAATCAACCTTCGCGTACTCCGCGCGCTCCAGGCGCAGCAGGGTATAGGAAGTCACCACAATATCCGCGCTCGCGGCAATATTCGCCAGGGCCAGTGAACGGCGTTTACCCGAGCCGGTAATGGTGTGTACCCGCAGCTCCGGGGTGAAGCGCTCCGCTTCGCTGCGCCAGACCGGCACCACGGAGGTGGGAGCCACCACGAGCACCGGGCCTTCCAACTTGCCCTCCGCCCGTGCGCCGCTAATCATGGCGAGCATCTGCGCGGTTTTGCCCAGGCCCATATCATCGGCCAAGATCCCGCCGTAATGAGCCCTTGCCAGGTGGGTGAGCCAGGAATAGCCGGCTTCCTGATAGGAACGCAGGGTGCCCTGGAACGTTTCGGGAACCGGCACCGGCTCGCCCAGGTGATCAAGCTGGGTGAGCGCATCGGTGAGCGCCTGCGGATTGGCCAGCGCGGAAAGATCCAGGGCGTGGGCACGCGCCCTGGGCACGGAGATACTCTCGGGGGTGACGGTGCCGAGAGCTGCGGCGTCGTGCAAAAGCTGGCGCAGCGCATCGAAGTCGCTGCCCAGCGGGATCAGCACATCGCCGAGGATGAGGTGGTCGTGCCCGCTGGTCAGTGCCTCGTAGAGTACGTTGAGTGGTATCTGATGCTCGCCGACGTCGACGGTGATATTGAGGTCAAGCCAGTCGTTCTCCTCGCTCACGCTGGTGCTCAACACCGGGGCATCGGTCACGATAGTGAGATCGGCATCCTCCATGACGGTAGTGGTGATACCTGCCTCGCGCCAGGCCGGAATAACGACTTCGCGCAGGGTCTGATAGATGCTGAGGTCCAAACTTTGGGTTGTTAGAAGGTCAAGCGGTGGCAGCTTCGTGGCCTTCGTCCAGATTTCACGCACCGCGGTCAGCTGTTCCCGAGGCGCCTCATGCAGGAGACGGTGCACCGTCAGTTCCGTATAGAGGGATGTGCTCTCCGGATCTTCGGATTCGGCGGGGTTCTCACTGCCATCGGCCGGCAGCATGCGCCGCCCCAAGTACCACTCCAGGAGGAAAGCGCTGTGCCGATAGTGCGCGCCGTCCTCAGCGGAAGGGCGGCGAATAAGCGCGTGGAGATTCGGTTCGGCGAAGCGGTGCGGCGTGAAGGCGCCGTCGGGGGAAACAACGGGGATATCCTCCGGGAGTTCCGGGAGGAGATTGAGTTCAAAAACAGGAACATCCGCCGCCGGGATGGTGAGAGGATGGGCATCTTCCGCGGCTTGGAAAAGATAATCGGGGATCGTGGAGCGCAGGCGCCCCAGAATATAAGCACCGTCCTCGTAACTGAGGGCGAGAGGCGGGGTGGTACCCGCAAGAACTTCGGCGGGGGTACCGTTCGGCGTTTCCGGGAGTACCCGCAGAAGCAGGTCATTACTATCAGGTTCGCGGGCGGAAAGGCTCAACTGCACACCCCAGGGGTCATGAGCCAGGCGCAAGGGCTGATCAACATCACCGCAGTAAAGCTCAACGCCGGCATCGTGGACGTTACGCAGGTACGCCATCGCGGCGGTGCCGAGGTCCCGGAGGGAAATATTGGGGTTGGAATAGGGATTCCGCCGGGCTGCCTCGTACAAGTTCCGGAGCGCGCTGAGCTGGAGCGGGTCAAAGCCATCAGTATTGGCGCGGGAGCCGTACCGCGGCGCGATAGTGGACCACGCGGTACTCCGCCGCGACCATTCACCGTTGAGGTTGCGCTGCGCGGGATACAGCACTCCCGTAATTTTCCCATTTTCCGGATTGCGGCCGAGAATAAGCCCGAGGCCCCGCGTTTTCGGGGTGGATTGTGCCTGATGTAATACCCGCGTCAGCAGTGTGCGCCAGGATCTATCGGCGCAATTTTCTGCGCATATCAGCAGGGTTGCGAGGATATGTTTACAGTATTGAGCCACCGGGCAGGAACAATAGGCCAGGAGCGGGTCAGTATCTTCGATAACGACCTGGTAGGTATGCCCGTTGCCGAGTACGTGGGCCGTAATCTCCCCGGAGTCTTCGGAGATATCAAGGACGTGGCCATCCTCCGCGTAACGTTTCGCACGCGCGCGGGTTTGCGGTGAGAAATAAACCTCGTAGTCATCCAAGGTTAGCGCCGCAATCTTTGAACTTAGTGTGACAGCCATCCTTTAAGTTTAAGACGCATCCGGGGATGAGGAAAGTCCGGGCTCCTGGAGCTCAGGATTCTCTGTGTGCACCGGGTTTTCCGCGTGCTCCAGCTTCTGGGTGTGCTCCAGCTTCTGGGTGTGCTCCAGCTTCTCCGCGCGGGCATTCGCCAGGCGCGTGAGCGCCCCGAGGAAACGCGCCAGCGCAATACCGACCACCGCGATCACCACCGCGCCGGTCAGATACAGCAGCGGACCGGCAAGAACGGAAAGAATAGCCAGGATATTTTGCCACAGCATAGGTGCTCCATTCTGCGTAACTCCGCGCGATGGTGGACCGGCCGGCAGCCGGCCAGGTAGTTCACCACTCTACTAGTTCTGTGCATATCGCGCTTGCGAACCCGGCCGCGTCACGCCTCCGCCAGGCGTGGCGCGCGCTGGCGAACCTGCTAGCGAACCAGCCCCATCACCTTCAGGCCGGCGCGGTAGGATAGGTGCCACTTCCGCGGAGCCACCCCGCGGAGAAAGAAGGCGGAGCAGGTGAGGAATCGGTATCGTCACGCGGGTACCCTGGCGGTGTTACTCGGCGCGCTGCTCACGCTGGCTCTGCTCGCCGGGCTGCTGGGTAGTTGCGCGCTGGTCAAAGCCCCGGTGCTCGCCGCTCCGGTTCCGCGCCCGGTTACTTACGATAATTTTGGCGACGACGCCGTGGCCATCGTCTGGGACGACGATGCCAATCACCGCGATCTCGACGCCGAATTTGACGACTCTGGCATTGTGGACGGCCGGGTCCTGGCCGCGGCCTACCACCGCGGTGCCGGGCTTCCCGATTCCCTCAACGCCGCCCTCAATGAGGACCCGAAGGTCAGCGATGTGGGGCTGGGGGAGGGCCTGCCCGGGGCGGGCTACAACTTCCCGGGAATCCCGCAGGTGGGCACCTTCTTCCACGTGGTTCCCGGCACCACTCAGGTGATCCGTGGCTGCACCGGCGTGGTCCTCGATACCCCGGGGCGTTCCCAGATTCTTTCCGCCGCGCACTGCTGGCCCGGGGATGCCTACGCCGCCACGGTATTCGTGCCGCAATTCTCCATTATTGCCGGCACCGCCTATATTCCCCACGGTATTTGGCGTATCGACCCAGACGCCGTGGTCATCAACGACGCATATTACAGTGATGATGAGGATGCGGATCGGTACGACGCCGCCGTCCTCACCGCGGACCCGGACCGCTTCGGCAACCTCCTTGAGGACGTGACCGGCGGCTTGCCCCTTGCCGATGTGAGCCCGGAACAACCTGATATTGAGGTGATTGGCTACCCGGTGGCCGAATCTTTCGAGGCCGATAACTACACCTCCGCCTACCCGCGCCACTGCCGTAACTCCACCGAAACTTTCACGGAAAACGGGGTGGACTACTTCCATATTGAATGCGCCGGGATGCCCACCGGGGTCTCCGGCGGGCCCTGGCTCCAGCAAGGCGAGAACGGGGAATGGGCTATCGTGGCGATCACCGGCGGCGCGCAGGACGGCGGCGGCTATACCGATGATGAATCCGTGGGCGTGCCCATGGATAACCTCATCGCGCAGCTGCTGGAAGAAGCCCGCATCACCCTGGAGGATGCCACCCTCGAACCGGGCAACCCGGCCCACGAAGTCCTCGGCTACCTGGGCGGCCAGCCCGACCGCGCCGATGCCTTCACGGTGTGGCCCTCCGGGGCGGTCGCGCTCTACCTGGATGCCGGCAGCGGAGCGGAAGTCCTGCCGGCAGCCGGGGAAGAAACCGGCGAGCTCGCTCAATTAGATGCCGCGCGCAGTTTCCGTTCCGTACGGCTCCTGGGCGGGCGTGATCGCCGTTTACGTAACCTCCGCACCCTCGCGGCCGGGGACCTGGACGGCTCCGGCATGGCCGATATTCTCACCCTCGGCCGCGATGGCGCCCTCATCCTCTGGCATGACCCGGGGCTCTTCGGTCTGCGCCACCCCGAGCACCTCAACCCGCATCTTCCCCTCGAATTCACCAACGTGACCAAGATGAGCATCGCCGATGACACCCTCACCGTCACCAATATCGATGGCACGACGACGCAGTATGCGGATATCTCCCAGCAAGGTATCCAGCCCAAGCCGCGCACCTCATGACCTGGCTCGCACCGCTTACCGATTCAACCGTCTAGAATGGGCGGGGTGTGGCGGCGCGAGCGGCGTCGTCGTTCCTATCCATCATCTATCCCGCATCACCTGCGCTAACGAGGAGCTACTGTGATCCCCCCGAAGTTGAAACTTGTCAGTTCTGTGCAAGCCATTAACTGGAACCGCATCGAGGACGAAAAGGACCTCGAAGTGTGGGACCGCCTCACGGGGAATTTCTGGCTGCCCGAAAAGGTGCCGCTGTCCAACGATATTCAGTCGTGGAATACCCTCAAGCCGCATGAACAGCTCATGACCACCCGGGTGTTCACCGGCCTGACCTTGCTCGATACCATTCAGGGCACTGTGGGAGCGGTCTCGCTCATTCCGGACGCGGTCACCCCGCACGAGGAAGCGGTGTATACCAATATCGCCTTCATGGAATCGGTGCACGCGAAGTCGTATTCCTCAATTTTCTCCACGCTCATTTCCACCGATGAGATCGACGAAACTTTCGAATGGTCGGAAAATAACGAATTCCTTCAGAAGAAGGCGCAGATCGTGTTGGATTACTACCGTGGGGACGATCCGGAAAAGCGCAAGGTCGCCTCCACGATGCTGGAATCCTTCCTGTTCTACTCCGGTTTCTACGCGCCCATGTACTGGTCCGCGCACGCCAAGCTCACCAATACCGCGGATCTCATCCGCCTCATTATTCGCGACGAAGCCGTGCACGGTTACTACATCGGCTACAAATACCAGCGCGCGGTGGAGAAGGCCAGCAAGGAACGCAAGGCCGAACTCAAGGAATACACCTTTGAGCTGCTCCAAGACCTCTACGAGAACGAGGAAGAATACACCGCCAGCCTCTACGATGAGATGGGCCTGACGGAGGATGTCAAGGCATTCCTGCGCTACAACGCCAATAAGGCGCTCATGAACCTCGGTTACGAAGCGCTGTTCAACCCGGATCAGACGGCCGTCAATCCGGCGATTCTGGCGGCGCTTTCCCCGAACGCGGACGAGAACCACGATTTCTTCTCCGGGTCCGGATCCTCGTACGTTATCGGCGAAGTGGAAGATACTACCGACGACGACTGGGATTTCTAGCGTGCTTGCGCGCTCGCGGTGGTGCGTGACTAATTCCGCCGGGAAAAAACTGGCACCACGCCCCGCTGAGCGTGTACGCTAGTAAGGCTTGCACGGGTGAGCTCAGGTTTTCCCGGTGAGCATGGAGACGTGACTGAGTGGCCGAAAGTGGCACCCTGCTAAGGTGTTAGTCGCAATAGCGGCTCGAGGGTTCGAATCCCTCCGTCTCCGCTCTGTGATGGCGCGTGCCATAGATTTACCTGTGATTTCGCGGCCATCGTGCTTGTGTGTAACTGAAGTTTCATGAGGTTATAGGGCCGCGTGCCGCCCGCTTAAGACGAAGGAGTGCAACCGATGGCCACCACTATTCTCGGTTGGGGCTACGAGGGGAAAACTATCAGTGATCTTCTCGCTACATTGGAAGCTAACCGAGTCCATACCGTTGTTGATATTCGACTTACCCCTATCAGCCGCAAGAAAGGATTTTCTAAAACGCGGCTTCGCCAAGCGGTTGAATCTACGGGGACTCGCTATGTTCATATGCGTTCCCTCGGTAATCCTAAAGATAATCGGGCAGCTTTCGCTCATCCTGGAACTCCCGAAGCGCATGCCGCTCACGCGCGTTTCCGCAACGAAGTGCTCGCGACTCCGGATGCTCGGGTAGCCATCCACGAGATTGCCGACCTAGCGCATGACGGTGCGATCCTCGTTCTCTGCTTCGAGGCTAATCACCAGCAGTGCCACCGAAAACTCGTGATTGAGGAAACGCACGCTGTGTTAGAAGAGTCCGAGCGCTTCGCGGCTTGAGGCAAAAATTCCCAGCACCAGGAAGCTGTGGCGTTTGTGCGGAGCGGCTTGGTTACCAACGATAATCCGCAGTGGAACGCCGGGCTTTTCCCGTTCTCTAATGAATTTCTTTTCGAATTCTTGCTGGGCGTATTCGATTGACGCCGTTGGCGGCCAACGGCGTTGCAGCGCTACCGCTTCCCAGTCCGTTATCGTCAAGGAATGGCGCGAGCAACTCGGAAAATTGCAATAAAATTCAAGCCTGGCAATAAACTGCGGGGCTTCGAGCGTGAGTCCCTTGTTACCGAAGATATCTTCGTCTTTATATTTGCGCAGCGCGGCTTTCTGCTGTTCATTCCAGCCCGGGTGAAGCGATACTTTAATAGTGGGTGTTGCACGGGGCGTGATGAGCGCAAGGGATTGCGCGGCCGGATTTCTCTTAGCTTCCGCCCGTAGTTCGCAGAGGGATTTGGTAGGAAGAGGGTCGAGATAGATGGCTCTCTCGTCCCACCCGGCAATAGGCTCATCTTGAGGTTGAGGATCCTTTTCGACCCGTAAGCTTTCTTCCCGGTCATCATCGTTAGGTACGCGGACGGATACTCGAATAGTTTGATATTTCTTGAAGCGGTCGGTGCCGTCAAGATAACGGAAGGCGATAGGGTAGAGCCTTACCCAGCGAAGCGGATCGAGGGCGACTCCGGCAACGCACACGGTTTCCTTGTATTTTTCTGAGGGGATGGGAGCGGTTTTAACAACGACCAAAACGTCGATTTCTCGACCTTGCCGGTCCAGTTCCCTTGCTTTGCTGATATCCATGGGCGCGCCTTCACGTCGAAGATGGTGGTGTGAATAGAGGCTACAAGATTTTCTTGCCGCTAGGGAGAGGTATGGATTACACGGGGCTGGTGACCTAGAATTAGCGCAAAGAACGCCGGGTCTGATCTTTGATGGGTAGGATTGCCGAGACAAACCGGAACCGGGAAACCGGGTCCTTTCATCCATAGAGGTGACTGAGGTCCTCGGAATCCTGCCCACCGAAGCTCAGGCGTCGCTTTTATTGGGGCTTTCCCACCGCGGATGTAAAAGAAGTAAGGATAAAGCGTGGCTGGAAGCGTAAACGATAAATCGAATACCTATCCTGTAATAGAGCTCGCCAAGTACGTCCAGGCACGTGGCGATCAACAATCCCTCTTTGGCGAAGGTGAGGGCGAGGGCTACGGGCACTACCTTGGTATGTATGGCGATGCATGGGATCTAATCTACGCAATTAATGCGGCCCATTTTTCTAAGTGCTCTCTGCCAGAGTCTCTACTTTCAGCAGCTGTCGACGACATTCTCGACGAATTGACTTACGGGTCGTCAAGGGAGCTTAACCGAAAACTCGAACTGATTGGTTCCCCGATTCGTGTCCCTCTTATCCCCGAGGAAGAAGAGCCGATCATCGTAGAGATTTCTCCGAGCTAATCGCGCTTATTTTATTTCTTGCGGGCCGCACTCATGTGGGGAATTTTTATACCCAGTAGGTTGCGACGTGATGTCGGTGATTCCCGCGCGGAGCTTATCAATCTACGGTTCTGACTGTTGGATTATTATGCAGCAGAATATATCCTGAGCCTTGATGATGATCTACCCATTTTAGGGTACCTCCATCTTCGTTGAACGGGCGGACGGTCCCGGGAGATACGATTCAATCGCTGTAGCAGTTGTTGCAACATTTCCCGGGGCCGTTCGTTTGGTCTGTAAGCCTCCCACGGAACCCGAAGGGGCCGAATGCTTCAAAGAAATCGAAAAAGCCAAAGAGAAGGTGATTGAGGTGGAGATTAATATCGCGTTTGAAGAACTGAAGCGGTATGTCAAAAGCCATTCTGATTTCCCCGATTATCTTTGGGAGTGCCTAGACGGAGACCACGCTTCCGGGCAAGACGAGATCGCAATTGAATCTATCATTGCAGTATGTACCAATGACCTGCATTTACGTTTACCTGAAGACATTATTCAAATGCTGCGTTCCGTTGATGACGCTTACCTCCCCTTCTGGAATTATGTCGAACAAGCTGTATCGAAGAATCAGTCGCTACCCATATAACGCATAACTGCACCAATGTCACGAAGCGAAAATCCAGCATCGCCTAACCGGGCAACTGCCAGCAGAGAAGCGTCCCGAGTCTCGTATTACGCCTGAATCAAACGAGGCGAGCCTCCTTATCTTTTGATATCCTCCGCGAATTCAGGGGTTTCGACGGTGATGTTAACGGCGAAACTATCGAGAGGATCTCCCGTAATCAGCGCCGCGGCGTCCTTTGCCATGTCTTCAATATGATCAAGGCGGCGCGCCTGCGTGCCGTATTCCTTTCCGTTAAGGGCAAATTCGGCGACGCACCAATTTCCATCACGGGTAACCGTGGTATTTAGTGTTGTCACTTCTTGCTCCTTTCGAGAATCTTACGAGCGAGCCTTTCGGAGATTTCACGCCGGCGGGGAATCGGTTCGACCTGGTCTCCGATCTGCGCCCGCTTTTGTCCGATAAGGCTATACCCGTAGGGACGACCCGATCTTCTCAAGGAATATATTCAAGACGCGCCGGGAGTGGACAGTTAGCTCGCCACGGATGTCTTCAATCGGTGGAATGAGCTTATCGTCTGGGATTTTCACTCCGTAACGGCTCGCACCATCCAAAGCATAGATGAGGCACCACGGGGTTCCACCTCCGCCTTTTCCTTCAAGCCAGTAACCGTCATCTTTCGCGACGAGTTCCGGGTCTGCGTGTTCATTGATCCAATCGATGAGAATATCGACGGGAGACCAGGGAAGGTTATCGTCGTTGTGCAGCCCTTCTCGGTCCACGGTGTTTTCTCCTTACCTTACGTGTGATTATAAGTATCCGCGGCGGCTTCTTTTGCCGCACATTTACCTTCAGTGTAGACAGCCGGTCAGATCACCACCCGGGATCTGTGCGGAGAATAGAAAACCTGGGGGCCGTGCCGGTATCGGCGCGGCCCCCAGGTGCGTGGCGTTTAGCCTTGAGTTACCTAGAACTTTGGGTTACTTCGCACGCCGGCGCAGGGCGTAGCCGGTGGACAGCAGCACGGTCATGACGGCCAGAGCGCCCGTAGTGGCCAGGCCAGTGTGGGCGAGTTGCCGCGTCGGTGCCTTGCTTGGGGCAGGAGCCGGCTTGTTAGCCTCGGGCTTCGGCGCAGGCTTAGGAGCCGGTTGGGGCTTCGGGGCCTGCTGTTGCGACGGAGAAGTTGGATCCGCGGGTTGCGGCTGCGGATCGGGTGCCGGATCTGGATCGGGTTGCGGCTGCGGTTGAGGGTTTGGATCCGGAACAGGGTCTGGTGCCGGCTGAGGGTTAGGGTCCGGAACAGGGTCTGGCGCCGGCTGGGGGTCGGGATCGGGAACTGGCTCAGGATCAGGAACCGGTTCGGGTTCAGGCTCAGGCGCCGGCTCGGTCACATTCACCCGAACCACCGCGGAATACAGCGGCTTACCGGTGGCCGTATCATTTGCCATCATGATGACGCGGGTGGAACCCGGGGCCACCCCGGTCACCGTGCCATCAGCAAAGGTCACGATGGAGCTGGTGAGGGCGGGCTCGGCTGCGCCGTCGTCCCAATAATACGCACTCCACGTGAGCCCGCGACCGCTGAGATCGCCGTTCACATCAGAAATCCGCGCGAGTGTGAGCGTGCCGTGCGCGGGTACCGTGGCGTCGGCGAGCTCCTGCTGCGCAAAAGCCGGGCTGCTATTGCCAGCGCTGCTGCCGGGCACCACCGGGAAAACGGCGTTGTTATACGCGCCGGCCAACCGCACCGTGGAAATATGATTATTTTGGAAAGCGCTCCAGGCCACCTCGGTGATCGAGGCGGGCAGCGTGACCTCCGTGAGCGCATTGGCCTGGAAAGCCGCCGGCCCAATCTTCTGCATCCCCGCCGGGAACTCCACCGCGGAAATCGCATTGCGATCCAGGAAACCGTAACTCACCTCCGTGAGCGTGGCCGGCAGCGTAATACCGGTGATTCCCTTGCTGTGCATATTCCCCGTCCGGCCATTCGGCCCGGTCAGCGCGGTCACGCCCTCCGGAATAACCACGTGCTTGAGGTTCGTAATTTTCTGCAGGCCGGTATCGCTCAAACCGCGCAGCGTTGTGGTAGCGCCCTCGGTTTCAATAGTGAAATCCGCGGCATCCCACGTGGCAGCGGGAGCGGCGGTGGCTGCCGGCACCAGCGCCGCCAGCCCCATCATCAATGCCGTGCACAGTGCACCCACCGTGCCAACGAGTCCCTTTTTCATCCGATATCCTTTCGTGGTGCGGCTCGGGAGAGCCCAGAGAAACTCGGGTTACTCACCGCCACCGTACCGCGAAACGCGCGGAAATTCATCAGAAAATGAACCGGATTGCGTAGAAAATATTATTATCGCAGCTTGCGGCTGTGCGGGGCGCTTGTGATATTTAACGACGACGGCGCCAGCGTTAACGCGCCAGCAGCACCTCGAGGAGGGTGGCTACGCCGTCGTCCCATACCGGATCGGTCACGGCCCGCGCGTGCGCACGGACGTAATCGAGCGCCTGCCCCATCGCGACCCCCACGCCGGCCCACTCGAGCATGTGGATGTCGTTCCCGCCATCGCCCACGGCTACGGTTGCCCCGCGCGCGATGCCGAAATCGCGGCGGAGCGCCTCGAGTGCGCTCGCCTTGGAGATCCCGGCCCGCCCGGCATCCACCCAGCCAGAGCCAGAGGAGGAAGACGCCGCCCAATCCACACCCGGCATCTCGAGGCGGGAGAGGCGCGCCATGAGCTCGGCGGCTTCCATGCGCGGAACCACCATAATGAGGCGCAGGGCGTCCGGGACCACGAGGTCTTTGAATTTCACCCAGATGGCATTGGGTTCCAGGCGTTCGGTGGCGTACCCGTGCGCCACCCGCCGCGGGCCTTCCACCGGTTCCACCGCGAAATAGGCACCCGAGAATTCGCGGCGCATCGCATCGAGGGCACGGGCCAGGTCGGCTTCCTCCATGGTGAAAAGGTGAGCGAGGCGCACCGGCACCACATCCCCGCGATCCGTCATGGAGCGGACCGTGCGCACCTGCACCCCGGGAAGCTGCGCGTTACCGAGCAGCACCGTTTCGTTCCCGTTCGAGCACACCATAATGGTTTCGCTCACCCGCAGCATATCGAGCACGGGAATGGCGGATTCGCGCCCGCGCCCGGTGGCCACCACCAGGTGGGTTCCCCGGCGCAGGTGCTCCTGGAAAGCGGCGTCCACCCGCTCGGCAATAATGCCGTCCGGCCGGAGCGTGGTGCCGTCCAAATCCAGGCAGACCATAAGCTCCGGCCCGGCCGGCGGGGTCCCGGCGGCATCGAATGCGGCTCGCAAGCGCGCCGCCGTCGATTCCACCTGGATTTTCACATCGCCGCCTTCGTTACGCTGGTCGTTACTCTGTTCGGAGCGCCGAGCTGTTCAGCCTTCGCGCACCGGATAGTTCACCGGCTACTTCACCGGCTCGATGAATTCGCGCCCGGCCAGGCCGGCTCCCAGGTAGGGCCGCAGCGCCTCGGGCACGTACAGCGAGCCGTCCTTCTGCTGGTGGTTCTCGAAAAGCGCCACCAACCAGCGGGTGGTGGCCAGGGTTCCGTTGAGGGTGGCCACCGCGCGGGTTTTCCCGTCCACGCGCTCGCGCACATTGAGCCGCCGCGCCTGGTAGGTGGTGCAATTGGAGGTCGAGGTGACTTCCATATAGCGGTGCTGGGTGGGCAGCCACGCCTCGCAATCGAATTTCTGCGCCGCGGAAGAACCCAGATCACCGGCCGCCACATTAATAATGCGGTAGGGCAGTTCCATCTTCCCGATCATTTCGCGTTCCATCGCGAGCAGCGCGCGGTGTTCTTCCTCGGATTGCTCCACCGGGCAGTAGGAGAACATTTCCACCTTATTGAACTGGTGCACGCGAATAATCCCGCGGGTGTCCTTCCCGTAGGAGCCGGCCTCACGCCGGTAGCAGGCCGAATACCCGCAGTAGCGCCGCGGCTTACCGCCCAGCTCCAAAATCTCATCCTTGTGGTAGCCGGCCAGCGGCACTTCCGAGGTGCCCACCAGGTACTGGTCATCGGCACCCAGGTAGTAAATCTCATCGGAATGCTCCCCGAGGAACCCGGTGCCGGACATAATATCCGGGTTCACAATCGTGGGCGTGGTCATGAGCGTGAAGCCGTGTTCGGCTGCCTGATCAATAGCCATGCGGAACATTGCCATTTCCAGGTGCGCGCCCACTCCCTTGAGGTAGTAGAAGCGTGAGCCGGAGACCTTCGCGCCGCGATCCATATCCAGGGCCCCCAGGCCCTCCGCAATATCGAGGTGATCCTTGGGGGTGAAGCCCTCCGCCTCGAAATCACGCGGGGTGCCGATCACTTCCAGCACCTCATAATCATCTTCCCCGCCCGCGGGCACCCCGGCGAGCACCGGGTTCTCAATCGCGCGATTCGCGGCCAGGTAGGTTTCTTCGGCTTCCGCCGCGGCCGCGTCCAGCGCCTTGACCTTTTCGGCCAGCTCCTTGGCGTGGGCGAGCACGGCGGGGCGCTCCTCCGGGGAGGCTTTCCCCACGGATCGCGACACCTCTTTTTGTTCGGCCCGGGCGGCTTCGAACTCTTGCAGGGTGGTGCGGCGCGCATCGTCGGCGGCGAGCAGGGCATCGACGGTAGCGGGATCATTCCCGCGGCGGCGCTGGGACTCACGGATGGCTTCCGGATTCTCGCGAACAGAACGCATATCAAGCATGGATCCAGCTTAGCGCGCGGCGGGCGCGCCCGCGATCCGGCGGGCCGTGGTGGCCCGGTGCCACATATGGCCGACGTCGCGTGCCACTCGCAGCAGCCGCTCAATATCGCTTTCATCGCTGGCCCCGCGTTCGCCGCTTCCGGCACCGGGCTTGCCGCTGCCGGGCTTGCCGCTGCCGATGCCGCTCTCCGCGGGCCAGTTTCCTCCAGCCTCGCGGTAGCCGCGCGCCGCGGCCTCGTCCAATTCCGGATGGGCCCGCCACAGTTCGTGCAGCTCCAGGAAATCCGCGGCGGCTGGCCGCCACCCGAAGCGCCCAAAATCAATGACCCGCAGCTGGCCGACGGGCTCATCCCACAACCAATTGCGCGCCTGCCAATCCCCGTGCGTGGGATGCACGACGACGCTGCCCGGCTGGTAGCTCGCCAGGAAATCCTCCGCTTCGGCGAGCTTCTCATCGAAAGCGGCGGGCAGGATAACCTCCGGGGAAATGGCGGGCAGCGGTCCGCCAGTAAAATCAGCGGGCAGCGATCCACCCGGAGCGAGGGCGCGAATCTCCGCGATCCGCGCTCGGGTGCGAGTAAGGGCACCCTTGGCGAAACCGTGATCAAGGCGAGCTCCCGCCCCGTGGAGCAGCGCGAGGGCGGCCCCGGCCTGGTAATGCACTCGCGGGGATAATTCCCACGGGCTGCCCAGAACGTCACATCCGGGTAGATAGTCGAGGATGGCGAGCGGGGCGGCGTCGTCGTACCAGAGCAAGCGAGCCACGGTGCCGCGCGCCTCCAAAGGGCCGGTCCACGCGCGTGCGCGGGCTTCGCGCCCCACGCTGTAAGCAGTGTTCCCGGCGGTTTTGAGAATCCAGGACACCCCGGGGCCGCTGAGGTGAAGAACGGTGCTCTCGCGCTCCGGCCAAGAAAGGTCGCGCACCCGCACGGTATCCGGGCTGGTCAGCGCGCCGCCGGAATGCCCGTCGCCGGTCAGTGACCCGCCAGAACGCCCGTCACCTAAGGCGCCGCCGGTCAGTGACCCGCCGGTTAGCGAGCCGCCGCGCAGCTCCGCCCACGCGGCCGTAAACGCTGCATACTGCTGCCCGGTAAGCAGTGTTCGCAGTGTGAGCGGTGTGTGCAGCGGGTTCATGGTGCCTCGATGAATACTGGCTATAGCGGGCAAGCGCTTCCGTTAGCGGGTGACCCGGCTGAGCAGCGAGGCGACCCAGGTGCGCGCGGCACCGAAATCTTCGTCGGAAGTCCCGGCGTGCAGGCGCGTGACCTGCCGATCCGCGCGCGCGTAACTACCCAGGAACGTCACTTCCGGGCAGATGCGATGCAGCCCGACCAGCGCGGCCTGCACCCGCTCGTCGTGAATATGGCCCTCGGCATCCAGGGAGAAAGCGTAACGCCCCAGCTGGTCGCCGGCCGGGCGCGACTCAATACGCGATAAATTAACACCAACCGCGGCAAATTGTTGCAGCATTTCCAGCAGCGCGCCGGGCTTCTCCGAGGCCAGCCGCACCATCAGCGTTGTTTTATCCGAGCCCGTCGCCGGGGGAATCTCCCCGGGTTTACTCACTTTAATGAAGCGCGTGACGGCATTGCGATTATCGGCGATCTCATCGGACAGCGAGGCGAGCCCGTACACGCCGGTGGTGGGCACCGCGCAAATCGCCGCATCAAAATCCGCATCCGGATTTTCCGCCAGTTCGCGCGCGGCGGCGGCCGTAGAGGTCGCCGGCACGTGCACGGCATCGGTCAGGTGCTCGGTGATCCAGGTGCGGCACTGCGCCCACGCGTGCGGATGGGTGGCGACCCGGCGAATATCCGCGGCGCGCGTGCCGGGCCGCACCGCCAGCGAGAACGCAATCGGAACCAGCATTTCCCCGCGAATTTCCAGCGGCGAGCCGGCGGTGAGGGAATCGAGAGTGGCATTAACCCCGCCTTCCACCGAATTTTCGATGGGTACCACGGCGGCATCGGTCTGCCCGGCGCGCACCATCCGCAGCGCCGAGGGCACGTCCACCGCGGGCACGAAGGTGGCGGTGTCCTCGCTGGCTACCTGCTGCAAAGCGGCAAAGCAAAACGTGCCGCGCGGGCCGAGGAAAGAATAGCGGACCGGTTCGGTAGCGGGCGAGGATTGCATGGTGTCCTTTCGTGCGTGGAGATTGCGTGAAGAAAAGGTACGACGGCGCAGCTGGGCGGCGGTGCACCTGCCCGCGCTGTCGCCTGGTTATTGTATCCCGCCCCGGGGTGGGGCGTTCGGGGCGTCCGAAAGGGTAGGTGCTCGGGGTGTGTTAGAGGTGTGTTCGCAGTACGCGGGGCGTGGGGGTGTTCGGGGCTTCTAAAAGTGTCGTAGGTGCCGAGTAGGCTGGTTCCATGCGGAATTCTCACGGTAATAGCCACGGCGGGCGCACGATGCGGCTGGCCGGGTTCTGGGCGGCGGTGCTTGCTGTTGTGGCGATGGTGGTTTTCGGGGCCACGCTGAGTGGGGCGCCTGCGTCCGCGCGCGCGGTGAGCTTGCCGGAAGCGCAGGGTGCGCCGGCGAGGCCGCTCGGCTCGGCAGCGCAAGCGGCACCGGAGCAAGCGCGCCCCACGGTGATGATCGGGGTGGCCGGGCTGCGCTGGGCAGATGTCGGTGAGGAAAGCACCCCGCGGCTCAGTGCGGCTTTGGCAGGTTCGGGCACGGATAATTCGGGCGGTTACGGCGCTGCGCTCGCCAATATTTCCGTGCGCACGGCCGCGCCCACCACCTGCGCGGCGGATGGCTGGGTGAGCCTCGGGGCCGGTGCCCGCGCGGCGGTCACCCCCGCGGCCAGCTCCTGCGTGGCGCCGGAATCCCTGGTTACCCCGGATGGTACGGTGCGTGATGCGGAACAGATAAGCGAAGAAAGCAGCGCCGCCCACTACCCCGTGGTTATGGGTGCGCTAGCGCAGGCCGTGGCTCCGGAGCGGACGCTCGCGGTGGGCCCGGGCGCTGCCCTCGCCCTCAACCGCCAGGCGGAATCACGTATCGCCTACCGCGATCTCGCGGATGTGCTAGCGGATGGTTCGGTGCTCGCCGGGCGGGACCTTACCGTTATTGACGCGGGAAGTTTCGATGCGGCGAACGCTGCGGCGGAAGGTGGCGATACGGGAAGTACTGGTGCAGAAAGCGCTGATGGAGGAAGCGCTGGTGCGGAGAATGTCCCCGTCGGGAGCCTGGCCGAGCTCGATGAACGCCTCGGGAATATCATCGCGCTTGTCACCGCGCATCAACCGCAGGCCCGCATCGTTATCACCACTGTGGCTGATCGTGCCGAGCGGGCCGAACTTGGTTTCTTCGCACTGCTGGAGCCGGGCGAAACAACCGCGCTCGCTCGCTCCACAACCACCCGCACCGCCGGCCTCGTTCAGCTCATTGACCTGGCACCCAGTGTGCTCGCCTGGCACAACGGCGCTCCCGCGCTGCTCACCGTAGATAGCGGTGGAAAAACCACGCTGGCCACGGCCAATGCCACCCTGCACGGCCAAGCACTCCGTGCTGATCTAACTGCGCAGCTGAGCCCGCAGTTCTACCTCCTGCTTGCCGGCCTCGGGCTGGTCTGTTTCGCCGTTATTGCCGTACACCTGGTTCGTTTCCATCGTTTCCCACCCGCAACAGTGGCAGCGGCTGCTGGCAGTTCTGCCGGGGCTTCAGTTCCGCAAGCTGCTACCGCGCCCGTACCCCCTACCCGGGCGGCAGCCCGCCGTGCCCGCCCCACCGGTTTCGCGCAGCTCCTCGCGTGGCTCGCGGCCCTGCCCGTGAGCGCGCTCCTTATCGGGATTATTCCGTGGTGGTCCTTCTCCCGCCCGCTACTTGGCTGGTGGAGCAGCCTGGCCGTCCTTGCTGCGCTTCTTGCCACCTGGGCGCTAGCCGGCCCGCGCCGCCAGGCCCCGGCGGGGGATCGTTGGATTGCCGCGCCGCTAGCACGGTTGGGAACACTCAGCGCTACCGTGATCGCGGTGGACGTCCTTGTCAGCACCTTTGGTGGGGGATACTCCCTCGCCAACACCTCGGTTATGGGATCCCTCCCCACCGTTGCCGGGCGTTTCTTCGGCTTTAATAACTCGGTCTTCGCTATCTTCGCTGTCGGCGCGCTTGCCGCAGCCGCCACCCTCGCCGCACGCATACACAGCGCCGGCGGCTCGGCCACACCCACTAACCGGGCAACCCGTATGGCTGGTTTCGCTGTACTCGCGGTGGGTGCGTGCGCCATCGCCCTGGATGGGCTTCCCGTTTTCGGAGCGGATGCCGGCGGGCCACCGGCCCTCACCCTCGGCTTCGCCTATCTCGCCTGGCACACCTGGGGAAAGCGTTGGACCTGGTGGCACACCGCGCTCGCGGCCATCGCCGGGGTGGCGGTTTCGGCCGGCCTGGCTGTGCTTGACCGTGCGGTGGGATCCACCACCCACTTGGGTAACTTTGTAGGCAGGGTGGAACACGGCGGGGCTGGCGCCGTCGTCGCCCGAAAACTGTCCCAAGCATTCTTTGGCCTGCCGCCCCTGGTGGCCGGTGCGCTGGGCGCCACCCTCCTCGTGGGAGTATGCATGGTGGTGTGGCTAGTGACCTCGGGGCGCTGGGATTTGCGGGCCCGGCCAGCAACCGCGCAGGTACATGCGTGCGTTACAGCCCATCCGCACCCGGCCGCTGCAACCGCCGCGGGCTTCCTCGCCCTCGGCTACGCCTCCCTTATTAACGACTCCAGCCTGGTCATCCTCGGAGTCGGGGTCGCGCTGCTCGCCCCCACCTTTGCCCTTGGGCTCATGCGGGCCGGGGAAAGTTCCTTCGGGGAATGCGCGGGCACGGATGCCGCCCAAGAACCACAAGAAAAACCGGCTGGCAGATAACGGCCAGCCGGGAAGAAATTCGCGGGATTAGATTGCGGAGGACGGAGCGATGCGGGCTCAGGAATGCTCCAGCACCAGCGCGCGATAAGGAGCGAAATGCTCGGTGCCGCTGGAACTAGCAGCGCCGCGAGATTCCACGGGTACCTTGACACCGTGGAAGCGGCGCGACCACACCGCCCGGAAAACATCACGATACTGCCCGGCCCGATGCAGAGTCCCAGCCACATCATTCCCGGTAGCCCGATGGCGGATATCGCACGGAATCTCCTGGAGAGTCAGGCCAGCCACCAGCATATCGATGGTCATCCCCACCTCAACGCCCCAACCCTTCGCGAGCGGACGCGCCGCATCAAAAGCCGCCGCCGTCATACAGCGCTGACCGGACAGCGGCTGAAGCGGAGACCAACCCGTAGCCCGCTCAATCGCACGGCGCCCCAAACGAGTCACAAAACCATGACCGCCCGCACCCTCCTGCGGAGGCAAAGCAGCAATCGCGCAATCAACTCGGCCATCCACAACCGGCCCGATAAGAGGAGCGCACTCAATAGCCGAATCGCCCAGATCCGCGTCAAGGAAAAGTAAATGGCGGGGCGGGCGACCCTCAACATCACGCATGCGGACCACCTTCGCCCCGGTCTCCATCGCCGAAGCCTTTCCGCGATTCACCGAATGGCGCACCACTGTAGCCCCGGAAGCGCGGGCAATAGCCTGGGTTTCGTCATCCGACCCGTCGTCAACAACCACCACGAGGTCCACACCCGGAAGCGCATACGCTGCGCGCACAGTACGCCCCACGTACTGCTCCTCGTCCTTCGCGGGCACGACCACCGCGACCTGACCGACTTTACTCACGGCATAAGTGTATAGGGAAAAACGGGGCCTTTGCTTACCGTTTCTATAAACTAGTGGAAGTTCACTAAAGACGGCTGGCTGAACGCGAGGCTACCTAAGCCGGGGCGCCGGCGCTGCTGACTGCAAGGTCCCCCAAGACCGGCGCGCGCCCGCGCCGCCTAACGCAAGGAAGCCTGGGGCCGGCTCGCGCCCGCGCCGCTTAGCGCAAGGTCACCTGGCGGGAAACCAGCCCGGAGCGGGCCCGCTTTTCTTCCGAGGTCAGCGGCTCGGTCGAAGCAATAGCTGCACTCAACTTCTCCGCGAACTTCGCCAGCGGCTCTTCCAATTCCTCCGCTTCGGTGCCGCGCGCCAATTCCCACACCGGGACCGACAATCCGTAGGCCCGGAACGCACCGATGAAGCGGGCGTCGTCGTCCCAACGCTCCTCGCCGGAGACGCGCAAACGCGCCAAACCGTCCAGCACCGCATCGCGCGGTTCGGGGCGCACCCAGCGCAAAAACTCGCGCGACATCCGGCACCAGTAAGCACCGTTCACGGATTCGATGCGCGCGGCGGGAACCATATCCGCGCGGGCATCACGCAAGGCCGCCTGCGATTCGGGGGTGGCGGCTTCCTCTTCCGTCATCCAGAAAGCCGGATCTTCTTGCAGTTCCAGCTCGGAGAACGAGGCCACAATATCCTGCAAGCGCGGGGAACCGGCCTCCGGCTGCGTGCCGCCCGGGTAGCTTTCTCCCGGCTTGAGCTCCAGACCGGCGAGCACACGCGTGGCAATATCCAAAGAAGCGTCGCCAGAATTCATAACCGTCTGCATCGCAACCAGGAGCTGGCCGTCCGTGCGCCGCAGCGCGCCGACCATATTCGGCAGCAGCGTGCCAAAAATAACCTTTTCGCTGCCGTACTCTTCGGTGAGGGTGACGGTCATGGTCGCCAGCGGCAGCAGATCGCGCATCGCCACCAGCTCCGCCTCGGCATCCAGCCCCTCAAAAGGCCGCTCAACGAAAGGAATAATCGCGCGCTTCTTCTTCGGGGTCGCCGAATCCTTCTTGCGGTTCTTCTTAGCCATAAGTCCTCGTCTTCTCGCTTCTATGCAGGATGATGCCGTTTACCCTCGAGATTCTACGTGAGATGCGGCCCGCGGGCGATGGTCACGTTAGAGTTGCGTTATGGATCTGCTCATAACGACGACGCCGCAGCTTGCCGACCTCACCACCTCTCCGGCCCTCCCCGCACCCCTGGCGGGCGAGCTCCTCGCCGCGCCCGCCGCGGATCCGACGGCGGTGTCCATTATCCGCTGGGTGGGAATCGCGGCGGTTGCCGTGGGTGTTGCTGTCATTATTTGGCGCTGGTGGGCGAATCGCGACTAAGGGTGCCTTGACTTTGCGCCGGTGGAGGCCGTTGCGGGCGCGGTGCTGCGATAGAGTGACGCTGTGCTTGCCTGCGGAGTTGGAATTGCTGTCGGTTTCGTTGTTGGTCTGCTCGGGGCCGGCGGCGGCATCCTCACCATCCCTATTCTCCTCACCATTTTCGGGCATGGCGCGCACCAAGCTTCCGCCGAATCCATCATTATCGTGGGGATTACGTCGTTAGTCGGCATGATCTCCGCGGCCCTGGCCCGGCGCGTGCGCTGGGCAACCGGCCTGATATTCGCCCTGGTGGGCATTCCAGGAACCCTGGCAGGAGCTTTCCTCGCCGGCGCGGTATCCGGGCAAGTCCTGGTGTGGTCGCTGAGCGCTCTGCTCGTGGCGGTGGCGCTGAGCATGTTCTGGCGCGCCGCGCGCTCGGACGGCGAATCGGGTGCGGACGGCGAATCGCACTCGGGCACCGCGCTGGAAAATTCGGACACTTCGGAAAAGCTAGCCGCACCGGGGAATCCGACCGCATCGGAAAACCCGCCCGCCCCCGCCCCACGCTGGCTCACCTACCTCGTCACCGTCCTGGGAGCTTTCGGCGCGGGAGCGCTCTCCGGCTTCTTCGGAGTGGGCGGCGGCTTCGTGGTGGTCCCCGCCCTCATCTTGCTGCTGCGCATGCCCGCCCGCTACGCGAGCGCCACCTCGCTGCTCGTCATGAGCATCAATATGGCGGTGGCCGGGCTCGGCCGCATCCCGCAATTCGCGGCCGGCCTCGATGTGGACTGGCTGGTCGTCGCGCTTTTCACTGCCGGCTCGGCGTTGGGAAGCATCGGCGGGGAAGCCGCTGGCCGGCGCATTCCTGATCGCATCGCCACCATCCTCTTTGGCGTGCTGCTTCTCGCGGTAGCGGCCGGCACCCTGGCCAGCGACCTCCTCTAAGTGGGGCGTGGGCCAGGAGGCGGCGTCGTCGTTCTTAAAACCGGAACGGGTGAGCACTGTTCACCGTGTAAACGGTGCTCACCCGCGTGGTTCTGGTGTTTTAGTCGACGACGCCGTACAGGCGGTCCCCGGCATCGCCCAGACCCGGCACGATGTAGGCCTTCTCGTTGAGGCCCTCATCGATGGAAGCGACGACGATCTTGACGTCCGCATCCTCGGGCAGGTGCGATTTCACTTCCTCCAGGCCCTGCGGGGTGGCCAGCAGGCACACGCAGGTGACATCCCGCGCGCCGCGTTCGAGCAGGTAGTTGATGGATTCGTGGATGGTGTGGCCGGTGGCCAGCATCGGGTCAAGAACAAAACACTGCCTCCCGGTCAGATCATCCGGGAGGCGGTTAGCGTAGGTGACGGCCTCGAGAGTTTCCTCATCGCGGCGCAGGCCGAGGAAGCCAACTTCGGCGGTGGGAAGGAGCTTCGTCATTCCTTCCAGCATGCCCAGGCCGGCCCGCAAAATCGGAACGACGATGGGCGCCGGGCGGGCCAGCTTCACGCCGGTTGTGGTAGCCACCGGGGTGGTGACCGTTACTTCGTGCACCGCCACATTCCGGGTGGCTTCATAAGCGAGGAGAGTCACAAGCTCCTCGGTTAGCTGCCGGAAAATTGCCGACGGGGTGGTTTCATCACGGAGGACAGAGAGTTTATGCGCGACCAGAGGGTGGTCAATTTCGAGGATGTGCATGCTTTAAGGATAGCGGTACCCGGCGGGCGACGCGCGCGGGCGGCTCGGCTTGAGGCTCGTGACACAGGCGGCTCGCCGTGGGGCTCGTGACACAATGGAGCCATGCGGGGAGATATGCGAGCCGATTCGCGGGGGAGTGCGGATGCGCCCGAGGACACGCCTGAGGATAGGTGCGGCGATATGCGGGCGGCGGAAAAGCTATTTATGCGCGAAGCGATGGAGCTGGCGGCACGGGCCGCGGCGGGTGGGGATGTGCCCGTCGGCGCGCTCGTGGTGGTGGACGGCGCCGTGGTGGCGCGCGGTTGGAATACCCGCGAATGCGAACATGACCCGGCCGGGCACGCGGAAATTATGGCCCTGCGCGCGGCCGGTGCGGCGCTCGGGCGGTGGCGTTTGGACGACGCCGACATCTACGTCACCTTGGAACCGTGCACGATGTGCGCCGGGGCGATGGTCGGTGCCCGGATTCGGCGGCTCATCTTCGGTGCCTGGGATGAGAAAGCGGGGGCGGCTGGCTCGCTGCGCGATGTGGTGCGCGACCCGCGCCTCAATCACCGCATCGAGGTGATCGGGGGAGTTCTGGAAGAAGAAACCTCCGCTCAGCTGCGGAAATTCTTCCGCGGATGAGGATGCGGGGTGGCGCGGCCCGTGGGCGGCGGGCGGCGAGCGGTGGCGCCAACTGGCGCGGCCCGCGGGTGACGGCGCGTTGGTGGTGAAGCCGGCCGTTGCTCCTCGAAGCTTTAACGTGATGTGCTCCGCATTGATTAGGTAAATTCGGGGTGCGCCGTGTAATCTATTCTGCGGTGGCGTGTCCGAGCGGCCGAAGGTGCATCACTCGAAATGATGTGTAGTTAATAGCTACCGCGGGTTCAAATCCCGCCGCCACCGCCATGGCCCGCATTGCAGGTTTCCCTGCGATGCGGGTTTTCGCGTCTCTGCCCACCGCGCGATAGGCGCGTAGGTGAAGCTTCAACAGCGAGCCCACAACAGGGTGCAAATCTACGCACTATTTTGGCCGGATTTCTGCTCTGGATTTGCACTACGCGACTCCGATGGTCCCCAATTTGCATCCTGAGGCATTCCCCGGTGCCCAGCTTCCCCGGCCGGTAGCTGCGCCGTCGGCCGAAGTGACATTGCTGGCCGAAGCTGCGCCGTCGCCGCAGCTGCGCCGTCGTACCGCACGAAACTGCGCCATAAACGCAAGCGCTCCAAAAATCTGCAAAATATTATTTATGTTACGTAAAACTGCGCGGCGTAAAATCAACATAAAACTTTTGTGAAAATGATCAATCACACAGTCGTGACCTGCGCAAACGCTGAATACCTTAAGAATTAACTCTCCAATTGTGATTTACTTGAGTTGAGTTTACTCATCACTCATCTAAGGTAAGGACACACCACATGCTCACGCGAAACCTTTCGAGGGTGCTGGCGGTGATCGCTGCTATTGCGATGGTCGTCGTTGGGCAACCCCTGCGGGCGGAGGCGGCGCCTCAGTCTGTTGATTTTAACTACGTGATCGGTGAGAAGATACAAAAATTTGAGTTCACCGCTCACAATCCAGATAACCCTTCGGAAAGTATTACCTATCCGAGCGACCCGGCCAAGCGTTACAACTACAAGCGAATTCCGGCGGGCTGGGTGCTCAACGGTCAGATCGTTATGCAGCCGGGCTGGAAGATTACCAGCACGGGCTCGGATCTGCTTTACCCCGATAACCTCGAGCAGAGCGTGACCGGGATCGGGAAGGACGCCGTCCTCACGTACCACGTGAAGGACGTGAAACCGACCGAAAATATTTACTTCCAGCAGATCTCCTACGAACAGTTCAATTACGCCACCTATGACCTCAACGGCGGTACCTGGACCGATAAGATTCCGACCGATCCGCTGCATCAGGCCCAGGATGGCTCGTTCTACAGCATGTTCATCACCCCGCACGGCACCGTGCAGAAGCCCACGGACCCGGTGCGCGAGGGTTACACCTTCCTCGGGTGGATTGGGAAGAGCACTCTCAATATTCCGGCCGTCGAGCCGCCCTACAAGTACAACGTGTACACAGTGGATAAACCTTACCGTTTCGACGAAATTGACCCGAACCGGCTGCTGGGATACCGCCGGCAAAACGTGGTCAATCTGACCGCGGCATGGGCCAAGGAGCCGGCCCTCGAGGTGAAGAACATCGAGATTTGGGAGGGTGAGGCATTCACTCCTTCGGATATGGTCGTCTCCGCCACGGATTTTGCCGGCAAGGATCTGACCGATCCGGCCAACGGTGGCTCTGTCACGCCCGCGGGCGATTATGACAATGCTGTTGCTGGCGAATACCCCATCACTTTCACGGCGAAGGACAGCAAGGGCGGTATGGTTACTCGCACCGCGAAGCTGATCGTCAAGAAGCGTTGGACCCCGCTCATTCCCGCCCCGGAGCTCACGCTCAAGAACGTGGAAATCAAGGCCGGTGAGCCTTTCGATCCGGTGGATATGGTGGTTTCTTCCAGCGGCACGGCCGTGCCCAGCCCGGATAACGTATACGATCCGAAGACTCCCGGTACCTACACTCTCACCTTTACGGTGACGAACGAGCAGGGTGTGAAACGTACGGCGACGGCGCAGCTAGTTGTCAAGCAACCTTGGGTCATCATCGAAGCTGCTCCGGAGCTGAGCCTCAAGGATATGACCATCACCGTGGGTGATCCTTTCGATCCCGCGGATATGGTGGTGTCCTCCAGCGGCACCGCGGTGCCCAGCCCGGATAATGCCTATGACCCGAATACCCCGGGAACCTATGATTTGAGCTTCACGGTGACCGATGAGAAGGGTGCCACGGTAACTCGGACAGCGAAGCTGACCGTCAAGCCGAAGCCCGAGCCGGCACCGGAACCTGCGCCTGAGCCTGGAACGGAAACTCCGGAGCCGGGTGAGCCTGGAACTCCGGGTCAGCCGGGCAACCCGGGCCAGCCTGGTGACCCCGGTCAGCCTGGGCAGGCATCGGGTACGACGCCCAGCACGCCTGAAACTCCCGGAACTCCTGGTGAACCCAGCCAGCCCGGCACAACCGGTGCGACCGCTACCCCCGGCAAGCAGGGCACGGTAGCCAAGGCGGGCAGCCGTTCCCTCGCCCATACCGGTAGTGATGCGGCGGCGCCCTTCGCTCTGGGTGGCATGCTTGTTCTGGCAGGCGGAGCCCTCGTGGCTACTCGCCGCAAGAATTCTTAGGGCTGCTTGCTAATTGCCGGTGCTCTATTCTGCCGGTTATTCTGCCGGCTCGCTATCCCGCTAAGGCACTAGCAAAAACACGTGTGGGGGCACCTCCGATTGGGGTGCCCCCACACGTGTCTGCGGTTCTTATCAGCGGTCTGCGGTTGCTTTCGGTCACGCTCGCGGTATAGATGCTCGCGGCCCAGTGCTTACTCACCGCCCGCGCTTAGCGCCACTCTCTACCCATGCGGCACGTACTCACATTTGCTATGCTCGGCCGGCTCCAGCTGGAAAGTGGAATGCTCCACCTTGACCGGGAAATGCTCGGCGACGCACTGCTGGAGCTGATCGAGGATCCGCGGGGCGTGCCCGTCGAAGAAGCACTCATCCTCAACCACCACGTGGGCGCTGAGCACCGGCAGCCCGGTGGCGACCGTCGTCGCATGCATATCATGCACCCGAATCACGTGCGGCAGATTCTCCATATGCTGGCGCACTTCGTCCAGGTCCAGGCCCTGCGGCGTCGCCTCCATCAACACGTTGAGCGCAGTGGACAGAATCCGCAGCGCACGCGGAATAATAAGAATTCCGATGAGGATCGCGGCAATCGCGTCCGCGCCGCCCCAGCCGGTGAAGTAGATCGACGCCGCCGCCACGATCACCGCAACCGAACCGAGCGCGTCATTGCAAACTTCCAGGAAGGCGGCCTTCATATTGAGGCTGGCGCCGCGCCCGGTGAAGAGGATCAGCATGGAAGCGATATTGCCCAGCAGGCCGATAATGCCGAAAATCAGCAGCGGCGCAGCCGGCATCTCCGGCGGGTCGGTCAGGCGTTTGATCGCTTCGATGATCACGAAAATACCCACGCCGAGGAGCAGCGTCGCCTGCAAGCACGCGGAAATAATCTCCGCCCGAGCATAACCCCAGGTGCGGCGGTTGGTTGCGGGTTTGGTGGTGAGGTGAGCGGCCACCAGCGCCATGACCAGGCCGGCGCTATCGGTGAGCATATGGCCGGCATCCACAAGGAGGGCCAGCGAGCCGAGCCAGAACGCCCCGATCACCTCGGCGATCAGAATCGAGAAAGTAATACCGAGCGCCCAGGCGATGCGCCCGCGTTGCGCCCCGGCGCCGTGCACATGCCCGGGCCCGTGCTCATGGCCGCTGGCATGATCATGACCGGCAGCGGGAGCTACCGCGGTGGGCGTACGAGCCAGGTGGCATAGGTGCGCGTTGTCGCCATCCTCGCTAACTTCGCCATTTTCGCCGTTTTGGCCGGCCACGCTAAATGATTCGCCATCCTCCTCGGATGGCGTGCTCTCCTCCGACGCCGATGCGGCGGAGGCGCCAGAACTGCGCTGAGCGCAGGTGCATTGCCCGCCGGCGTGGTCGCCGTGCTCACAATGATAATAATTATTATTATGCATAACATAACCTCCTTGGGGCTCTGAGTGTACCTGCCCGCCCGTGTTTTCGGCAGGGTACGGCCTGTGATGCAGGGCATGTACGACGACGCCTATGTGGCCACGCGCATAATATGCAGTGATGTGGGCCGGGGAGGTGAGAAAGTCCGGGACGGTGAGCAAGTCCGGCGAGGCGGCGGGCGGAGCCAGCCGGTTGGGCCAGCGAGCCGCGGCGGCGAGGTAGCGGCCCGGGCCAGAATGCAAAGCACCCGGGCGCTAATTCCGTGAAAGGAATCGGCGCCCGGGTGAATGAATGCGCAATAGGCCCACGGGGGTGCTGATGAGGGCGACGCCCCTACTGCATTGTGATATCTATTCCGCAGGAGTCCATGACGAGGATGAAGTTGAGCAGGTCAGTCATGAACTTGGGGTCCTCAATTTCGTTGCCGGCCATGATGTCGCCCTTGCTGGCGCGTTCGATGACATCGATGAACTGGTCGGATAGCTTGCCCTGTGCGGCATTGCCGATGCAGGTGCCGACGTCGTCACGCGCAGGTTTACCAAATGCTGCGGTGAAGCTCGGGTCCTTGAGGAAGGTATCGAAGAGCGCTGCGATTTTTTCCGGCGGGTAGGTGTAGGTCAGCCCTTCTTTGCCGTCCTTACCTGTTGAGCCGCCCGAGTCACCGGAGGGTGCGGGGGCGGGCGTGGTAGGCGAATCAAGGATGGGTGCCTTGCTGGTTTCCGGAGCGGCCGTGGCGTCCGGGGTGGCGGGTGCGCTAACCGAAGGAACCGAGCTGGGATCGGGCTGCGCATCATCGCTGGCCTTATCCCGGTTGAGGAAGAAAATAAGGCCAACAACTAGAGCGATCAACGCGATGATTCCCACGCCGATACCAACAAACAGGCCGGTTTTGCTCTGCTTGGGCTGCTGACCGTAGCCGACCGGATAACTCCCGCGCGGACCATTCGGGCCGCCAGGTCCGTTCGGGCCACCTGCGCCGGGGTACTGATTGCCCGAGCCGCCCGGGTAGCCGGCGCCGCCATATTGCCCGCCGGGATAGCCCGGGCCGCCGTACTGCCCGCCCTGGCCGGAACCGTATTGCGGGGCCTGACCCGGATAATTACCCCGCTGCGGGTAACCAGCCTGGCTGCCGTAGTGATTGCCTTGGCCAGCCTGGCCGGGATACTGGGTGCCGGTGCCGGTGCCGGCGCCGGCCTGAGCTCCCGGATATGCGGGGCCGCCGTAGTGCCCGGCTTGCCCGGGTTGTCCGGCTCCGTACTGCCCGCCCTGCCCGGCGGCGCCATACTGGCCCTGACCGGGATAAGCGGCGGTAGGTGCACCGTAGGCCTGAGTGGGGTAATCGCCCGAAGGTGAGCTGGGCGTGGAAAAAGCTTGGGTGGGCGCGCTGGCAGCATCAGCTGCGCCGGCGGCTTCGGGCGCGCTGCCCGTGCCGGGAGTGGTGTTCTCGGAGCCGTGCGGAGGGAAAGCTCGGGTGGGTTCGCCGCCCTGCGGCGAACGGGTTGCGTCTTCTTCGCTCACGATAAATCCTAACGATGCGCGGGAGCGGCGCCCGGCAACTCCACGCGCTGACCGCGTACGGTAACCGGCGAAAACGCCCCCGATGTGACAGGTGGCTAGCCGCTTTCCGCGCGCCTCCGGATATGCCGGAGCGCCCGGTTACACGAGCCAAGCCACATTCATTCAATCAGAGAGCGGCCGGGAGCGGCAAGCAAGTTTCGCGTTTGCCAAGCTCAGGGGCCTTCGGCCAGCAGAGAAACATCCGCTACTTCGCGCTCGCATTCAGTGTCACGCGCGTCCAGCCTCACGCGCAGCTCAGCCCGTGCTACTTCACCGCAGCCGCCACACTCACCCTCGCGCCATCCCCCGCGCGCCGCTCCGCCGTCGCCTTCTTACGCAGCTCAGCCTGGGTGCGCTGCGCGGCCCGCTGCTCCGCGCTTTGCCAGAGCCGAGCCGGCTCCCCGAAGCGTAGCCCCAAGAACCACCACAGCGCCTCGATTAGCGCCGCGCCAACCGCACCCACCAGCGTGCCCAGGGCCATCGCCCCGGAGTTAGAGGAATCCAGCATGAACACGCGCTGCGTGAGGGGCCACAGGAAAATCACCCCGTAACCCACCAGCGGCAGCAAAATAAGAAGAATCTTCCACCAGACATAGGGCCGGGCCACCACCACGAGCACCCACGAGGAGGCAATAATCATCGTCAGGAGCGTCGCGGTGGACACCTGAGTCGCATATGCCGAGCTAGCTGCGCCGTCGTACAACATGACGTAGGTAATAAAAGTCGCAACCCCCACGATCAGGCCCGCCGGGAAACCGAAACGCATGACGCGCTGCACGAAACCGGGGCGGGCGGCGTCGTTATTCGGCGGCAGGGAGAGGAGGAAGGCCGGGATGCCGATGGTGAACCAGCCGGTGATCGTCACGTGAATTGGTACGAAGGGATAGGGCAGTGCGAAGAGTAGCACCGCGATGGCGAGCACCGCCGAATACACCGTTTTGGTGAGGAAAAGCCGCGCCACGCGTTCGATATTTCCGACCACGCGCCGGCCTTCGCCCACCACATGTGGGAGGGAGGCGAATTTATCGTCGAGGAGCACGATTTTCGCGACCGAGCGAGTGGCGGAGGTGCCCGAACCCATGCCGATGCCCAGGTCGGCGTCCTTGAGGGCGAGTACGTCATTGACGCCATCGCCCGTCATCGCGACAGTGTGTCCCGCCCCGCGCAGCGCCGCGACCATGGCGCGCTTCTGATCCGGGGTCACCCGCCCGAATACGGCATTCTCGTTGATCGTTTCCGCGAAGCTCGCCTCCGGGATGGTGCGCGCGTCCACGGGAGTGCCCACATCGACGCCGAGCTGCGTGGTCACCGCACCGACCGCCGCGGCATTATCGCCGGATATGACTTTGACCGCCACGCCCTGCGAATCGAAATAGCGCAGAGTATCGGAGGCGTCCGGGCGGATTTTCTGGTCTAGCAGAATAAAAGCGAGCGGCTCGAGGTTGCCGGGCGCGTTCGCGGCCGTGACCGGCGTATCGCTGCGGGCCAGGAGCAGCACGCGCTGGCCGGTGGCGGCGATGGCGGCGGCGCGCTCGCGGGCGGCGGCGAGGGCCGGGTTGCTAGACGTGGCGGCGCTGCCTGCGGCGGGGTCGCTAGTTGGAACGACGGCGCTAGTTGGGGCGGCGGCGCCCGCCGGGCCGTCCGCACTCGCCAGATCGAGGAGCACATCCGGGGCGCCCATAATCCAGTGCTGGCCATTGGCGAAACTCACCCCGGACCACTTCTTTGCCGAGGTGAACGGCTGGCGCTCGGCTACCTCCCACGGCTGGGCCGGCGCGCCGAGGGCTTCCTGGATGGCTTCCATGGAGGAGTTCGGGGCCGGGTCGGCCGCGCCCAGCTGGGCCAGGGCTTCCCGGGCGGTGGCCTGAGCGCGCGCGGCGGAAGTGGCGGCGTCGTCGTGCTGTTCCCGCGCGGTGCCGGAACTGGAACCGGCGCAAGAACTCGCGCCGCCGGAATCAGAACCGGAATCAGAACCGCTGCTCACAGCCGCGCCGGGCACCAACTCGAGCCCCGCGAAACGCAGGGTATTTTCGGTAAGAGTGCCGGTTTTGTCCACGGCGACGGTATCCACGCGCGCGAGGCCTTCGATGGCCGGCAGCTCATTGACCAGCACGTTCAGGCGTCCGAGCCGGATCACACCCAGCGCGAAAGCGGTCGAGGTGATGAGCACCAGGCCTTCGGGGATCATCGGCACCAGCGCGCCGGTGACCGAGAGCACGATGTCGCGCCAGTGCGCGCCGATGGCGGCCCAATCCAGGCCCACCACGCGGATCTGGCCCCAGATGGTCAGCAGCCCCACGGGCACCAGCACCCAGGTGATGGCTTTGAGGATGCGGTCGATCCCGTTTTGCAGCTGGGAATCGACGAGCGAGAATTTCGAGGCGGCGGAGGTGAGTTTGGCGGCGTAGGCGTCGGCGCCCACGCGGGTGGCGCGGTAGCTGCCCGAGCCGGAGGAGACGAAGGAGCCGGACATCATCGCGGCGCCGGGTTCCTTGTGGATGGAATCGGATTCGCCGGTGAGGAGCGATTCGTCCACCTCGAGGTAATCGGCTTCGGTGACGAGGCCGTCCACCACGACCTGCTCGCCGGCGGCGACCACGATAATATCGCCGAGCACCACCTCTTCGCGCGCGATTTCGTGCACCTCGCCCTCGCGGCGCACTCGCGGATGTGCTTCGCCGATAACCGCCAGGGAATCGAGGGTGTGCTTGGCGCGCAGCTCCTGAATAATGCCGATAATCGAGTTCGCAATAATGAGCAGGCCGAAAGCGCTATTGATCCACGAACCGGTGAGAATCACGGCAATAAATAGCACGCCGAGCATGAAGTTAATGCGGGTGAAAACGTTATCGCGCACAATCTGCGCGGCCGAGCGCCCCGAGCGGTCCGGGAGGGTATTCGCCTTGCCCTCCGCGGCGAGCTGGGCGGCCTGCGCGGCGCTGAGCCCAAGGGCCGGGTCGCTCGCGGGCACGTGCTCGTTGCCGGTGGTGGGGTCGGTGGCGGGATCGGTCAGGGCGAGGGACTCGGGTTCCCGTTGCGCGGGTTTGCTTGCGGCGGGGGCCGGGGCGGTGGGCGCCGGGCCGGGCGCGGTCGAGTCAAAGTCCCGCTGCGCGGGTGCGGCGTCGTTCATAAAAAACGATTCTAGGCAAGGAAGCTGGACGGCGGGTGAATGTTTCTTGGGTGCGGGGCGCAATGGGGCTGGGACGGCGCGGGCGGTGACGCAACGGCGCGGGCGGTGCGCAACGGTGTGGGCGGTGCTCGAACGGTGCGGGCGCGCCGGGTTGCGGTGCCCGTCACACTTACGCGCCGTGCGGCGGTAGCATGAGGTATGGCACGAAAGAATATTTTCCGCAGCGTCGCGGGAATCTGCGCGGTTGCGGCCCTCGCTTCCTGTAGTAGCACGACGACGCCGCAGCAGGCCGCAAGCACCCCGGCACCGTCGGCCGGTTCGGCAAGCGCTACCCCAACGGCGGGCGCGGCGGGGTCATCAAGCAATGCAGCGCCCTCGCCTGCTGCGGCTGGCTCGCCCGGTGCGGAACCCGCATCGGGGGAGGCGATCATGGCGGAAGCTCTGCGTGCGGTCGATGGCATGACGGAGTTCGAGGTCGGGGTGCTGCGCACCAATAACAGCTCTGGCCTGGATGATTGGGCTTCGCGACTCAGCGTCAATGAGCTGGTGCAGCGCTATGACGGGGATAAGGTGCTCGAATATACCATCAACGGGCAGCCTCCCAATAAGGCGAGCCTGGCGCCGCTTTCGAAGGACGATATGCGGTTCCTGATTCGCAGCGCCGATTACGGCGCCGAAAATGAGCGCGGGGTTGTATCGGGGGAACTGCGTCAAGGCACGAAACTTCCTTCACTGGGTACCCAGCTCATGGATACCTGCGCGCAGGATGGCGACTGGGTCATTCTCGCGGGCAGCGTGGGATATAACCGGCGCACCGGGGTGATCGAATACGTGGATTACATGGTGGAAAGCCCCGATTTCACTCAGGGAGTGCGCGGGCCGGACGGACAGGCTCGGGAGGAAAATATGGCCTGCCGCACCGTCTGGGACTTCCGCTCCGTGAACGGCTCGGTGATCGATAAGCCACCGGCGAGTTAGACCTCTTCAACGAGAGCCGCAGCGGTGTAATCGTCGGTAATCAAGGCGTCAAGATAGCCACCCACCAGCACTGCTTCTATAGCGGCAACCTTTTCCGTGCCGTAAGCCACCCCCACCACAAAAGGGATATCGCGCAGTTTAGAGGGGTGGAGGCACACGGTACGGCGGCACAAGGACACATCAACATGCTTTCCCTGGGCGTTAAGGTAGTGCCCGTTGAGGTGCGCCACCGCGTGTTTCCGAGCCAGCTCACGTTGAATCGGATGGGTGATCCATTTGCGCAGCAAGGGGCTAGAACCAGCTATGGACACCGCCCCGACTCCCACCAATGCCACATCGGCACGAGCGGCTAAATCCAAGGTGCGATGCACCGATGGTTCCTGGCTCATCGCCTGCGCAGCTAACTCGGTTTCAAACACCAGCGGTACGGGAAGAACCCAGTGGTTGCCCCCGAGTTTCTTCGAGGCGGCTCGGCATAAATCCGGGCTATCTATGAAGGGGAGTCCCGAACCGGTCATTCCCAGAATAGGAACGACACAAGACGAGGTCCAGGTGCGTCGGGGCAGTTTCGCTACCGTAGCGGCCACCGCGCGACCATTAGAAATTGCCACGGTAGAACGAGGGTTGCAATGTGCCAGCAACACATCTGCCGCGGCGGAGCCAATGGCAGATTTAGTGTCCGCTTCGCTGGTGGCGACCACTCGTACTTCCTTGAGCTGGTAGGTATCGAGTAGCTGTTGCTCCAAACCAAGGAGACGTGCCGAGGGATGGGAAATTTCTATTTTCACAATCCCGGCCGCGCGAGCCTGTGCCAATAACCGGGAAACCGTCACTCGAGAGTAGCCAATTTCAGCAGCTATGTCGCTTTGCTTGGCATTATCAAGGTAGTACCTTTTGGAAACTTCCAGGAGTAATTCGAGGTGCTCGCGGTCATAAATAGTATGTGCTTCCTTGGACATATGTTCAGCATAGCTGATAGCACCACTTTCGGAGTGATGATTATCGCCGTTATTCGGCGTGAATCTGGTGCTCATTCATCAATTCACGGAACATATGTTCAAAATACTCCTTTTCTGCTTGACAAACTCTATCTACGCTGAATGCCAGGCCTCAGATAGAGGTAGTCAGTTGCAATCAAAGGAGAATGCAATGAGTTACGCACGCACAATCAAAGGTGATGTGGCGCCGGAGACCCTCGGGGTTGTAAATGCGCATGACCACTTGATTCGTACGGGAGCCGGGGAAGTGTACATTGACCCCGATCATTTGCTGGCGGATGTGGACAAGGCCGTCGAAGAAGGAACATACTTTGCCGAGGCTTCGCTGAAGTGGAGTCCTCACGGCGGCACGGTTGTGGACATGTGTCCGGCTAACTCGGGGCGTGACCTGGAGAAGTTGCTGGAAGTTAATAACCGGGTGCCGAATCTGCAGGTGATTGCCTGCACCGGTTTCCACCGCGAAAAGGTCTACCTCGAGACCCGTTCGCACTGGGTCAGCCGCTACACGGTCAACCAGATTGCCGACCTGTTGATTAAAGACATTACAGAAGGTATCGACCGTTTCGACTACTCCGGGCCTATCGTGGAACGCACCAAGATGAAGGCCGGGTGTATCAAAGTCGCGACTTCCTACGGCATGATTACCGATTTTGAATACAAGTGCATGCGGGCATGCGCTATTGCTTCCATTGAGACAGGTGCACCGATTAACACGCACACCACGTACGGCACCTGCGGGATTGAACAGGCTCGGGAGCTCATTAAGCTCGGTGTGCCGGCGGACCAGATTGCCATCGGCCACATCCAGCGCAATGCCGATGTGTGGTATTTGAAGCAAATCCTCGATACCGGAGCCTGGCTGGAGATTGACGGCACTCACCGAATCAAGTACCAACCGGATTCCAACCGGATCATGGAGCTGCGCGAACTTGGAAAACTGGGATACGGCAAGCGGATTATCCTGGGAACCGACTCGGGTAAGGCCTCCTATCAGAAAGCCTACGGTTCCGTGACAGGGGTTGACTTCAATCCTGCCGTGGATGGACCTCGCATGCTCGACGAAGGTTTTGATCGCGCTTACGTGGAAGACCTGCTGATGTACAACGCGCAGCGCTTCTTCACCATGCGTAAGGACAGCTAAGATGCGGCCACAACTGCAAATTGCCCTCGATACCTTAACTATGGAAGACGCGCTGGCGCCCCTGCAAAAAGCGCACTCCCAGATTGACATTATCGAGTGCGGCACCATCTTGATTATCAATGAAGGCCTACGGGCAGTGCGAGAAATCCGCGCTTTGTTTCCCGAAAAACCGATTCTGGCCGATGTACGCATCGCGGAAGCGGGTTCCCTCATTGCCCGGAATTGCTTCGAGGCGGGAGCGTCGTGGGTGTCCTGCGTGGCGGGTGCATCGCTGACCACTATTGAACAGGTGGTCAAGGTAGCCGAAGGTTTCCACGGCGAGGTGCAAGTGGAACTGGCTGAGGAACACTACACCCTGGAAAAAGCCCGGAAGTGGGCGGATATTGGGGTGAAACACGCCATCGTGAAGCGCTCGCGTGACTTGGAAGCCGCGGGGAAACTCACCTGGGGACCTCATGACTTCGAACGCATCGCGCAGTTGAAGGAACTCGGTTTCACGGTAACTATCACCGGAGGGATGAGCGTGGCTGACCTCGACGCATTCTCGGGGCAATACCCGGATATCATCATCGCGGGTCGCACTATCACCCAGGCCGAAGATCCCCTGGCGGCCGCCACCGCCCTGCAAACCAAGATAAGGCAGGTGTGGAACGCGTGACGCAGCGAAAAGAATCCACTGTCACCCTGGGAATCTACGAAAAAGCCTTGCCTAGCACAGATGACTGGGGTGTATTTTTCCGCAACGCCAGGGAAGCTGGGTTTTCCTTCGTGGATCTTTCCATCGATGAAAGCGTCGAGCGCATGAAGCGCCTCGAGTGGGATTACCGCCAACGGCAGAACGTGCGGGAAGCAGCAAGGCAGGCCCATATCCGTTTAGGGGGCATCTGTCTTTCGGCGCATCGGGCAGTCATGCCTGGTTCACAAGACCCGCAGATGCGCCAGCGAGCCCTTGAACTGTACCGGAAAGCGATTGATTTCTGTGTGGACATGGGTATTCCGGTCGTGCAAGTGGCGGGTTACTACGCCTACTACGAACCTCACGACCCCGATGCGGCGCAACGCTACCTGGAAACTCTTGCCCTCGCCTTACCCTACGCGGAACAACGCGGCATTATCCTCGCTATCGAAAATGTGGATGGGAACGACCTCGCAGCTATACCTGACGTGGTCAAAGTTCTCGAGCAGCTGCCCTCGCCCTGGCTGCGCATCTACCCCGATATCGGCAACATTGCCGAACACGGCGGGGATGCAACCAGCGAATTGGCAGCGGGGGAAGGGCGCATGGTCGCTTTGCACGTCAAAGACGTACTTCCCGGACAACCTCGACGGATACCGCTGGGCGAGGGATGTGTCGATTTCCCGGCAGCCTTCCGAGAACTCGCGCGTCAGAACTGGAGTGGCAGAATCATGCTCGAAATGTGGAACGACGACGCTCCGGACTCAATCGCGAAGTGCATCGCCGCACGCGAATATCTTGAGGTGCTCCTGAGGCAATCAAACATTATCGTCATTCCCCCAGAAAGGACGTAACCGTAACTATGCTCGAGCAATTACGCGAAGAAGTGTGTGCCGGCAACTTAGAACTACCACGTCACGGATTGGTTGCCTGGACAGGCGGGAACCTTTCCGCCATTGACGAGGAAACCGGCTACATCGTCATTAAACCCTCGGGGATGCGCTACGAAGACATGACACCCAAGGACATGGTGGTCGTGGCTCCCGACGGCCGGGTAGTGGAAGGGGAACACGGACCGTCCTCGGATACGAGCTCACATCTCTATATCTACCAACACAAAAAGGATGTCAAATCGGTCATTCATACTCATTCCCGCTACGCCACCGCATTTGCGGCGGTAGGGAAACCCATCCCCTGTTGCCTAACAGCCATCGCGGATGAATTCGGCGGCCCTATTCCTTGTGGAGGGTATGCCAGAATCGGCAGCGATGAAATCGGAGCGGAGGTCATCCGTTCCATCGGGGATTCCCCTGCCATATTGATGAAGCAGCATGGCGTGTTCACTATTGGTTCGTCTATTGCCAAGGCGCTACAAGCTGCTGTGATGGTAGAGGATGTGGCTCGCACCGTCGCGATCGCCACCGGCCTCGGGCAGATTGAGGATCTGCCAGCTGAGGAAGTATTAGCCAATCATGATCGTTACCAAAATCGGTACGGCACTATGAATGCAAGTTTAGGAGTTCGACAATGAAGTACGAATTAACCACCATTGGTGAAGGTCAGATTCGGCTGACCTGCCCCAAAGGAGAACACCTCGTTTCCTCCCGGGGATTAAAGATGACCGCCGCGTGTTCTGAAGCGAATGTTGCCGGATTACTGGCCCAGCTAGGCAAGAAAACGGCTTGGTGTACGGTACTGCCCGAAAGCGGCCTTTCCGAAAGGGTTCTCTCGGAATTCCGTTCGGCCGGGATCGACCTGTCTAACGTAGTGATGCGGAAAGAAGGGCGGGTGGCACTCTATTTCCTTGAACCAGGCGAGATGCCGCTACCCGGCAAGGTCACCTATGACCGTTTACACACCCCATTTCGGGACATTGACATCGACGATGTCAACTGGGATGACATGCTAGATACCAAGATGGTGTTCGTCACCGGTATCACTGCTGCTTTGACGGAAAAAACCGCTAAGGTATTGACCTACTTCGTTGATCAGGCCCATGAGCGGAAAATCAAAGTAGCGCTTGACGTCAACTACAGATCCCTCCTGTGGGACGGCGCCCAGGCACGTAAGGTGCTAGAACCGATTGCCCGGAAGTCTTCCATCGTGTTCTGTTCCCGCAGGGATGCTGGCTCGGTTTTCGGGCTCAAGGGTAGCGGCCCGCAAGTTTGCCACGACCTGCGCGAATTCCTCGAGGTTCCGGTGGTTGTTTCCACGGATCAACTGGACGGCACCTATTCTTCTACCGCTGAAGGCGAGAAGGTCTACGACGTGGAACGTGTGCCCGTGATGGATCGGCCCGGGGCCGGAGATTCCTTCGTAGGCGGTACCTTGTATGGCTATCTCAATGGCGATCTCGATGCCGGGGTACGGATTGGGATGCGAACCGCGAAGATCGCGCTAACACATCACGGTGACTTAACCCGTATCAGCCACGGCGAACTGGAAACTGCCGACAACTCTGACATCTTGCGCTAGAAGTGGCGACGTGTAAAGGAGAATTAATGATGAGTAGTTCTGTAACTGCAATGCAGCAAGTTGACTCCCGTCCGCTAACCCGCAACCAGCGCAGTTTGATCGGCATGACCGTGGTGGGTAACATTTCGGAGTTCTTCGATTTGTTCCTCATTGGCTTCGTCATCGCCCTGTTGATGAAAACTCCAGGCTGGGAACTCACCGGAATGCAAGCCGGCATCATCGGAGCGGCTTCCGGCGTGGGTACCGTAGTCGGAGCGATTATGTGGGGCCGCCTCGCCGACAGCTTCGGACGTAAAACCGCTTTCATTAGTTGCATCGTGGTTTTGGTGGTATTCACGGCTCTGTGTCTGACCATCACGCCCGGTCAATGGCTGTTACTGGCTCTCTACCGCGTTGGTGTGTGCATCGGGGTTGGGGGTCTGAACATCACTTCTATCCCCTATGTCCAGGAATTCGTTCCCGCGAAACAGCGTGGCTTACTCTCTGGTCTGACCTCGGTTTTCATTCCTCTGGGTATTTTCTTAGGGTCCTTGGCAACAAAGTTCCTCGGTGAACCCTTGGGATGGAAAGGACTCATTGCCCTGGGGTGTGTACCCGTTGTTCTCGTGGCGTGGGCCTTCTTCGTCCCGGAGTCGCCGCGCTACCTGGTGTCGCGCGGTCGGGTGGAAGATGCACGCAAGGCCTATGCCTGGGCACTCCAGATTCCCGTTGAAGAAGTGGGTGAGCTTCCTGTTTATGAACAAAAGCAAGCGGCATCATACGGAGTTATTTTCACCAAGTATCCCAAAGCGTTGGCGATTGTTACCTTTGGCTCCTTCTGTTTCATCTTAGGTTCCTTCACCATTCAGTCCTGGGGACAGGCCATCCTCGGCGAATCCTTCAAGTTCGATATCTCCACGGTGGTCTACATGTTCATGGGTGTTTCCCTGGCAGATCTGCTCGGACGCTTGGGCTCAGCGTGGATTTCTGACCGCATCGGGCGGCGCACAACCATGCTGATCTGGGGCGTCCTTGGCGGTATCGGCTGCCTAATTGCGGCCTTTGCCAGCCAAATGGATGGATACTCAGCCGGGATTATCTTCTTCATCGGCATCCTCATTGCCATGGCCTTTGGTGACGGCGCCTTCGGTATCTTGAACGCCTTCGGTGCCGAGCAATTCCCCAACGAGGCTCGCTCCACCGGGCTCGGCCTGGGGTACGGGATAGGTGCCACGGCAAAGATATTCGGTCCCTACATGGTGGGAGCGATGATCGGAGGAGGTAAACCGACCCCGGAAGTGGTTCTGGTGCCCTTCGTCATCTTCGCGGTATTGCTCTTCATCGGCGCGGGCATCTATATGTTCGCGAAAGAAACTAAGGCTTTGCAATTAGAAGAAGTCTAGTTTTCTTATGTCGCCATCCGTGATGGTGTAGCCTTGTGTTTCATCAAAGTCCTCCCGAGGAATGAACTGGCTAATTTGTCATTAACCAGGTTCACTCCTCGGGAGGTTCTGTATCAGGGTCAACGCAGGGCCTACATGAATGAAAATAATCTCCGTGCTGGGCCGTGCAATTCTCATTGCGCCCAGCACGCACGCCTCAGGCTAATAAATCGCGACCGGGCCGCAGGGGCCGGGGATCACGTCGATCTCCGCGTCGAAAATCGCGGAGAGGCGCTCCGGGGTCATAATATCCGCCGGGGTGCCGGCATCCATGACCACGCCTTCGCGCATGGCAATAATGCGATCCGAGTAGCGTGCCGCGAAATTAATATCGTGGATAACCAGCACGATGGTGCGGTGAAGCTCGTCCGCGGCCTGGCGCAGGTGGCGCATCATCTGCACCGAATGCGAAATATCCAAGTTATTGAGCGGCTCGTCCAGCAGCACGCAATCGGTTTCCTGGGTGAGGACCATCGCCACGTAGGCGCGCTGGCGCTGCCCACCGGAGAGCTCATCCAGGTAGCGCCCTTCCAGCTCGGTCAGCCCAAGGAAATCAATATAGCGGGAAATGATCTTCTCATCCTCGGCGGTCAGGCGCCCATTCGAATACGGGAAACGCCCGAAGCCGACCAGCTGACGCACCGTCAGGCGGGTAACGAAGTGATTTTCCTGGCGCAGAATCGCGAGAATCTTGGCAAGATCGGCGGATTTCGTCGTCGTCACATCAAGACCCGCCACCGCAATCGCGCCCGCGTCCATACGCATAAGCCGCCCAATCATCGTGAGTAGCGTGGACTTGCCCGCACCATTCGGACCCACCAGGGCCGTCACCCCGCCGTGCGGAATATCCAAGGTGACCGGGCCGATCCGCACCTCCGAACTGTAATCGCGGCGGGTGCCCTCCATACGGATCATCGGATCGGCGCAGCTCAGATCGGCCGCACGCAGATGCGGGGAGACCACCGGCGGCACCGGCGCGGGAACCTCAAGATGCGTGCCTGCTGTTTTCTTGCGGTGGCGCATTACAACCGCCCCTTTCTCAATACGACGACGAGGAACGTCAGGCCGCCCACCAGCTCAATAATGATGGAGACCACGCCTTCCGCCGAGAAAATATTTTTCATCACGAAGAAGCCACCCATGAGCACCGCGTAACCAATCACGGCGGCCATGGGGAAGAGGAAACGGTGATCGTAGGTATCCGCCGCCTGGTAGGTGAGGGTTGCCACGAGGAAACCGAAGAACGTCATCGGCCCCACCAGCGCCGTGGACACCGAGACCAGCACCGCGATAAGTGTGAGCGAAATGAGCAGCATCCGCAGGTGATTGACGCCCAGCGACACCGCCACATCGCGCCCCAGCGCAATCGCGTTGAGGGAACGCGAAATGAGGAGGAGCGCCAGGCCCGCCCCGAGCGCTAGCGGCAGCGCCGCCACGAACACATCCGAACGCGCATTCGCGATGGTGCCGAACATGCGCGCGGACAGCACATCAAATTCGGAGGGCGTGAGCATACGCTGCATAAACGCGGACAGTGAGCCCAAGCCAGTGCCGATAATAATGCCGATAAGCAGCATAATATGCAGGCTGCCGAGCTTACCGCGCAGCAGCCAGCCGTACAGCGCCAGCGCACACGCCACCATAATCGCCACCTGGATGAGGAAGGCCCGCACCCCGGTGAAAGCCACGAATCCGGCCACCCCGAAGAAGAAAATCGTGGAGGTGTGAATCACCGAATACAGCGACTCGAAACCCATAATCGACGGCGTAAGAATCCGGTTGGTGGTCACCGTCTGGAACGCGAGGGTGGCTAGCGACTGGCAAAAGGCCACCAGCAGAATCGAAAACACCGCCTCGGCTCGCATCCGGGTAATAATCCAGAAGCCCTCGCTTCCCACCGCCACCGGAATATTCCACACAAAATAGAGCGCGGTGAAAGCCACGCCGAGTAGCGCGATGCCGATGAGCAGCAGCCAGTAGCGCCGCCGCGCCCGCGGGGTCGCGAAGGCACCCGCGTGGCGGGGAGCTGCGCCCGTGGCACAAGATTTTTCGGGAGATTGTGGTACGACGACGCTCATGAGAGCCTCCGGCGCTGCCGCAGAATAAGGAAGATGAACACGGCCGCTCCCAGGGTGCCGAGGATCAGTGACACCGGGATTTCAAAGGGAGCGATGAGGGTGCGGGATACCAGGTCGCAGACCGTGAGGATCCCGGCCCCGAAAACGCACACCCAGGGGAGGTTGGAGCGCAGATCATCCCCGCGCAGCAGCGAAATAATATTGGGGACGATGAGCCCGAGGAAGGGAATGCGGCCGATCACCACGGTGACCACGCCGGTGGTCAGGGCGATCACCCCGGTGCCGAGCAGCACGATGAGGTTGTAATTCACGCCCAGGCCGGTGGCCACATCCTCACCCAGGCCCGCCACCGTGAGGCGGTCGGCCAGGATGAAAATAAGCACCGTGGCGATAAGAACGATCCACAGCGGTTCGTAGCGCCCGGCCACCACATTAGCGAAACTGCCCTGGAACCACACCCCTAGGGTTTGCAGGGTGTCAGTTTTGAGGGCGAAGAACGTGGAAATGGCGCTGACAACCGCGCCGAGCATAATCCCCACAATCGGCACAATCACCGAGGAGCGCAGCGTGACCCGGCGCAGCACCAGGAAGAAAATAATGGTGCCGATAAAAGCGAAAAGGATGGCGGCCAGCATCTGCTCGATAAGCGAGGTATGCGGGACCAGGAACATTACGACGAGCAGCCCGAGGCCGGCCCATTCGGTGGTGCCCGTGGTGGTGGGTTCCACGAATTTATTTTGGGTCAGCAGCTGCATAACCAGCCCGCACATGGCCATGGCGGCGCCGGCCAGCACCAGGGAGGCGGTGCGGGGGATGCGGGTGGCGAAGTACATGAATTCGCCACCTTCGTGCTCGGCGATATTGTAGGTGCCGGTGGTCATGGATAGGTAGACCAGGCCGGCCAGAATAATAATGCCGAGGGTCAGGGGCAGGGCGCGCAGCAGCCTGCTCGCGGTAGGTCTGCGTGAGGAAAGAGAACTCTGCGGTGGTGTTGTCATGGGCGTACATGCTGCGGGGGGCGGGTTCCCGGCCCCCGCAGGTTGGTTAGCCTCTAGCCTGAGCTACTTGGCGGCCTTGAAGGCCTTAGCCAGGTCGTTGAGGAATTCGATGTAGGTTTGCGGACCTTCATTGACGTAGGTATCCGCGGGCATGGTCAGGATCTGCTTCTTCTGCACCGCCGGCACATTGGCCATGGCGGGGGAGTTGGTTACCAGATCAGCACCGTGAGCTTCGTTGCCTTCGCCCACGCCGGCATCGCGGTCCATAATGAGGATCCACTCGGGGTTGGCCTGCGCCAGAGCTTCGTCGGAAACTTCGTCACCCTTGTGGTTCGAGGTTCCTTCACCCAGATCGAAGGCCGGGGTGAGGTTGAGGAGCGGGTAGAGCGGCCCGAGGGTACGGCCCACGCCCGGGGCGAGGTAACCCATCTTGCCACCGTTGGTGTTGATGGACAGCACCTTCTGGCCGGCCGGGTAGGCATCGCGCGCGGCGGCAATCGCGGCATCCAAGTCCGCGTTGAGCTTGGCGGCTTCCTTTTCCTTGCCGAAGATCTTGCCCAGATCCTCAACGTCCTTCTTCATGCCGTCCATGAGCAGTTCGCCGGACTTATTGGCGTCCGCATCCTGTTCTTCCTTGGGTAGCACGATATTCATATCGATAATCGCGGCGTTCGGAGCGGCAGCCTTGATCTTGTCATAATGCTGGGCGAAGCGCTGGCCCACAATAACCAGATCCGGGTTGGCCGCGGTAATCGCCTCGAAATTCGGTTCGCGGTGGTTGCCGATATTCACGACCGAGTCATCCTTGACGTACGGATCGTCCTTCGGCATCACATCCTTGGGGGCCGCGAGGAGCTTGACGCCCCATTCATGCAGGGTTTCGAAAGTGCGGTTATCCAGGGAAACCACGCGCTCCGGATTGACCGGAACTTCGTGGGTGCCGTGCGAATCCGTAATCGAAACGCTGCTGGGGGCTTCCGAGGTGGCCTCAGCGGCGGGTTCTGAAGCGGCGGCCGAAGGGGAGGAGGTATCCTTGGCCGAGTCATTGGAGCAAGCGCCCAGAGCGAGGGTGCCGGCAGCCACAAGCGCGAAAAAGCCGCGAACTGTCTTCTTCATCGTTTACCTTTGCGTAGAGTAAAAAATTGTTAGGGAAGGAAGTCCTAACCCATCCATGAGTGTACTTATACGGGACACCATAATTCAAGGCTATGTGCATAATGCGGCATTATGCCAGTTCCGCGCTGTGTATAGACCTTAACTAATATGGCATCTTTTGGAGACACTGTCACGGAACAGGGTTTCGGGGTGGTCGCGGTGCTGGCCCGCTAGGACCTCGGGCCGGCAGGCCGCGCGGTAGCGCGGCGTCGTCGTCGTGCTACGTAACGTTCCCGCGGACCGAGGCGGGGTAGAAGCACCTCGGCAGCAAGATGTGGAACGGATCTTGCCACCGAGGTGCAGTCGCTGTGGTGTATAGCCACTGGCGAGGGATAGTTATGCACCCCGGTGAGAATTCGGGAGGCCCGCGCCCGCGGTACTACTCTTCAAGGTTACGCTACCGAAGGTTAGTGCGGCGGGAACGGCGCCCCGGGATATGTCACATCTGTGGATAACTCAACAAACGTTGATTGGCCCCAGCACGCCCGGCCCTGGCGTTCTTAAACGCAGCTACTTAGCCCAGCTGGCCTAGTCCCAGCGCTCTTCCGGGCGAGCCGGATCCTGCCACACGGTGTGGAACACGCCCTCGGTATCGAGGCGGCGATAGGTATGCGCCCCGAAATAATCGCGCTGGGCCTGAATGAGATTGGCCGGGAGGCGTTCGGCGCGCACGCCGTCGTAGTAGGCCAGCGAGGACGCGAAGGCCGGGATCGGCACCCCGCGCTGCGCGGCGAATACCACAATCCGGCGCCAGGCCTCAACCGCCCCGGAAATCTCGGAGCTGAAATAGGGGTCGGCCAGGAGGAGCGGGAGATCGGGCTGGCGGGTGTAGGCCTCGGTGATGCGGTCCAGGAAAGCCGCGCGGATAATGCAGCCCGCGCGCCAAATCCGCGCCATCGCGCCCAGGTCAATGCCCCAGGAATTCTCCAGGGAACCCTTGCGGATGAGCTCGAAACCTTGGGAGTAGGCCACCATCTTGGAGGCGTAGAGGGCCAGGCGAATATCCTCGATGAAGCGCTCGCGATCCTCCACCGTGACCTCGGTGGTGTGCCCGGGCAGGGCGCGGCCGGCGGCGCGTTCGGCGGCGTCCCCGGACAGGCTGCGCGCGAAGGTTGCTTCGGCGATCCCGGTGGCGGGCACCCCGAAAGCAGCGGCGTTTTGCACGGTCCAGGCCCCGGTGCCCTTCTGGGCGGCGGCGTCCGCAATCACATCCACGAGCGCGGTGCCGGTGGTGGCATCGCGCTGGCGCAGCACCTCGGCGGTGATCTCAATGAGGTAGGAGTCCAGTTCGGTGGAATTCCAGCGCTCGAAAACGTCGCCAATCTCCGCGGCGCTCATGCCCAGGGCGGTGCGCATCAGGTCATAAGCTTCCGCGATGAGCTGCATATCCGCATATTCGATACCGTTATGCACCATTTTTACGAAATGGCCGGCGCCGTTGGGGCCCACGTAGGTGCAGCACGGTTCGCCGTTCTTGCGCGCGGCAATCGCCTCGAACATGGGGCCCAGGCGATCATAGGATTCGCGGGTGCCGCCGGGCATAATCGAGGGGCCCTTGAGCGCGCCCTCTTCACCGCCGGAGACCCCGGTGCCCACAAAATGCAGCCCGCGCGCGGAAATCTCCGCTTCGCGGCGCACGGTATCGGTGAAGAGTGAATTCCCGCAATCCACGATAATATCGCCCGGCTCCATGAGATCGGCGAGTTCCTCAATCACCGCATCGGTGGGCTTGCCGGCCTTGACCATAATAATGGCCACCCGCGGGCGGGCCAGCGAGGCCACAAAATCCGCCATGGATTCGCTCGGGTAGAACTCCCCTTCGCTGCCGTGCTCGGCCATCACCCGCTCGGTTTTCGCGGCGGTGCGATTGTGGATAGCAACTTTGTAGCCGCGGCTGGCGAGGTTGCGGGCCAGGTTCGAGCCCATCACCGCCATCCCGGTCACTCCGATATCTGCAACGCCAACGGGCGGGGTGGGAATAGACATGCGGCTCCTTCTTCTACGACTTCTCAGAACGCCTGATTGAGGTTTCTAACGGATCTATTCTAGAGTCCCGCGCGCAGATCGTGGATGCGTGTTCCGTTCGCTTCCGTGGTGTGCGTGCCGACTTGACGCCCGGGCCACCGCCACGGTGCCGGGCTCCGGTGCCGAGAGTGGGAAGAACGACGACGCCGCCACTGCCGCTCCCGCCACCTCTGCCGCGGCTGCTGGTGGGGCTGCGCCACCCGCCCCGCGTCGTCGTAAGAAGTGTGCTGCGCGTTATTCCTACGGCGTCACGTTTCTGCAATACTGTGAGGTGAAGAACCACCATCCAACGAGGAGCCGCGCGATGGAACAGGTAAACGAATATGCCCTGGCGGTAGGTCAGCAGGTTAAAAAATACCGTGCCCACCAGGGGCTTAGCTGTGAAGACTTAAGCGGTAAAAGCGGCGTTGCTCTGCCTGTGCTCACCAGGCTTGAGGCAGGCATGGGAGACGTAAACGGGGCGGATGTTTTGCTCCTAGCGGCTGCGCTGGGCGTAGGGGTTGAGGCTATTTTTGGCCGAACACTGATCCAGGACGATATTACTTTTGCTGCGCGCCCGGGCGAAAAAGACGGCGCCATGAAAAAGATGCGTGATGCGGCTTTCGATTACTTCGCTGCTTTGCGTATGGTGACAGCACCATGAGTGCCGAAACTGATGGGAGTGGCGCGGCGCTCCGTCTCCGGGAAAAATTCGGTTTGGGCACTGATCCGATTAGCGACATTCTTGAGTTGCCGAAACTCCTCCACGTGGATGTTTTGTGTATCGCCGTAGGCGGTGACGAGCACGGTCTCACGGCGAGGGACGAAGAAAACGACTCTTTTGTTTTTGTTGTTAATAGCGCTCTGCCTTACGCGAGGTTTCGTTCGACAGTTGCTCATGAAATAGGGCATTTTGTCTTTCAAGAAGATCTCACTAGTGCAAAGAATCATGGCTATTCGGGGTCGTCGGAAACTCGCGCCCATGCCTTTGCTCGCCACTTGCTTTTACCGTTATCTGCCACCGAAACAATCTGCGCTCAGCAGTCCGGATATCCGAAGAAGGCGTGGCTCAATAGCCTTGTGCGGGACTACGGTGTCTCGTCTCAAATTGCTGCCTTCCAGATGTCTAACGCTGGGCTGATTGGTTCGAAGGAACTCAGTGAGCTCAGGCAGTATTCCACGAGGAAGCTTGCGGAAGAATACGGGTGGATAAGTCAGTGTCTTGCCCGGGAGGCTTCTGTTTCTCAATCTTCGCAAAGACCTCCGGTGTATTTACAAGAAAAAGCTAAGGAGGCGTTCGCGCAAGGAAAAGTTACCGCTGAAGTGGTAGCTGAGATTCTAGGAGTGGATGTGAGCGCTTTAGGTCCTCCACCTTCGGTTGTGCACCACGTCCCAGATATATCTAACGACGACATCTCTGGTTTGATGTGATTATCCTCTTCGACACCTGCTCCCTTTTGCATTTCTTGGCCTCCGGGGAGCATGGCATCCTCACTTCTTGGGCCAAGAAAAAGGGTGCGATCCTAGCGGTTTGCGAGCAGGTCGAGAAAGAACTTGTGCGGGTGATGGCACGCCCGAAGTTCGCTCGGACACTCGCGGATGCCTGTTGGCGGGAACTCCGAGGGAGTCTGACGGTTCTATCGGATTCAGTACTTTTGTCTCCGGCGATGAATCGGGCCATTACTGACATTTGTCGCCGCAATCGTCTCGACGGTAGACCTCCAGCTAAAATTCTTGAGGATGGAAACAACCTCGGAGAATTTCTCACCGCAAGCCACGCTCTTTACGCCGCGCGGCAGGGGGACCTTGTGGTTGTTGTTATCGACGATAGATACGGCCGCCAACTTGTTTCCGTGGCGAAAACATATTTGCCACGCCCGAGTGCGGAAACCGGCTCAATTTTCGCTTCGTGTGTGAGGGACGTTGTCAATGCTGCGGATACTTCTTGGTTCAGCAGCGGTATAACCCCGGGCGAAGCACTAGCGCGAATGGAAGAGATTGAGCCTGTTCCCCGTTGGTTTTAGGATCTGGATGTTTGCCCATAGCAAAGCCATCAACTATTTAAGGACTAGGGATATCGCCGAAGATGACGGGGCGGGTGGCACAGCCACCCGCCCCGCGTCGTCGTCGTTCCTATGTAGTGACGTTCCTATGTAGTGACCTACTTATTTAGTTACCCAACGCGGCCGCAACCACGGCGCGTGCCTCTTCCTGAACCTGGGCGAGGTGCTCCGGGCCGCGGAAAGATTCGGCGTAAATCTTGTAGACATCCTCCGTACCGGAAGGCCGGGCCGCGAACCACGCGTTTTCCGTGGTGACCTTGAGGCCGCCAATCGCCGCGTGGTTCCCGGGTGCTTCCACCAGCTTCGCGGTAATCGGCTCGCCGGCCAGTTCCGTGGCCGTGACGTCCGCCGGGGAAAGCTTGCCGAGCTTGGCTTTTTCTTCCTTCGTGGCAGGGGCGTCGATCCGGGCGTAAGCCGAGGAGCCGTAGCGTTCCACCTGCTCATCGTGGAGCTGGGAGGGGGACTTGCCGGTCACCGCGGTGATTTCCGCCGCGAGCAGATCAAGCACAAGCCCGTCCTTATCCGTGGTCCACACCGAACCGTCCTTGCGGAGGAAGGAAGCGCCGGCGGATTCTTCCCCGCCGAAGCCGATCTCGCCGCTCACCAGGCCGGATACGAACCACTTGAAGCCCACCGGGACCTCCACGAGAGTGCGGCCAATGCCGGCCACCACCCGGTCGATAAGCGAGGAGGACACTAGGGTTTTCCCGACGTTCACCCGCTCGGACCACTGCGGGCGGTGGGTGAAGAGGTATTCGATGGCCACCGCGAGGTAGTGGTTGGGGTTCATGAGGCCGGCATCCGGGGTGACGATGCCGTGCCGGTCGGAATCGGCGTCGTTCCCGGTGGCGAGGTCGTACGGGGCGCGGCCGCTCGCATCCGGTTCCATGCGGTGGAGCAGGCCCGCCATCGCGTAGGGCGAGGAGCAATCCATGCGGATCTTGCCGTCCCAATCCAGAGTCATGAAAGGCCAGGCCGGGTCCACCTCGGGATTGACCACGGTCAGGTTAATACCGTAGCGGTCCGCGATTTCCTGCCAGTATTCGGCCGAAGCGCCGCCCATCGGGTCCGCGCCAATGCGCACGCCCGCCTTGCGGATCGCCTCGAAATCAATGATCGTATCCAGCGCGGTGACATACGCATCGCGGAAATCGTAGGTGCCCACCTTCGCGACCGCATCCTCATAGGGCACGCGGGCGATGTTCTTCCACCCCGCGGCGATGAGCTCATTGGCCCGCGCCGCGATCCACTTCGTGGCATCGGTATCCGCCGGGCCGCCATTGGGCGGGTTGTACTTGAAACCGCCATCGCGCGGCGGGTTGTGGGACGGCGTAATAACGATGCCGTCCGCCAGGCCCGGGCCGTCCAGGCGCAGCGCGTGCGGAGCGCCGTTCGCCTCCAGGATGGCCAGCGAGACCGCCGGGGTGGGAGTCCACGAGCCGCGAGCATCCACCCGCACATCAGCGCCGTTGGCTACCAGCACCTCGATAGCGGTTTTTTCCGCCGGGAGGGACAGCCCGTGGGTATCACGGCCCACGAAAATGGGGCCGTCATAGCCTTGCTTAGTGCGGTAGTCCACGATCGCCTGCGTGGTTGCCGCGATATGGGCTTCATTAAAGGCGCCATCGAAAGCGGAGCCGCGATGGCCGGAAGTTCCGAAAACCACCTGCTGGAGGGGGTTAGTCGGATCGGGTTCGATATCGTAATATGCCGCCACCAGCTCATCAACATTGATGAGATCTTCGGGGCGGGCCGGGGTTCCTGCGCGTTCGTTCATACATTGAGTATCCCACGAATTGCGCTCCAATCGCGGGACTTGTTCCGCGGGTGGATAACATCGTCGTTCCTGCCGTGCGTACGGCTGTGTTCGGTGCCCTGCGCACGGCTGTGCGCGGCTTCTGTGGCGCTAGCGAGTTCTTCGCGGATATTCCCCCAGTGCCCGGCGCGTGCGGCCAGTGGAACTTCCTCGCCGGGAGCAACCGGCCCGGGTGCGGTGGAGCGTTCCCCGCGGGTGGCCGGCCCGCCGAAAGGCGCACCACCCAGGGCTTCGCGGCCGTGCGGGCTGAGCCACCCGGAGGTATCCGGGCCCAGCGGCACGATCTGGTTGGGGTTTACGTCCAGATGAACCCGGTAATAATGCGAGGTGATGTGCTCAAAATCCACGGTGTCCCCGAAACCGGGGGTCTGGAAAAGATCGCGCGCGTAGGCCCAGAGCACCGGCATCTCGGTCAGTTTCTTTTCATTGCATTTAAAATGCCCGTGGTAGACGGCATCGAAACGTACCAGCGTGGTAAAGAGGCGCACATCCGCTTCGGTGATGTGGTCACCCATGAGGTAACGGCGGCCCTCCAGCAGCTCGGAAATATTGCGCAGCGCGGTGAAAAGGCGCAGGTAGGCGCGGTTATAGGATTCCTGGCTGCCGGCGAAACCGCAGCGGTAGACGCCGTTATTAATCTCGGTGTAGACATAGCGCATGAGTGCGTCCATGGGCTGGCGCAGTTCCGCGGGGTAAAGATCCGGGGCGCCTTCGCGGTGAAAATCGCGCCACTCGGTAGAAAAATCGAGCGTCATCTGCGCAAAATCATTTGTGGCGACGGCGCCGCTAGCAAGATCCACCAGGGCTGGAACCGTAATTCCCAAGGAGAAATTCGGGTCGCGGGCCAGGTAGGCATCCCGCAGGAAATGGATCCCGAGCACCGGATCCACCCCGCCCGCATCACGGTCAAAAATCCAGGACCGCTCATCGTGGGTAGGGCCGGGTATGCCCAGTGATATAGCATTTTCCAGCCCGAGCAAGCGGCGCACAATCAGCGTGCGATTCGCCCACGGGCAGGCGCGCGCCGCGATGAGACGGTAACGCCCAGGCTCCACGGGGAAGCTGGCACTGTCGCGGCTCACGCGCGTGGTGATATAACGAGCGTCGCGGCTGTAGCCTTCGCCGCGGCGTGTAAATGTTGCTCCGATGGTCATATTCGCCTCCCTGCGCGTTGATGAGTATGGGGTGTTGATCGGGGCATCGGTCGCTGATACCCCCTGATCGTTGAAGAATATATCAGATTGGGTGGGTGGGGGCCAGGTCTTGAGTTGGTTAGGAAACGGAGTGCGCGGGAGAGTGCCGCTTCGGGGCGATTTTATGTGTCTTATGCGCATTTCGTTGAGAGTTCTGTCCGGATTGTTCGCTTCACGAACCTCTTCGTCTAGGTGGTCTGCTGCGGCGGCGGAGATGGGGGCATGTTTTCCTAAGGTGCGTGTCTGTGTTGCAGATGCGGTACGGGTGAGCGCAACTGTGACTGAAAGCATATTTTATGTATAATGAATAGTAATGTGCCGCGCGAATGAAGTGGTGCATGCCGTAAGGCTCCAATGACTATTTCAAGGAGGAAAGATGTCAATTGCAACAGGAACTATGCGTAAGACAATTGCTAGCGTAGCGTTGGGTGCGCTCGCTGCAGCAGGTGCATTGTCACTCACCGTTGGGGACGCGCAAGCATTGGGCGGTAACTGTAGCGCGTGGCTTCAAAGCGACGTTGGTGCTACGTGGGCTGAGGGAAGTTGCTCGTCGCTCAATTCGGATACCAAAGCAAGGGTGACCTTGGATTTGGCGTCATTCCCGGATTTCCATTCAGCATGGTTCACTAAGCTGAACAAGACTTACCGGACGGGTGCCTGGTCTGCTTCAATGCGCATGGGCTGGCCGCGGGATGCCCGAATCGATTATGGGCGGCGGTAGATAATATCAATAAGGGGGGGGGTGAGGGGGACTGTTCCCCCTCATCTCTCTTCATAACTAAACTAAGTAAAGGGGCTTGCGGCAATGGCGGTAGACGTGATCGGGCTTGATTTCGCATATAAAGCCCAGCAGGAACAACGCATTATTTTTTCGGGTGCCGCGGCGAGCTTTTCGCCGGGGTGTTTTTATGCGCTCATGGGCCCTTCCGGTTCCGGCAAAACAACGCTCTTCCGCATTCTTGCCCGCGAGTTAGAACCAGATGCGGGAAAAATAGTCATCGCAGGCAAAGACCTTACCAGCATTCCACCGCGTGAATTGCGTGCTTCAGTCATGTGCCGGATTTTCCAGGACTATCTTCTCATTCCGTTTTTATCACCCCTCGACAACCTTCTTCTAGCGGCTGAGATCACCACGGGCCGCTCAGGTAAAGAAGATAAAAAACGTGCGCTTGAGCTTTTAGACCGCGTGGGGCTAATGGAGCATGCGTATAGGAACGTTGATTTACTCTCGGGTGGTGAACAGCAACGAGTCGCTATCGCACGAGCATTAATGGGCTCGGCGCGAATCCTCCTTGCGGATGAACCCACCGGGGCGCTCGACCGTGACAACACTGAACATATAGCTCTTTTACTCGCTGACCTGGCTCACGAAGAGGGCCTTATTGTTATTGCGGGTACTCACGATAGCCAGTTCGCTGCTCATGCCGATGCCATTGTTCGCATCAGTGAGCATCAGCTGATTCTGGAGTCATGATCATGGGCAAACAGCGCGTCCTCCTCATCCTAAAAATGGCGGGGCAACGTTCTTTCGCTACCTTGCGAACCGCAGTCCTGGCGCTTATTGCCGTAGCGCTAGCGGCCACGGTGGCTGCCTGCGTATCCGCACATGGGCGTGCGGTGGAACGTGGTGCTACGGCTTCGTTTGGCTCGTATTTCCAGCAAGTGACGGGAAATGCCGCAGTGCAAAGCTATATGGAAAAGCTTGGAAGCAGCGGTCGCGCGGTGGCCCTTTCCCGAACCCGGGCGAATCTTCTCTCTACACAAACTCAAAGCGCCACGGTTGCTGATGTGACTATGACCAGCGGTCCCGCGAACATCGGAGTATTGCGCCAGGGAAGTTATCCGGTGCGACCGGGGGACATCTCCATCAGCGTGGAAGCTGCACGGCAACTGCATCTGAGTGTGGGTGACGTTCTTGAAGTCGTCGATACTCAGGCCACAGAAGGGGAGAATACCGGAACCGATACGGAATTCCGGGTGAGTGGCGTGACGGAAAACCCCGCCTCCATTCGGGAGCTAAGCGCCGTCGCATTGACGGATAACTCTGATGTACTTGGTCAAGCCGATGTGTGGCTTACCAATGAATCGTTGGCGCCGATTGAAGTTGAGCTTACCCGCGGTGGTGGGCAGGCGACGACGGCCGCGGTAACGTCGGCACGAATGGGCGCATACACACTCAGCAATCAGACTATCCCGCCACAGCTGGCATGGTTTATGGGCTTAGTGATGCTCAGCGTGGTGATTGTGGCTCTCTACGGATCGGGCCGGTCGCGAAGGCGTGAGATCTACCGGATCCTCCTTTCTCTGGGTGATACCCGGTGGAAGGCTTCCGCAACAACGTGTGCATCCGCCACCGTGACCGCCCTGGCCGGAGGAATTCTCGGGTGGGGTAGTGCTGCCGCTGTACACGTGAGCTTTGCTGGGGTCCTCGGAGAGTATGTCGAACAGCGCTGGGAAGAACCGGAATGGGGAGCCATTAACTCAACAGCGGTAGCGGTGCTTCTTCTCATGCTTATCGGTGGTGTGCTCGCCGCTGGTGCGACGGTTTTCTTCGAGGCACACCGGCACCGCAGCAAACTGCACGGTGAGATATTTTCACGGCGGCTGTTATTGGGGATTGGGATTATCGGCACGGTGCTCACCGTAGCTTTCGTTGCAGCACGGCAACTGTATATCTTCCCTTACGGGCACTACGCGGCGATGATTGCGGGTGCTTTGAGCATTCCGAGTCTCGCCTACGCACTTCAGCCTGGAAGCCGGCGTTACCCTGTTACCGCGCGCTTGGCACAGCGGATGCAGAAAATGGCGTTATTGGGTATGGCTGTGGTTTTTGTTCTTTCCTATTACGGTTCCCTCTACGCGAGTAGTGTGGCGGTGCTGAGTAACTGGACTAGCCGTCAGGTGAGCGGCGAAACAAGTTATCTCTCCATCACGGGTGCTAATAAAAACGCAGTCGATAATCTGATGCAACGTTACCCAGAAATCTCGGAGCGCACCGCTATTTTCGGTGACGTAGCAACACACGACCGGATGTATAGAATTGTGGATTCTGCGGGAGCTCCGTGCATTAAAAGCGCATCTGATCTTGGTGATTGCCCTACCGTGGCGCTGGATCTGGTCATGGTCGCTTCGGGTGGGCTTCTTGACCGCGGGTACGTTAACCACGCTCCGGCTTCTTTCGTTTCCGAAAGTGGGGCGACGACGCTACTCGGAATCGCGCTCTCTGACGGGCAGGTAACCGGGACTTTTACGGCTGATGGGCTCATCGCGGATGATCGCCTGGAAAATAACGTGCTCAGCGGTTTGATTCTCGCACCCGATTCTCCGCTACTCACGCAGTTAGGTGTGGGGGAACCATATTCTTATACGGTCATTATTTTTGGCTTCGGAAGCCTTTCTGATGAAGTCCGCGACGGTATCCGTTCCACAGTTTTATTAGAAGCGCCTTTCGCGTTCCTTGTTGATCCAGATGAACCAGGAATACGGCAATTGAAGGCGCAGGCGGTAGTACGCCAGCTGCTGGCCCTGTTGGTGGCCCCCATCGTTCTGCTAGCAACAGTGACGGCCGTTGTCTCTGAGCAAACGACGGAACGTCGGCTCATTGAGCTGGGCGGTGGAGGGAATCGCGCTCGTTGGCGTTTGGTGGCCCCGTTGATCACCAGCTACGTGCTCAGCCTCGGCTCCGGGGCTGTTCTTGGACGGCTGGCCGCAATGGACCGCCTGCCCTTCACATATTCTCCGGTGACGCATGACTATGGATGGTTGTGGGAGCTCACGCTCGCGGGGTTGCTTGCCGTACTTCCGGCGCTGCGACTAGGAATTCGACCTTTCGCAGAAAATGAGAACCGTCGGTGATCTCCCTAGCCTATCGCTTCATAAGAACTCACTCTACCCGGCTCTACCCGAGCGCCAGGCCGGCGAAGAACGCCGCGACGCCGAGGAGGAAATTCCCGAGCAGGAGGCTGATGCAGACCCAGTAGCGGCGCTTTTCGAAGAGGCCGAGGGCGTCGGTCATCGCCGTCGAAAAAGTCGTGAAACCACCCAAAAAACCGGTGGTGACGTAGAGACTGTACGGACCGATCCAGGTGGAAAGTGCCCCGCCGCCGGTCACCAGCCCGAAGAGGAAACAGCCGATCACATTCACCGTGAAAATCCCGGCAGGCCACGTCGGCTTGAAACGTGCGGTGAGGAAAGAATCAAGAATCCCGCGGCACAGGGCACCCAGCCCACCCGCTAAACCAAGAAGCAGGAACGTCATGCCGCATCACCACCCGCGCGCCGGCGCGCCGCGAGGAAGCGCTGGCCCAGCGCTCGCCCGCAGGCCATCCCGGTGAAAGCCAGCAGGAAACCACCGAAAAGAGTGCCTCCCGCAGCCAGGCCGGCCAGCCGCGCCAGCTCGCTAGGCGCCCCGCTGAGTACTTCGCTGGTGGCCAGGTGGGCGCTGAGCGCCACGAAGCTCGAATAGGTGGTGAAACCACCGCAGAAACCGGTGCCGAGCAGTAGGCGCAGCCGGGCCCCGCATCGGTGCACGCCCGTGGTGAAGAAACCGGTGATGAGGCCGAGGAGGAAAGCCCCCGCAAGATTGACGATAATCGGCGCCGCCACGCTCGGGACGAGCGCGCGGGCTACCGTGCCGGCCCCGCCGCCGAGGAAAACAAGGAGCAGCCCGGTCGCGTCGCGATAGAGCGGGCGCGCGGAAGACGTTGAGATAGATCTAGCTGCAGTCGTGTTATTTTCCTTCCTCGCGCGCGGGGGCTTCGCCGGGCAGCACGGTCACGTAGCCGCCTTTATCGCTAGCAATATGCCAGGTGCCCCCGAAGGTGGTGCTGGCCCAGTCGAGAATCTGTTGCGCATCCCCGTGGTTGGCCTTCGATTGGGGTGCGAAGACCACCGCATTCGCCCCGGCATTCCCGCGGGTTCCCTCCCAATACACCGTATTATTCGGCACCAGGTAGGCCAGCATATGTATATCAGTAACCACGTGGGAACCATCCGGCACCGCGGCCAGGGCTTCCCGTGCGCCGGCTCGCTCCTCCGCGCTCGCTCCGCCGTAACGCCCCTGGAGCCACCAGCCCACCGCGTTCGCGCGGGTACCGACCAGCGTGGCAATCACGCTGGCGGCCAGCGCGAGCACAATCAAGCCGCGCTTGACGTGCCCGCTGCGCGTGGCACGTTCGCTGCCCGTGGCACGTTCGCTGCCCGTGGCGCATTCACCGCACGGGGTGCACTCGCCTCGCAGGGTGCACTCGCCTCGCGGGGAGCACTCGCCATGCGTCGCGTGCTCGGCATGCCCACGCCGCGCCCGAAGCCTTATAGAACGCTCCAGCCGCCCCAACCCATCGAGCAGCGCGATGGTGGCAATCGGCATGAGCACGGCGGAATAATGCCAGTCCAGCCCCCAGTAGAACTCCACGTTTCCCGTGAAACGCCAGGCCAGAGTCGGGAGCATGAGCAGAATCCACGGGCTGGCCAGGCCCACCACCCCGGCGCTGCCCAGCAGCACCGCCAGGGTCATGAGCTTCGTAGCCGCTCCGGTGAAAAGCCCGGCATCGCCCGTGAGGCGATCCGTGTAGTCCCAGGCGCCATCCGGATTGAAAGCCGGCAGCAGCACCCAGATAGAAAGTACAAACCACACCGCGCCCCATATCGCCAGGCCCACCGCCCAGCGCCCCGCGGGGGTGCGGCACACGGTGGATAAGCGCGCTCGCGGTGCTGGCCCGCGCCGCTGCGGCGCGGCGCCGTCGTCGTTCTGCTCCGTTACGCCGCAGACCGCCCGCCGCTGCGCGAAAAACTCCGCCAGTAGCGCGGCTACGCCGAAAGCAACCAACGTGAGACCGAGGTCTTCCTTCACGAAAACGAGCAGGCCGAGCGGGAGCGCGGCGCGCCGGTAGCGGCCCTCCACCCAGGCCGTTAGCCCGTAGGCGAGGAGGGGCACCGCGAAGGCGATCTCGTGGAATTGCGCGGCCACCGCGGCGGTCAGCCCCCAGGACACCGCGTAGAGCAGGCCGAAAGCAGTTCCCGCTCCGGCCCCGCAGCGCGCCCGCGCCAGGCGGGTGAGTGGAATCGCGGAGATCGCGAAGAGCGCGTTTTGCACAATAAGCAGGGTGGCGCCGCTGGGCCACAGCGCGAAAATCGGGCCGAGCACCACCAGGATGGGATGGAAATGATCGCCCCACAGGTTGAAGCCGGGGCCTTTAATATCCACGATGGGTGCTTCGAGATGCGCGTAACGCTGGGCGAGCTGCGTGAAAATGCCCAGGTCCCAGGAGGACGTCTGCAAAGACGCCCACTGGTGCAGCGAAAACGCGGTAAAAATAATGAAACTGAGGAGCGCCACCAGGTACGGAACCGGGTCGGTGCGCAGCGGGCGGTACCAGGTCGCGGTGCGAGCCAGCTTCATGCGGCGCGGCACCGGCATGCGGCGCGAAACTGCCATGCGGCGAGCCATCATCATCCGTTTCTCACCTTCCGTCCGTGCCGTCGCGAGCCACCACCACATAGCCGGCGTCCTCCGTGACAATATGCCACTGCCCGCCCACTTTCGCGGTAATCCACGCCACCACCTGGGCGCCGTCGCCATGGTTGAGCCGGTTGGAAAACACCACCGTGTCAATATACGCGCCCCCGTAGCTGTGCTCCCAGTACACGGTATTGCCCGGTACCACGTAGGCCATCATGACCACGTCGGCGAGGATGTGCCGTCCGGTGCCGGCCGCCGCCACCGCCGCGCGGGCCCCGTCGCGCTGCTCGGCCGTTTGGGAGGCGCCGTAATCGGAAAAATACACGTATTGCTGGGTATTGGAACGCCCCGTGAGCCACGAGCCGAAGCCGTTAGAGGCGGTGCCGAGCACACTGGAGGCGAGCGCAAGGGTGAGGGCCGCCGCGGCTAGACGCGGGCGGCGGGCCAGCACGCCCAGGGCATCGCGTTGCACGGGTGCGGCCGCGGGAGCTTCAGATTCTTGCGCCTCCGGTGGTGGTACGACGACGCCGCGCGCACCCGCCCGCGCGAGCCCATCGGTCAGCGCGACGGCGATCATCGGCGCGAGCACCGCCGAATAATGCCACAAAATAGTCCAGTAATAGGGGTTATCCCCCACGAAACGCCAGGCGAGAGTGGGGAGCAGCAGCGTCGCCCACGGACTGCGCAGCCCCACGATTCCCAGGGCGGCCACGATATAGCAGAGGGTGCCCCAGCGGTTAGGCTCGAGGATCATGCTCGCCAGGTCGAGGCCTTCGCGTACCCGCCCGGCGTAATCCCACTGCCCGGAATTATTGAAAGCCGGGAGGATGACCTGGGTGGTGGCCAGGAACCAGGCGGTGCCCCAGGCGGCCAGGAAGGCGCCAATGCCGGCCAGTTCGCGCCAGTCGCGCGCTCCGCGGCTGCCGCACTGCCCTGCGCTGCCGGCCGCCGCCGCACTGCCGGCCGCCGCCGCGCCGCCGATGCTGGACGCACCGCCGTGCCCGCGCGCCCCGCGCCAGCTGAGCAGCGCCACCAGCACCCCGAAGCAGGCCACCGTGAGGCCGAGGTCCTCCTTGACGAAAACCAGCAGGGAGATGAGCACGGCGGCGCGCCCGTAGCGGCCCTCCAGCCAGGCTGTCAGCCCGAAAGCGAGCAAGGGCACCGCGAAGGCGATTTCGTGGAATTGCACCACGAGCGCGGACGTGAGCCCCCAGCTGGCCGCGTAGGCCACCCCGATGAGGGTGCCCGGCACGGCCCCCACCCGGGCGCGGGCGAAACGCGCGATGGGATATACCGACATCCCGAAAAGCACCGCTTGGAGGGTGAGCAGGCTCAACCCGGAGGGCCAGAGCCAGAACAGCGGTCCGGTCAGCAGCAAAATGGGATGGAAATGATCGCCCCACAGGTTGAAGCCCGGGCCTTTAATATCCACGATGGGTGGGAACTGCCAGCGGGCGTACTGGTCGGCCAGTTGGGTGAAAATACCCTGATCCCACGAAGGAGAGGAGAAATTCACCCAGGTATACCAGGAGAAGAACATGTACACGGCGAAAGCACCCGCGGCCAGGAGCAGCGCCGTCGTATCACAGTGCTTGCGCGCCCACGCGAGTACCGCGCGCGGCGCCCCCGCGCGCACCGGTGCCCTTCGGGAATGTGCCCGCACCCCGCGCGCGTCCAGCTTCCGCGCCGGCCTGCCGCGCATTAGATAATGTCCTTTTTCTGGAGGTGCCGCAGCGCGAACCAGCCGATGGGCACCCGCGCCCAGAAGGTGAGCAGGCGGTACAGGATCGCGGTGGAGAAGGCCACCGAATACGGTAGGCCCGCGATGGTGAGCCCGCCGGTGAGGGCCGCTTCCACCGGGCCGATACCACCGGGGGAGGGCACCAGGGAGCCCACCGAATTGGAAACCAGGTAGGTGATCGCGAGGGTGACCACCGGCAGGGTCTCCCCGAAGGCCGCGAGGGAGAAACCGAAGGCCGCCACGAAACTCACCGTCATGAGGAGCGAACCGCCGAAACCGGCGAGAATCCGGGACGGGTGGGTAGCCAGCCACACCACGCGCGGCCACACCTGCTCGATGGTGGGGCGCACCAGCTCAATGACCTTGCGGCGCAGCGGGCGAATGAAGTACACGGCCGCGCCCAGGGCCGCCACCGCCGCCACGATGAGCATCACGGAGGTGCTCGGGATGGAAAGATTCCCGAAGTCGCCGGTGAGCAGCCCGAGAGCCAATAGCAGCAGCACCGTGGTAATAAATTGCGCGATCTGCACCAGGGACACGGTGGCCACCGCGACAGGGGTGGCCACCTGGTTACGTTGCAGGTAGCGCAAATTGAGGGCGAGTGGACCGATGCCGGCCGGCATGACCAGCCCCAGCACCGAGGCGGCGATCTGCACCTCGCTGGTTTCCCACAGCGGCAGGCGTTCGGCGGTGTAGGCTTTCAGGCACAGCGCCGCGCCCACGTACGTTGCGAAACTGGCGATAAACGCGGCGAGCATCCACCACGGGTTGGCATTGCGAATCGTTTCTTGCAGCTCGGTGAAATTAATGGAGCCGAGCAGAATAAAGATGGCAAGCACCCCGATGACGATGGTAATAATCGTCTTCGCGGAGAATTTACGCAGCTGGATGGTCTGGGTGGCGGTGCCAATATCCTGCGGGAGGACCTCCAAGAGCACCTCGCGCATGCGCTGCACGCCCTTTTTATCCTCGAGTTCGGCCAGGGTTTGCGCCGGCATAATGGTGCGCTGGATCGTCGGGGCCACCGAGGAAAGCCGGTCGCGGGAAATGCAGCGCAGCGCGGAAGCGACGGCGCGCTCCGGGCCCACCGCCACCGCCTGGAGCAGGTACAACTGCGCCAAATCAATATGCCGGGAGAGTTCATTAGAAGAAAAACTGCCGTTGCGCCAGTGGGTGATGAGGGCTTCGTCTCCGCGCACCGCGACCACCCCGGCGCGAATATCGTGGTGGGTGAGCCCGCGTGCGTGCGCGCGTTCGAGCGTGAACCACATGGAGTCCAGTGCCGCGTCGGAGATATCTTCCGGCTCCAGATCCGTGAGGGGAACGGCCTCGATATCCGCAAAAGCGACGACGGCGGACGCGCCAGCCGCCGCGTAATGTGCATCGCGCCGCGGGGCCACCCCGGCGTTCACCGCGAGGGCTTCCATGAGGAGGGTGCGCTCGGCAGTTTCCTCCACGTTATCCCCGGTCCGCTGGGTGACCTGGGTGAGGGTGGCTCGCTGCCAGGCACTGGCCAGGCGCCCGAGGACCGCACGATCCGAGTCAATGAGGGCGGCAACGTAATGGGCGCCGTCGGCCAAAGTAACCACGTAGTGGCGGGAATTGACGTCCCCGATAAGCGGGCGGACTTCGTGGCGGGCCTGGGCGATGAGGGCGCGCACGTTAATATCGTCCTCCGGTTCGCCCAGCTGGTAGGCGCCCGCCACGCTCGCGGGGAGCGCGCCCTCGGTTTCCGCGCCCGCGTCGGCAGCGAAAGCGGCGCTGGTATGCGCGCTGCGGCCGGTATCGCTGCTCGTTCCGCTATGCCCGGTGAGGGCCTCGCGCAGCTCTTTGAGAATCGCGGTATCCACATATCCGAGCGGGCCGGTCACGGGAACGGACCACGCGTGCATATCGGCGTCGTCGCCCGCATCCACGCGGATAATGCTGCGTGCGTCCAGGCCGGCGCGGCGAATAAGAGTGACGACGGCGGCGCCGGTGGCGCGGTCGGGCGAATCCCCAAAAGCGTAGAGCGCGAAATAGCCGCAGGCCATCCCCACGAACACGGTGGTAAGCGCGCCGGTCAGGGTTTGGGCGCCCTGGAGCACGGACAGCACCAGCACGATTCCCAGCGCCCACCAGCCGGTGCGCACCAGCCGGCCCTGGCGTTCGGAAGCGGCCACCACCAGGATGGTGGCGATAATCGAAACGTAGGGGAGCATGCCCACGGCGGCCTGTTCTTGGATGGTATCCGAGAGGTCGATGGTGATTTGCGAGGTGGGCATGAAGCGCTCGAAAAGCCACAGGGAGCCGTAGCAGATGGCGAGCGCTCCGGCCATGGCCACCAGTGCGGTCACGAGGGTGCGCCAGCGCCGGTAGCGGATGATATCGAAGAAAAGCAGGAGGGGGAGGAAAAGCGAGACGAGGCCCTCGAGCACGTTAATGGGCATGGAGAAAATGGTGCGGAGGGTATCCGGGGCGGCGTTGGCGACGTCGTGCGTGACGGCCACGGTGGTGGTGTATCCGAAGCGGGAGATGAGGAGCATCCCGGCGATGGCCAGGGTGAAGAGGATGCCGCGCAGCAGATTGGCGGGGCGGCGGGTCCAGCGCGCGATTTCGTCTACGAGGAGGACGCGGTGCACGGCGGGCTCGGCGGGTTCGGCGGGCTCTACGGGTTCGGTGTGCTCCTCAAGGGAAGCTTCCGCAAGTGCCGGTGAAGCAGCGGAAACGGAGGTGTGTGCTTCTGGCGCGCTTATCGCAGCCGGGGCGGCTTCTACCTCCGCCGGCTGGACCGGGCTCGTTTCCTCGTTGTGGCGCACCAGCTCAGTCTAGTTGATAGGTATTAGTTTCTCCTGTGACCTGGCGTGGTTATTCGGTGGGCGCGGTTATTCGGTGGGCACGGTGCCGGTCGCGGTGCGCGTGCGGCGGCGTGCGCCCAGCGATTCGGTGCCCGGCTATTCGGCCCGGCGCAGCCGCAGCGAATTGAGCACCACGATAACCGAGGAGGAAGCCATGGCCGCCGCCGCCAACCCAGGGAGGATAATCCCGGCCACCGCCGCCGGAATGGCGATGAGGTTGTAGCCGAAAGCCCAGGCCAGATTCTGGCGGATGACCCGTAAGGTGGCGGCGGAGATGCGCAGCGCCGCCCCCACATTGCGCAGATCGGAATTGACGATGGTGATATCGGAGGCGGCTTTGGCCACGTCCGTGCCCGAGCCCATCGCGATGGAGAGGTCCGCGGCGGCCAGAGCTGCGGCGTCGTTCACCCCGTCCCCGACCATCGCAACCCGCCGGCCCTCCGCGCGCGCCGCTTCCACCACCCGGACTTTTTCTTCGGGGAGGACTTCGGCGTGCACGATCTCGATTCCGGCGGCCCGGGCCACCGCGCGGGTGGTGGCCGCGTTATCCCCGGAGGCCAAAATCGGGGTGAGGCCCAGGTTTTTGAGTTCGGCGACGGCCGCGGCGGAGGTGGGGCGCAGCTGGTCGCGCACCGTCACGAGGGCGAGCGCTTCGTGTGCGCCGGCTTCGCGTTCGCTCCCCTCGCGCCCACGCGCCGCGCCGTCGTCACCTACGCGTGCCAGCATCACCAGGGATGCCCCGCCACTCGCGGCTTCTTCCAACACAGCCTCCCACCCGGAGAGGTCCACGCCGGCGTCCCGCAGCGCTCGCGGGGAGGCCGCGTAGTAGCGCTGCCCGCCGATGGTGGCGCGCACGCCCTGCCCGGCCAGATTCTCAAAATCGGTGGTGGGGGCGAGCTCCAGCCCCTCCTCACGCGCCCGGGCCACAATGGCGCGGGCGAGGGGATGCTCGGAATAGTTCTCCACGCTCGCGGCCAGGGCCAGCGCTTCTTTCGCTTCGTTGTACGTGTTTTCTTCGTGGGTCGTTTCTTTTTCCGCCGCTTCTTTGTCCGCGGCTTCTTTTTGGGCGACGACGCCGCCACTACCGCTAAGTGCCCCTGCCGGCGGGAGAATCACCCGGTCCACGGCCATGGTTCCGGTGGTGAGGGTTCCGGTTTTGTCCAAAATAATGGTGTCTACGCTGTGGGCGCTTTCCAGGGTTTCCGGGCCGTGGATGAGGATGCCGCGCTGGCTAGCCCGCCCGGAACCCACCATGAGCGCGGTGGGGGTGGCCAAGCCTAGAGCACAGGGGCAGGCCACCACCAGCACCGTAATGGCGGTCATGATGGCCAGGTCCAGGGGGTTACCGAGCGCCAGGCGCACCCCGAACGTCACGAGCGCAATGAGGATAACGGCGGGTACAAATACTGCGGAGACCCGGTCCGCGAGCGCCTGTACCGGGGCTTTCCCGGATTGGGCGCGGGTGAGAAGGCGGCCCATCTGCGCCAGGGTGGTATCGCGGCCCACCCGGGTGGCCCGCACCCGGATCGCGCCGGCGGTGGTGAGGGTCGCCCCGGTGACCTCATCGCCCGGGCCTACATCAATCGGGGTGGATTCGCCGGTGAGGAGGCTGGCATCCACCGCGGTAGTCCCGGAGACCACCACCCCGTCGGTTGCAATTTTCGTGCCGGGGGCCACGAGGAATTCGTCGCCGACGGCCAGGTTGCTGGCAGGAATTATTTCATCAACATCCGCTCCGGAGGCGGTGCGTACCCGGCGTGCGTCGTCGGCCCCTAAAGCGAGGAGGGACCGCAGCGCATCGCCGGCACTGCGGCGCGAGCGGGTCTCCAGCCAGCGCCCCAACAGGAGGAAGGTGACGATCATGGCTGCGGTTTCGAAATACACGTGGGAGCCGTGCGGGGCGCCGGTGGCGAGTGCGTGGATGCCGGTCATGGACATGCGGTAGTCGGCGCCGCCGGCCCCGCCCCACAGCAGCGCCCAGAGCGACCAGCCCAGCGAGGCCAGGGTGCCCAGCGAGATGAGGGTGTCCATGGTGGTGGAGCCGTAGCGCAGCGCGGCGGCGGCCGAACGGTGGAAAGGCCAGCCGCACCAGAGCGCGATCGGGAGGGTGAGCGCGCCGATGACCCACTGCCAGTACGGGAATTGCAGGGCCGGGATCATGGAGAGTGCCACCACCGGGATGGAGAGAGCCAGCGAGATCCAGAAACGCCGCCGCAGCGAGGCGATACGGGCGCTCGCCTGGGCGTCGGCTGCTTCACGCGTAGCTGCTGCGCGGGCGGATTCGGCTTGCGCGCTCGGGTTGGCGGTGGCCGGGTGTGCGTCGTCGTGCGGATCGGTTGTGCCCGCGCGGGCACCCGCGCCTGTAGCGGTGCTGCTCCCGGCCGTGGGGGTGAGGTCCGTGCGGGAAATGAGCTGGGCCTCGTAGCCGGCCGCGCTGACCTGGGCAAGGAAATCGGCGGTGTCCAGCTGCGCCCCGGTTTCGCTGAGTTCGAGGCGTGCTTCGTCGGTAGCGAGATTGACGGAGGCGCGCACCCCGGGCAGCTTATTGAGTTTCTTTTCCACGCGCGCCACGCAGGAAGCGCAGGTCATCCCGGAAATCGCGAGGTTCACTTCGGCAACGGGAGCTGCGCTATCCGGCGTGGTGGATGTCATTTAGCGGATGATCTCGGTCACGGTGTAGTCGCCGGCTTCGGCTACTGCGGCTTTGAGGTCGTCGTCGGAAAAATCGTGCGGGGTGTACACGAGCACCGAGGAGGTGCCTTCCGGGTTTAGGGTGACGAGCACGCTGTTGACATCCGGGAGAGCATCGAGTTCCGCGCTTACGTGCTTGACGCAGTTTTCGCAGGTCATCCCGGTGACTTTCAGTTCGATAGTGCGATCAAATTCTTCTGTTGCCATGGTGCGCCTCCTTCTTCAGCCCCGAGGTGGGGTGCACTCGGTTTAACACGATTCCTGGCGGTGCTATTCCCGCATAGCTTGCGGCTCGGGAATCCTAGTAGCGTTCTTCTTCACGCATCTGTTTCAGAATCTCGCTTGCCGTTGGCCCATCGGGCGTAGGCTCGGCGGGCGTAGACGCAAGCTCAACAAAGTCCGGCCACGGAATTGTTGCTTCCTGTACGTCCCCGTTTTTCCACAGCTGCAGCAGTGGAGAATCTTTCTGCTCGAGTGGCTTTTTATCCATGTTTTTCATTGTATGGCCCAAGGAATCGCTTGCCATTGAAATGAATCAAATGCGTTGGATCGGTAGCGACCCACGCTTCTGTTTCCCATGCAAGATCGGTGAGGAACCTGCGCATAGTGACTAAATCCGGAAAACAGGATACGTAGATGAGATCTGCTGTACAGGAGGCGAAAAGTCGTGACAATTCGTTTTTACGCGTGTGGTCAACTGGGCCGTGTGTGGAAGCAGCTTCCATGAGGAACAGCCAATTTTTACCCGGGTCGTAGACGATCAGATCGGGAAGTTTTCCGTGTGTATTGAGCTGAACCCCGAGCGATCGCAGCCGTTCTTCGTCGAAGAGCAGAAGTTTCGAATCGGCATCTCCCACGTACAGCACTTCGCCGCCAGGAATGAAGAAGCCACAGAAATCCTCGATCATGGCCTTCAGGAGAGTATTTTGCCCACCACCTTTGAGGCTTATGCCTTTCCCGTTCGGGAGAGTCACGGGAACCCGGGTGAGCTCTCTGGCTTGGGCGTATCGCGTAGCAAGCCCGGGCATATCAGCGAGGTACTCAGCAACAGCAGCATCAAAATCAGGAGTTCCGAATTGGCGTATCGCGAGTATCACTTCGGGGTTGAGGCGGTAGTTATTTAGGGACGAATTTGTTGGGCGCGATGGATCGTCGTCGTTATAAAGACAAAATCCCGCCTCAATGAACTGGTGTAGAACAAACCTACGTACTGTTTCACGTGAGTTTTCAGCAATCGGATAGTCAAGCTTGTCGCGCATCCAGTCCATGATGGCTCGCACGCCCATCCTCTCGGTGGTTGCCTTTACCCAGGGGGTGTGCGCATCTACACCGGCTAATGCCATGAGCGTACGCCCGGACATGGCGTTTGTGCGCTTGTCGTCGAATTCCAGCGCTCTCAAGATGGCGCGCGCTTCTTCTAAAGTACTCATGCTGCTTTTATTCTCCCGTCACATAAGTGCTGTATGTTCAGCGCTGGATTGCCGTTTTGCCGAGCAAGGATGGCCAGCGCATGGCGGTCCGGGAATTTAAGGAGGCGAAGATCGGTGGCATTCACTTGAGTATGTCCACTGAAAACACGGAAGTAGGCATCAATCTGCGGGGAGTTAAGCCAGAGTGCGATCCCGCGGGCCAGCACCGGGTCGAGGCCGCCACCGGATTCGTGGATGTAATTGAGCTTATTGTCGAAAGCTGAGGGCTCTGCGCTGGTCCAAACGGCCGATATAATCCTGCGCGCTTCTTCTTTGGAGGAGAATCTTTTTACCAGCACATAGCTTCCGGCCGGACATAACAGTTTTAGCCCGGCACTATCTACGGGGTGAATCCACTGCGGCTTTGACAGTGTGGCTCGCGGATGAACAACCCGGTGATCGACGATATTCGCCGGGTAGATCAAGCGTTGAGAGCGAAGGTCGGGATCAGTATGTACTATTTCTTTGCAGCGAAAACCAACCACCTTGCCAGTTGAAACACTGAGCCCGAGATCAGCCAAAGTATAGGGGAAACTTTCCATCCAGGAAACCGCATCGCTATCGCTTTGCGAGGCCGGCACAAAAATAGCGTTTGATCGGATGACCTCCGCGGCTGATACAGTGCGTTCACGAACCGGAGCGTAAGCATCCATGGAAGAACGGATGAGGATCCGATCCCCTTGGATTCCCGCGCTCACACACATAATGATCGACTCTTGCAGAACATCCATATCCCCAAAAATCAGGGAACGAGACTCAAAGGTGTGAATCGCGTCAAGGGAAACCCTGTTGGTGAGATCCTTGCGGAAGCGTGAATAATAGGTGCCATTCATCCATGAGCGCGGCGAAATAACCACCATCTGGCCCCGCGGCGTCAATTGGCGAATCCCCAGTGCCATGAAGGCCGCATACACGTTAGGAACCTGTATTCCATGCGCGCGCAGCGCTACATCATCCGGGCTGCCCACGCGGAGTTTGTGATACGGAGGATTCTGAATAATGAGATCGAAGTATTGCCGTGCTCGCGGAGCCCATTCGATGTAATTTTCCGGCACAAGCGTGACCGTGGCACCCAAGTGTGCGCAGTCCGCCAGGGCTTCCCGCAGTGCGGGGAGAAGATCTGGATCGTTTTCCACCGCGGTGATCTCAAGCGTGAGATTCGGGTGGGCCGCGCGCAGATAACTAGCCACCGCAACGCTGAGCATTCCGGTTCCTGCACCGGGATCAAGGATACGGATCACGCCAGATTCCGGCAGATGCGACATCCGCACCATCCGTGCCATGATGCCAGCAACGGCCGGCGGGGTGAAGAACTGCCCACGCGCTGCTTGTTCGGCGGAATCCAGGCAGGCTAGAGCGGCATCACGCCTGTGTTCAGCCCGCTCCATCATCTCCATGGGGCAATCCTAACGTAGGGCCCCGACACAAAATATGCCCCCGAATTTGCGAGCGCTGCGCGGCCGGAGTGTGCGCCGTCGTCGCATTTACGCCCCCAATAGCGCGAGAGGGATAACGTAAATTCCGTCGGGGCGGCGGTATGCCTGGGTGCCGGTGTTGAGGACCATGAGCAGCGGGTCGTGTTCGGGAATTTGCTTGCGTAACCACAGCAGGTGCTGCACGTCATGCTCGCTAATCGCGTTGGCGAGTTTCACTTCCACTCCGGCGATTTCTCCGCTCGGGCCCTCCGCTATCAAGTCCACCTCGTGGTCTCCGTTGCGGGTTCGTAAATGGAATACGCGAGCCCGGTTGGCTTCGGCTGCGACTCGCACGCTCAGCGCGGCTAGAGACTCGAATAATTGCCCCAAGAACTTCTGCCCGCGTGCACCCAGCAATGTGGTCTCATTCAGGTTGAGTAGCCGCAGCGCCAGCGCCGGATCGGCTAGCTGGTGTTTGGGTGCAAGTTGCAGTCGCTTCAAGGCGTTGCTGGCGGGTGCCCAACCGGGGATGGGGTCCAAAATCCACAGTGCGGTGAGGTGTTCCCGGTACGTAATCGTGGTGCTTTTTGCCGGCTGCGTGCCATCCCCACCGGTGGTGGCATCTAATAAATTGGCGTACGAGGTTGTGAGGGAACTCGCCGCCGCGTACGCAGCTAACCAGCGGTGCAATACTTCCGGGCGGCGCACCGTTGCCCCGTAATCAGGTAAATCACGGTCGATAATCAAGCGCAGATACGAATCCAGTAACTCTTGGGTCACTTCAGCGGATTTCGTCATGATCCCGGGGAAGCCGCTCCGGGCTATGGCGCGGCAATAATCCGGCAAAGCAAAATCCGTATGGCCGGTTATGTCTTGATTCGGGTTCTTGAGCAGGTCACCGAAACTCACGCTAGGCTCAACGAGTTCGCGTTCGAATAATGCCATCGGGCGCAGCCGTAAAGAGAGCACTCGTCCGGCTCCGCTGTGCAGCCCGCCGGCATCGAAAGGCGTGGCTGAGCCGGTCAGCAGGAATCTTCCCGCAGGTGCACCCCCGTCTACCTGGCGCCGCACAGAATCCCACACCGCCGGGACTTTCTGCCATTCGTCCAATAAGAGGGTGCCGGGCGGGACGGTGGTGAAATCCGGATCCGCGGCCGCCACATATTGAGTTTCGGGGCGGTCAAGCAGCCATACTGTATTCGCGCGCTGCAAGGCGGTGGCGGTTTTCCCCACGTCTTTCGCGCCGTCAATCGCGATTGCAGGAACCTCGGGAAGTAATGCGTCTAGCCGCTTATCAATCGCTCGCTCATGGTAACGCATAGCCCTATCCTACCGTTAGCAGGCGCCCTACGCTACCATTAGCCGGCTTTCTATCCTACTTTTAGCCGAACTTCTACGCTACCTTTAGCCGGAATTGCTTGAGAGTTTTACGTCCTAACGCCCGCGCCGGTTCACAACCACGCGGTGAATAATCCACCCCACCGCGATCACCAGGCACACCACCGCCACGATCTTCGCGAAAATCCCCACGTAATCTTCCACGATGGTCCAATTCGCACCCAGCAGGTAACCGGCGTAAATCAGAATCGTATTCCAGATCGCTGAGCCCACCGCCGTCAGCGCGGTAAATTTCAGCATCCCCATATTCGTCACGCCGGCGGGCAGCGAAATAAGGGAGCGGAAAATCGGCACCATGCGCCCGAAGAACACGGTCCAACTGCCGTGCTTATCGAACCAGGCCTCGGTTTTATCCACGTCGGATTGTTTGGTGAGCGGGAACCACAGCAGAATTTTGCGGGTGCGTTCCCGCCCGAGCCAGGCGCCCAGCCCGTACAGCAGCCACGCCCCGGCCAGCGAACCGGCGGTACACCACAGAATCGCGCCGATGAGCGTCATATTCGAGGTGGGCGAGGAGGCCGTGAACCCGGCCAGCGGCAAAATCACCTCGGAGGGCAGCGGCGGGAAAATATTTTCCAGCGCGATAAGAAGCGCCGCCCCGAACCCGCCGATAGCGTCCATCACACTGACCACCCAGCCGGTGATCCCGCCCATCGCGCCCGGGTCGCCGCCCGGCGCCGGTGCGGTCGCCAGGACGCTCGTCCATGCTGCTACGTTCACGCTTCTCCTCTGGTTGCGAACGCCGCGAAGTGCGGCACATATGCCGTATTTTTTACGACGACGCCGCCGCGCTACCGCGCGGCCTGCCGGTTACCTTAGCAGGCTTAGCTGGCTGCGGTCCCGGGCGTGTCCTCCAGGAAATCCACGAGGCGGGCAGCCAGGCCGGTGTACCCGGCCGGGGTGAGAGCAAGAAGACGTTTCTCCACGTCCCCGGGTAGCCCCAATCCCGCAATAAATTCCCGCATATCTGCCGCGGTGACTTTCCGCCCGCGGGTGAGTGCCTTGAGCCGCTCGTAGGGGTCTTCCAGGTGTTCGGCCCCGCCCAGGGCCGCGGCCCGCATGGCCTGCTGGATCGGTTCGCCCAGCACTTCCCAATTCGCGTCCAGATCAGCGGCGAGTTTGGTGGGATTGGGATCCACCCCGGCCAGCCCGCGCCGTAAATTATCGAGGGCCAGGTAGGAGTGCCCGAGCGCCACCCCGATATTGCGTTTCGTGGAGGAATCGGTGAGATCGCGCTGCATCCGGGAGGTCACCAGCGTCTGGCTGAGCACCCCGAAAAGCCCGGAGCTGATCTCCAGATTCGCTTCCGCATTTTCGAAGCGAATGGGATTGACCTTATGCGGCATCGTCGAGGATCCGGTCGAGCCCTGCGCCGCCAGGTTCTGATGGAAATAATCCAGGGAAATATAGGTCCACATATCGGTGGCGAGATTATGGGCGATGCGATTGGCGTGCGCAATATCGTCGAAAAGATCGGCGAGCGCATCATAGGACTCAATCTGGGTGGTGAGCGGATTCCAGCTCAGCTCTAAGGATTCCACAAAATCGCGGGCCAGTTCCGGCCAGTTTACCTCCGGAACCGCGGTGGCGTGCGCGGAGAAAGTCCCGGTGGCCCCGGAGAATTTCCCGTAGTATTCCGCGGCTTCCACCCGGCGCAGGGAACGGTGCAGGCGGTGCGCGAAAACGGCAAGCTCCTTGCCAACGGTGGTGGGCGAAGCCGGCTGCCCGTGCGTATGAGCCAGCATGGGAAGCTCAGCGTGGGTGCGGGCCAGCTCACTCAGATCCGAAACCAGGCCCCAAGCGCGCGGCAACCAGCAGCGGCGCACCGCATCGCGCACGCCCAGCGCCCAGGCCAGGCTATTAATATCCTCCGAGGTGCAGAAAATATGGACCATTTCGCGCAGGTGGCCCAGCCCGCCGGCGTCCATGCGCTTCTTGATGAAGTATTCGACAGCCTTGACATCGTGCCGTGTTTCCGCCTCAATGGTGGCCAGCTCGCGTGCCGCGGCGTCGTCGAACTTTTCAGGAAGTGACCGCAAATATACGACGGCGCTGCCGGGCAACGCCCCCACCCCGGGAATCACGGCGCGTTCGCACAGGAAAATCAACCATTCGACTTCCACGTGAATCCGGTAGCGGTTGAGCGCGGCCTCGCACAGGTAGGGCTGGAGCGGGGCGGTGGCGCTGGCGTAGCGGCCGTCTAAGGGGGATAGCGGCCCGGAAATATTCGGGACGGGGGTGGACTCGGAAGCTGATTCTGGCGCGCGCTGCTCACTCATGGCTCTATTCTGGCAGATCCGCGCCCGGCTGGCAGAACCGCGGGCGTACACCGGGGTGCCCGGTGGTGGCCGGTGGTGGCCGGCGCGGTGCTGGGTACCTATCGGGAATGCACGTTCGGCTGGCAGGACTAGAGGTAGGGCCGGGCGGCGGCCAGGGTTTCCGCGCCGTAGGAACCGCCGAAAAGTGCGGCGTGGAGGATGAGGATATGGAGGCTGTGCAGGCCGATGCGGTGCGGCCAGCCGGAAGCGAGCGGGGAGACCTCGTTATAGCCGGCGTAGATCTCCTCCGCGAAAGGCGCGCGGAAGACCGTGAGGGTGGCCAGGTCGGTTTCCGCGTGTCCGCCGTGAGAAACCGGGTCGATGAGCATCCCGCCGCGCTCCGTCCACATCACATTGCCGCTCCATAAATCGCCATGGAGGAGGGCGGCCGGGCTGTGCACCAGGGCCGGCTGAGGGCTATCGAAAGCGCCGTCGCGCAGGCGCTCGCATAAACGCTCCAGGGCGTGGGTGCCGCTCGCATCCAAGGCACAGTTATCGCGGGCGGGGCCCAGGTAGGGCTCGATGCGATCCGCGGCGTAAAACTCCCCGAAGCTGCGGGCGGGGAAATCGGCGGGCACCACCGGCAAATCCCAGGAACCCAGCCGGATCCGGCGGGAGCGGTCAGCCGTGGACGGAGCCGCGGTGGAGGGAGCAGCCGCGCCACCGGGAGCCTGCCCGAAAATCCGGTGCCCGGAGGGATCCCAGGCGTGAGTGCGGGCCAGGCGCGCCCCGAATTCCCGCGCGGCCACCGCGGTGGCGCGCACGGAGCGTAAGCGTTCTTCACGAATAACACCGCGGTCATGCTCCGCGGCGGTGGACAGGAGGGGCACGACGGGCGCCCCACCACTCGGCGTGGCCTCAGCCAGCTCCGCCAGCGAAAGCGCTTCACCCCAGATCTCAGCCGGATCACCGGTTTTCACAAAGGTCTCCATACCCGCATCCTACGGCGCCCCGCGCCGGGTGACGCACCGTTCCGGATAACGGTGCGGGCGGACGGAGCACGGTGCGCGGACAAGGCGCACGGCGCGAAGGTACGGCGGCGCGGAACGGCCCCGGGGTGGCTCGCGGGGATGGTGCACAATAGAAGAATGCAATGGTTCCGCCCTGAATTAGCCGATCTGCCCAGTTATGTTGCCGGGAAACGCCCCCGCAACGCCGATAGCGTCAAACTCTCCAGCAACGAAGTTCCCTTCCCGCCCACCCCGGCGGTGGCCGCCGCGCTCGCGGCCGCGGTTGCTCAGGGCGGGGAGCTCAACCGCTATCCCGATATGTCCTGCGCGCAGCTCACCGCCGCGCTCGCGGCCTATGAGAATTGGGATCCGGCAGGCATTGTGGTGGGAAACGGCTCCACTGCCCTCATCGAAAAATTCCTGCAAGCCGTGGTGACTCCGGGCGGCGAAGTAGTCAGCCCGTGGCGCTCCTTCGAGGCCTACCCCATTGCCACCATTGCCGCGGGCGGGCGTTTCGTGGGCGTGCCGCTGCGCGCGGATGGCACCCATGACCTGGACGCCATGGCCGCCGCCATTACGGACAATACCCGCGCCATCCTCCTGTGTTCGCCCAATAATCCCACCGGCACCACCATTCCGCACGCCGAGCTAGCCAGCTTCCTGGCCAAGGTTCCTGCCCGCATCCCGGTGCTTCTCGACGAGGCCTATATTCACTTCGCTCCCGCGGTGGGCGAAAGCCAGGCGAGCCGCGCCGTCGTACAAAACGGGAAGGAACTGGCGCGCCAGTACCCAAATGTGGCGGTGGCGCGCACGTTTTCCAAGGCTTTTGCGCTGGCCGGGCTGCGGCTGGGTTACCTGCTCACCAGCCCCGCGCTGGCCGAGCCGGTGCGCCGTATCGCCACGCCTTTCGGCGTCAATCGCCTCGCTCAGGTGGCTGGCCAGGCGGCTCTCACCGAAGCGGATACCGTGCTGGAGCGTGCCGCGCAGCTCGCCGGCGCCCGCGATGAGCTGGCCGCCCAGCTCGCGCAGGACGGCTGGCACACGCCCACCTCGCACGCGAATTTCCTGTGGGTTTCCGCGGCGGAACTGGACCGGCACGGGGTGAGCGCCGCGCGTTTCGAGGATGCTTGCATGGATGCCGGTGTGCTGGTGCGAGTGCTCGGCGAAGGTGTGCGGATCAGCGTGGCCGAACCGGAAGGCAGCGCCCGGGTGCTCGCGGCCGTGCGCGCGCTCGGCGAACGCAGCAGCTAGAACACTTCTTCGGCGGCCCGTCGCACCGTAAACCCGTGGCCGGTCAGCTCTGACCAGCAGGAAATCCCGGCGTATTGGTCGGCGGTGCAGGCGAAACCGTGCGCGGCCACCACGCTGCCGTAGGGCACTTCTTTGGCGGTGCTCACCTGGGTGGAACACCCGGAGGTGGTGGTGCCCGTCAGCCCCACGGTGTAATTGGCCGGTTCGCCTTCGCAGCCGGGCGGCGACACATAGTCATAGGTGAAAATCGTGCAATTGGCGGCTTTTTCGTCGAGGGAGCAGCGCACGTTATTCATCGGGGTGGTGAAAGATTCCAGCCGGGTAGCCTCCGGCGGGGCGGGCCGCACCAGTTTCCACCACTGGCGCGAGGCCGCGAAAGATTGGAAATCCGCCGGGGCGGCAATATCGCTGAGCGCCGTGCTCAAGCTCAGGGTGTATTCCGCCCCGCAGCTGGAGGAGAGAGTACGCAGGGCCTCGGTGAGCAGCGGCACTTCGGCGGTATAGGTGCCACCCGCGGCCGCCGCGGTGGCGTAATCAGCCAGGGTTGCCGCCGCGCTCTCCGGATTCGGGCAGGAGCCCGAGCGCAAGTCATGAACCTGTTCGCGCAGCTGGGTGAGATCGGTGGAGGCGCTGCGCCCGGGTTCGGAACCGGCGGCGGTGGGCGCCGGCGCGGCGGCGTCGTCGCCAGAAAAATACGAAACCCCCACCAGGGCGAGCACGCCCGCGAGAACGGCAGCGGCGAAAAGCAAGAAATACAGCGGCCATCGCGCCGGGCCGTGCGCGCCGTGTCTCATGCGTACTCCTTGTGCTGGGGATTGTCCTCCTAGGTTACGGCACCGCGCGCCGTGCGTCATCTTAGGTACGACGGCGCAGCTAGGAAGCCTGCCCCACGCGGCCCCCGCCGTGGCCTGCGGCTAGCGCCCACCCAGGGCGGCGCGCAGCACGGGCAGAATCTGGATATCGCCGGGCAGCCACTTCACGCTGTCGAGCTCCGCGGCGGTGAGGACGCGGGCATCGCGGTGCGCCGGGCCCAGGGTGATCTCCCCGAAGGGCCGCGCCAGCCACACCATCATCCGCAGCCCGGCGTTATGCTCCCCGGAACTGAGGTCCCAGGATCCATCCGGGCTATCGGGATTGGCCAGCTGCCGGCCGATATCAATACCGCAGCCCAGTTCCTCGGAAATCTCCCGGTGCAGGGCCTCGCGCGGGGTTTCCCCGGGTTCCACTTTGCCGCCGGGGAATTCCCACAGGCCGTCCGCCCATTCAGGGTAGGAGCGCTGGGTGGCCAGCACGCCGCTGGGATTGGTGAGGTCGGCGACGAGGGCTGCGCCCACCACCAGGCGGGGCGCCGGCTCCGCGGTGGAGTCCGGTGCCGGAGCGGTTACCGGGGCCGGCTCAGATACGGGTATTAGGTGAGATGTGGATTCGGATGTCATATCGGATACCTCCTCGCCGCCCATATTAATTCCTGGGGTGGGCGGTGCGGATACGCGTTCACCTTGTGAGTGAGTTCTGCCACCGGATAAACTGGCCGCGCATTGCCCCACCCTGCGGGCGCCGTTCGCGCACCGTCCCCGCGCGTATCCGCACCGCTCCCATGTTGCCGATCACAGGAGATCACCATGACCCACCACTGGAGTTCTGAGGCGCTTTTCGGCTCCGGGGAGTTCCTCGCGCAATCGGTTAACCGCTCGTTGATTGCCTGGCCCGCGGAGCAGATCGCGGAGGGCGACAGCTTTGAGCTGTGGGTCTGCCCGGACGGGGCCGGGGTGCTCGGGGATAGTGCGCGTGGCGATAGGGGCGCAGAACAGCTCGGCATCACGCGGCTTTGCGCCCTCGCGGTGGACCCGGGCGGTATCCCGGCTGCGGCCATTCCTACCCGCCCTCACCTGGCCGGCTATGCCGCGCTACGCCTGAGTGGGGTGCCGTCCCATCAGCTGCGTGAGGCCCTGCGCGGGCAGCTCCTGGTGGCACGCCGTAGTGGCTCCGGTGAACTGAACGCTCTGACCGGGGTGCAGATTGCCGGGATGATTGATGATCTTTACGCGGGTGCCCGCCAGGCGCGCCTCGGTGTCACGTGGAACGGGGATGCGCCCGCGGTGGCACTGTGGGCACCCACCGCCCGCCAGGTTCGTATTGAGGTGACGGGCGCGGGCGAGGGTGCGGGCGATGGCGCGGGTGCGGGCGCGGGCGACGGCGCTGGCCCCGCCACTGGTGCCGCTGCGTGCACCGCTAGCTCCGCCACGCGCGACGCCACCCGAACCGCTGCCGCGTGCACCACCACGCACCCCATGACCCGCGATGAGCTGGGTATTTGGCACGTGCATGGCACCCCGGCCTGGAAGAACGCCAGCTATCTTTTCGAGGTCGAGGTTGTGGAACCCCGGGCGGGCACCGTGGTGACCTACCGGGTAACCGACCCCTACGCGGTGGCCCTCACGGTGGATTCCGAGCGCGCCGTCTTCGTGGATATGGATGACCCGGCCTACCAGCCAGAACTCTGGCGCACCGCCCCGCAGCGCACCCTCACCAACCCGGCCGCCCACACCATTTACGAGCTGCACGTGCGCGATTTTTCAATGTCGGATCCCATCGTTCCCGAACACCTGCGCGGAAAATACGGTGCGTTTACGCTGCCGGATTCGGCCGGGATGCGCCACCTGCGCGCCCTGGCCGCCGCCGGGATGACCACCGTTCACCTCCTCCCCACCTTCGATATCGCCACTATTCCCGAACGCCCCGAGAACCAGAAAATCCCGCGGATCCCGCCGGCCGCCCCGGATTCCCCGGCCCAGCAGCAGGCCGTGAGTGCGGTGGCGGATTCCGATGCCTATAACTGGGGCTACGATCCGTTCCATTACCTGGCGCCGGAAGGTAGCTACGCGGTGGAACCCAATGGCGGGGCGCGCATAAATGAGTTCCGTGCCATGGTGGGAGGGCTGCATGCGGCTGGCCTCGGTGTCGTACTCGATCAGGTCTACAACCACACCGCCGCAGCGGGCGGGGCGCCGGCCTCCGTCCTCGATAAAGTGGTACCCGGTTATTATTACCGCCTGGACGCGCGCGGCGCCGTCGCAACGTCGACCTGCTGCCCGAATGTGGCGACTGAAAACCTCATGGCGGAAAAACTCATGGTCGATGCGGTGGTGCTGTGGGCCAAGCACTATCGCGTGGACGGTTTCCGTTTCGACCTCATGGGCCACCATACGCGGGCAAATATGGAGGCGGTGCGCGCCGCCCTCGATGCCCTCACGGTGGAGCGCGACGGCATCGACGGCACGCGCATCTACCTCTACGGGGAAGGCTGGAATTTCGGGGAGGTGGCCGATAATGCGCGGTTCCGCCAGGCCACCCAGCTGGAGCTGAACGGCACCGGGATCGGGGCCTTCAATGATCGCCTGCGCGATGCCGTCCACGGCGGCGGGCCTTTCGATTCCGATAAACGCCACCACCAGGGCTACGGCACCGGCCTGTTCACCGACCCGAACGGCCACAGCCCGTGCTCTCCGGAGGAGAATCGCGCACGCCTCGGGCACGCCACCGACCTGGTCAAACTCTCCCTCGCCGGGGCTCTGCGCGATTTTCGCTTCCGCACCCACACCGGGGAATGGAAAAGCGGCGCCGAGCTGGATTACGGCGGGCGGCCCGCCGGTTTCGCCGCCCAACCCCAGGAAGCCGTCAATTACGTGGACGCACACGATAACGAAACCCTGTGGGATATTGGCGCCTACAAGCTGCCGCTCTCCCTGAGCACCGATGACCGCATCCGGATGGCGCTGCTCTCCCTGGCCACGGTGGCGCTCGGGCAGGCCCCGGCTTTCTGGCACGCGGGCACCGAGCTGCTCCGCTCGAAGTCCCTGGACCGGGATTCCTATAATTCCGGGGACCATTTCAACCGCCTGGATTTCTCCGGGCAGAGCAATAATTTCGGGGTGGGCCTCCCGCCCGCCAACCGCAACGAAGCCTCCTGGCCGGTCATCCGGCCGCTGCTGGCGCGCCCCGAACTGCGCCCCGGCCCGGAACAGATCGCCCGCGCGGGCGCCATCGCCTGCGACCTGCTGCGCCTGCGCCATTCCAGCCCGCTCATCACCCTGGGAAGCGCGGAGCTTATCCGCGCGAAAGTGAGTTTCCCCAACGGCGGGCCGGGCGCCACCCCCGGCCTCATCATCATGCGCATCGACGACACCGCCGGCCCGGATATCGACCCGCAGCTCGACGGCATCATCATCGCCTTCAACGCCTCCCCGCGCCCCGTCACAGAAAAAATCGAGGGCGTCACGGAAACCTATGAGCTTTCGCCCATTCAGCTTCATGGGCACGACGACGCAGTCCGCGCCGCCACGCTCATTAGCGGCACCGTTACTGTGCCAGCCCGCTCCGTCGCGGTTTTCCTGCTGGCGCAGCGGTCATAACTGTGCTGTGCGGTGTGCTGTGCCCCTATCCCGCGGGGGGCTAGCGACGCTTGGAATTCGCCCACGGTTATGCCGCGGGGACGCTAGCTGCGCCGCCCGCTGACGGTGGGATCCCCGGGCAGCCAGAAGCGCAACGGTGCATCCTTATTTCGGGAAATCCCAATGCGAGGCCCCACCCGGTAGGGCAGCGGCGCCGGCGGCAACTCCAGCCACAGCGCCCGCCCCGCCAATCCGGCGGAAGCAGTCACCGGGGCAAGAGTGCAGCTGCGTGCTTCGGCAGGACTGGGGGTGACGGCGGGATCGAGCACCCCGCCATCTGCATCCCGCACCATCAGCGGCAGCCCGCTCATGGAGATATCCAAAGCTAACACCTGGCCCAAGTTGCCCGGCCCGCACGCCAGGGCCTGGCGCGCGGGCGGTGTGGCCCCTGGCCGGGTCCGGCGCCGGCGGGCCTCCTCCAGCCCGGCCACGACCTCGCCGGCGCGCAAGAGCACCGCGCTGGCCTGGCCATCCGCCCCGCAGACGATATTGCCGATGCGATGGATGCCGTAGCTGAGATAGACATAGAGGTGGGCGGGTGGCCCGAACATGACGCGGGCGCGCGGGGTGGGTCCGGCGAAAGCGTGGGAGGCCGGGTCGCTCGCCCCGAGGTAGGCTTCCACCTCGGTGAGGCGCACCGCCACGGCGCCGTCGCCTACCACCGCGCCCAGCAGCAGCGGGGCCAGCTCATCGGCCGGCCGGCTCAGGTCCGCGATGCTCGCCGCCTCGGCGCTTTCCGCCGCGGTGCCCGCCATATTCGCGTCCGTCATACTCCTCCCGCCGCTACTCCTCCCAGTGCTACGCCTACCGCTCTTACGCCCTATCGAGTCGGGTGCTCGGGTGAGTGCCGCGCGCCGCCTAGGCGTCGTCGCCCATACCCTCAAGGTTGGACAGCGCTTCGCGAATCTGCGCGGCGCTGGCCCGCAGGGATTCCAGTTCCGCGTCGGAGGGCTTCATATCGATCTGCCGGATCGCGCCGCGCGCCCCCACGATGGTGGGCACGGACATGCACACCCCGGAAATCCCGTTCCAGCCGGTCATGAGCCGGGAAACGGAAAGCACCACGTGTTCGTCGCGCAGCACCGCCTGGATAATCCGGGAGGCCGCCAGCCCGATGGCGTAATTCGTGGAGCCTTTCCCTTCGATCACTTCGTAGGCGGCGTTGATGACGCGGTCAGCGATACCGTCGAGGAGTTCATCGGTGACCGGGCCGGAGCGCAGCTCCCATTCGCGGATCGGCACCGTGGAAATCGACGCCATCGACCACATGGGAGTTTCGGAATCCCCGTGCTCGCCGCACATATAGGCGTGCACATTCGAGGTGGCCACGTGGAACTTCTGCGAAATGAGCTGGCGCAGCCGCGAAGAATCCAGCACGGTTCCTGTCCCGAAAACGCGCGCGGGCGGCAGCCCGGAGATTTTGAGGACGGCTTGGGTGACCACGTCCACAGGATTGGCGACGACGACGAAAATCGCGTTGGGGGAGAGCTCAACGAGTGGGGGAACAATGGAGCGCATCATCGCCACACTCGCGCCCGCAAGGTCCAAGCGGGACTGGCCCGGCCGCTGGCGCGCCCCGGCGGTAATGACGATAACATCGGAATCCGCGGTGGCCTCCACGTTATCGGTGCCCTCAATTTTGGCGGTCGGCATGAACTGGCCACCGTGCATAAGATCGAGAGCTTCGGCATGCACTTTTTGTGCGTTGATATCTTGAAGAACAACATGCCGGGCCACGCCCTTGATGAGCATGGCGTAGGCGAGGGAGGTGCCCACCGCCCCGGCGCCAATAATAGAAACCTTTGAGCCTTCAGTGCGCTGGTCAATCATATTTCACTATTTTAGCCGGTGCGGGCCGCGCCAAACGGGGGCTACGGGCCGTTTGCCGGCCCGCGGCACCGCCCGGCCGGCGCTGACCCGCCCTTAGCTGACCCGCACCGCCGTGCGGCCGTAACGCTGGCCGGCCAGCAGCTCGCGCCCGGCTGCGGGAACCTCCGCCAGCTCAATCACGTGGGTGAGGGAATCGAGCACGCCGGTATCCACGTGCTCGGCCAGCAGCTTCCAGGCGCGCAGACGCAGTTCGCGCGGGGCCCGCACCGAATCCACCCCGGCCAGGGTGACGCCCCGCAAAATAAAGGGCAGCACCGTGGTGGGCAGCGCGGTTCCGCCGGCCAGCCCGCAGGCGGCCACCGTCCCGCCCCAGCGAGTTTGCGCCAGTAGATTCGCGAGCACCTGCCCGCCCACGGTATCCACCCCGCCCGCGAAGCGGCTCTTCTGCAGCGGCCGCGCGGAAGGAGCCTCGAATTCCGAGCGCGCAAGCACCTCGTTTGCCCCGAGCCCGCGCAGGAAATCCCCGAAGCGCTCGGCCCGCCCGGTCAGCGCCACCGGTTCATAGCCGAGCCGTGCGAGGAGGTGGAGCGCGATACTTCCCACCCCGCCGCTCGCCCCGGTTACCACAACGGGGCCGTCCTTCACCGCGTGATCACTGAGCGCCAGCACGCACAGCGCCGCCGTATACCCGGCCGTTCCCAAGGCCGCTGCCTGCGCGGCGCTGAACACTTCCGGCACCGGCACGCAGGCATCTCCCGGAACCAGCAACTGCGGGGTGTAACCCCCGTGCCGGAATTCACCCAGCCCCGCACCGTTCACGCTGACCAGCTGCCCCGGGCGCACCGGGCTGTCCGGGCCGGCCTCCCGCACCGTCCCCACCGCGTCAATACCGGGAATAAGCGGGCTGACCCTAGCCACACCCCGGTCGCCTTTCAGGCACAGCGCATCTTTGTAATTGAGGGAGGACCAGGAAATATCGAGGAGCACATCGCCTTCCCCGAACGGGGCCGCATTTGCTCCACCGGCCTGAGTATCGAAAGTAACTGTGGGCGCGGCTGCGTCGTCGTACCGCACAAAAATAGTAGCCATGCATTAAGCGTACCGGCGCGGCATCGGCCACGCTTTCCGGCTACTATCTGAAGTAGACCCGGCGCGTGAGCCGGGCACAAGGCGCAGATAGGGCCGGCCGCTACTTCCACGCATTCGCAACGATGGTGGTCCCGCCCTATCCTGGCGGAAAGGTGATTCATGATCAACATTAAAGAGGCGGTGGATTCTTTCACTTCCTGGCAAGAAGAGCTTTATGTCCACCTGCATCAGCATCCCGAACTTTCTATGCGGGAAAAAGAAACGTGTGACACTATCGACGCGGAACTGACGCGCCTCGGGTACGCAACGCAGCGGATCGGCGGCGGCGTCGTCGGTGTGCTGGAAAACGGGGAGGGGCCCGCGGTGCTCTTCCGCGCCGATATCGACGGGCTCCCGGTCAAGGAAGCAACCGGGCTCGAGTACGCATCCACGCAGACGCGCACGGACGCGGACGGTAACGAAGTCCCGACCATGCATGCCTGCGGCCACGATTTCCATATTTCTTGCGCCCTGGGCGCGGCCCGTATTTTCGCGGAAAACCGCGAGGCCTGGGCCGGCACCTATATCGCGCTGTTCCAGCCCGGGGAAGAAACCGCGGCCGGGGCGCGCTCCATGGTGGCCGACGGCCTGGTCGATAAGATCCCGGCGCCGGATGTGGCTCTCGGGCAGCATGTGCTGGCCGGGCCGATGCGCGCGGGGCAGGTCGGCACCCACGCCGGGGCGATTCTTTCCACCGGTGCCTCCGTTAAGGTGACGCTGCACGGGAAGGGCTCGCACGGCTCCATGCCGCATCTGAGTATCGACCCGGTGGTGCTGGCCGCCGCCGTGGTGACTCGGCTCCAGAGCGTGGTGGCGCGCGAAATTAATCCCTTCAAGATGGCGGTGCTGACCGTGGGTTCCATCCACGCCGGAAGCAAATCAAATATTATTCCGGACACGGCCACTCTGCTTATTAATATTCGCGCGTATGACATGGACGTGCGCGAACAGCTCCTTGATGGCATTAAGCGCACCGTCACGGCCGAATGCGAAGCGGCTCGCGCCCCGCAGGCACCGGAATTTGAGATCTACGATTCCTACCCGCTTACTAATAACGACGACGCAACCACCGCCAAGGTCACCCAGGCATTCCTGGCACACTTCGGGGAAGAGCGCGTGATGGATTGCGGCGAAGTATCGGCTTCCGAAGATTTCAGCGTGATCCCGGACGCCTTCGGGATTCCCTACACCTACTGGGGCTTCGGTGGATTCGCGGAAGGCGCGCCCACCTACCCCAACCACAACCCCGCCTTCGGGCCGGTTCTCCAACCCACCCTCGCCACCGGCACCGAAGCCGCGGCCGTTGCCGCGCTCGCCTGGCTGGCGCGGGACTAGCGGGACCACATTTCCACGATGACAAAGGATAAAACTATGGCTACCACCAATGGCGCAAAGGCGCCGGCCGGTACGGCGCAGGCTGGCACGGCGCCGGCCGGTAACCCGCCGCAAGAAACCGGCTACCGCGGCACCGAAAAACTGCTGTGGGGCATCGTCCTCGCGGTGGTGACCTTCTGGCTGTTTGCCGGAACTGCCGCCACCGTGGCACCCAATATTATGGAGGACCTCGGTAACGTGGACGCGGCCGGGATGAACCTCGCGGTTTCCATTACCGGCCTGTTCTCCGGCCTCTTCATGGTGCTCATGGGCGGCCTGGCCGATAAGATCGGGCGCGTGCGCATCACCCTCCTCGGGATTGTGCTCAACGCGGCCGGTTCGCTGCTGCTCATTTTCGCGGCCGGGGGCGTGGCGCTGCCGCTGCTGCTGACCGGGCGCGCGATCCAAGGCCTGGGCGCGGCCTGCATTATGCCGGCCTCGATGGCCCTCGTGAAGGCCTACTGGGATGGCCCGGCCCGCCAGCGCGCGGTGTCCATGTGGTCGATTGGTTCCTGGGGCGGCTCCGGCCTGGCCGCGATCTTCGGCGGCACCGTGGTGCAATTCGTGGGCTGGCGCGGAATCTTCATCGCCTCGATTATTATTTCCGTGCTCGCCTTCCTCATGATCCTGGGCACCCCGGAAAACCGGGTGGAAAGCACCGGCCCGCGCAAGAGCTTCGACGCCATCGGCCTGGTGCTCTTCATCGCCGGCACCCTCGGACTCATGATCGTGCTGCTCTACGGCTCGAAACTCGGCTGGGGGAGTGCAGCAACGCTCCTGCTCACCGCGCTCGCGGTGGTGTCCTACGCGCTCTTCTTCGGGTGGGAACGCAAACAGGCGAACCCCTTCATTGATTTCGCGCTTTTCAAGAACACCACCTTCACGGGCGCCACGATCTCCAACTTCCTGGTGAACGGCACCATCGGCATGCTCATTATTAGCCAGCAGGTCATCCAGCTGGCCGGGCACAAGGCGGACGGTTCGCTCTACACCGCGTTCGACGCTGGCCTGCTGTCGCTGGGCTACGGCGTGTGCATTATCGCCTTCATCCGCATCGGCGAGAAACTCCTCCAGCGTTTCGGGCCGCGCAAGCCGATGATCTGGGGCTGCCTCATCACCATCGTGGCCTGCGGGCTGCTCATGACCACGCACCTGCTTATCGGCCAGTACGTGCTCATGGCGGTAATCGCCTACTGCCTCTTCGGCCTGGGCCTGGCCTTCTACGCCACGCCCTCCACGGACGCGGCGCTCTCGAACCTGCCGGCTTCCCAGGCCGGTTCCGGTTCGGGTATCTACAAGATGGCCTCCTCGCTGGGCGGGGCGATCGGTACCGCGATTTCGCTGGCGGTCTTCTACGGGCTGCAGGGTGCCCCGGTGCCGGATGTGATCGCGATGTCCGGGCGTACGGATAACTCTTCGATTCGCCTGGCCGCGATGGTCGCCTTGGGTGTTTCTTTGGTGTTCTTGCTGCTCGCCATTGTTTCTATTACGACGACGGTACCCAAGGGCGGGGGCTCTGCCACCGCGGGTGCTTCGGCTCCCAGCGCGGCTCCGGCCCCGCAGCTCGCTCCGGACGACGAGCGCCAGGAGATTATCGCGCGCCTGTCCGAGCTGCCGCTGCGCGACCTCCAGCGCCTGGAGCGCCAGCTGCTCGTGGACGAACTCTCCGGCTTGGACACCAAGGCTTTGCAGGCCCTGGTGGAGAAGCAGAAGGCGTAGTTCTTCGCGCGGCGCGCTCGCGGAGCGGGTGCGCCGGCGGAGCGAGATAGCTACATGGTTGTGGGTGTGTATCGCAGATTTCTGCGGTGCGCACCCACACCTCGTTAAAGCTGATGTGTTTTCGAAGCGGTCGGGTACTTACCTACCGCTTGAGGTACCGCGGCCGGATGCCTCGGCAGTACAGTGCCGCGCATAATCCTGCCGCTACACACATGCAGGCAGCGATAAGCCACAGCGAGGGGCTATTGCTCCGCGATTGCACCAGATTCCAGGCGCTCTCACGATCAGGCGCAAAAGCTGCGCTCAGGAACACCAACACCAGGGGAAGTGCCCACATGAGGCGTGCGCCGAAGAAGTAGGCACTCACGATTCCAAGTGCCAGCCACGCAACGTGAAGCCGGAGCAGGCTGAGCCCGGCAGAGTCGTGAGTGAGTAGCACGAGAACTCCGGTTAATGCCGTAGTAGCGCTGGCGATTTCGCACCCTACCGTTAGTAAAATACTCGCCGGAGCTTTACCGCAGTAGTCCTTCTCCTCACGCGGGGCCATGACACTGAGGAGAGCCAGGGGTATGCAGAAGGTGAGCATGCGGCCAAGCGGCGTGGTCCCACCTGAGACCCACGAATGGAAGGTGTGGTCTTCCCCGAGCAAATAGATAGCGATGAGGGCGGCAAGGGCGATACCGAATGCCTTCAAAGCTCGGTGAGCGCGAAGGTAGATGAGCCACGGGTGCACGGTCATCGTGCTACCTCTCTAAATCAGCAACAGATGCTGCATACGTCGCCTGAGCCCAGGCGCGCTGTTCCGCTTCCGGTAGTGCGGTAATTGCTCGCGCGCGTTCCACTGTCGCGGAATCATGACCGTCGGCAATAAAGGAACTATCTGTTTTATTCGGGGCGCCTCGCATCATGAGCCACACGGTAAAATCTCCACGTGCAACTTTGCCAGCCTCGGTATTCGAACGTTCAACGTAGCTCGGATTCGTGAGGGGATATACCAGCGCAGTGACGAGCATGCTTTCGTCATCCATATCCGCGCTCGAAAAGTTCAAGGTTCGCCCGCCGTAGTGATTACCGTTGAGGGCGAATTCTTCGAAGGTATCCAAGACTGGCATTCCTTCGGGGATAAGCGGCAGGATGCGGTCGCTGATATTCGTAAATGTTCTCAAAGCGGGTTCGTGTTCTTTCCATACGCACAGGAAAGGTTGAGACGTGGTGCATACCTGACCGCCGCCCCGGCGTTGGCTCGGCTCCGGGAAGAGCGTGCTGGTAGCGATGAGGGTAGCAACAGCAATAAAGGCAAATATCAAGCTTCCCACGCTTTGTTTTTTATGCCAGCCGGAACGCCGGGGAAGGAAAAGTGCGGGGATGAAGGCCAGTGCTGTCACTGCAATAAGGGTGTAGAGCTGGGGGAGTGACACCTCCATATAGGGCTCCAGCACAGTGTATTGAGTAGTAAACATGGCAATGCCTAGCATTGCCCCGAAGCTTCCCACTGCAAGTACGGCGCTAGATGCATCTATTCGCCCGATCATATGGCCAATAAGTACACCCAGGAATCCGAGGCATAGGTACCCGATGATCGGATGAATATTGACCGGCGCGAGCTCTTCGCGTGCCATGGCAGTTACCCCTAGGGCAGCACCACTGAGCATCGCTCCCGTGAAGAGGACGGTGAGGAGCCCCGGCATAAGCGCGCTGGCGTTCTGCATGAGCACGCGACGCGGGGAATAAGGCGCCCACGTGGGAAGATCTACCGCACGGATTCGTTCGGAGTGAATTGCCTGCACCGCAGAAACCAGCGGCATTCCGAAAATAAAACCGCAGAGAGCGTAATTTGCTGTGGCACTTGTATAGCCCACCCAGGAATCACGTAGGAGCCATAACGCTATCGCTCCGACTATCAGGGTGAGGAGTGCGCTGATGAGATGGGGGTGACGTTTGAGGTAGGGCCAGAAAATCATGACATGGTCCCCCGCGGAGTTTCTCCGGCCAATACCGCCATAAAGCCCGCCTCCGCCAGGCTCATATCTCGCGTATCAGTGCCAGTGTGGCTACCAAGGTTTTCCAGTTCCGCCACCGTTCCCGAAAAACGGATAGTGCCCTGGTCGAAGACCAGAACAGTTTCAGCTACATGAACAATGTCCTCAATGAGGTGGGTGGAGATAATAACGGTATCTGCGAGGTGCGCGCCAAGGAGTTTTCGGAATTTTACGCGCTGCACCGGATCCAAGCCGGCCGTTGGTTCATCAAGAAGTAATATCTGCGGGTCGCCCACTTTGGCGGCGGCCAATCCGGCTCGTTGCAATTGCCCACCAGATAGACTCCCCATTTTCTTATTGGCGAGGTCGTCAATATCAAAATCACGGAGGTTCGTGCGCACCGAAGCGTCAATATTTGAGCGCGCCACGCCACGCACCCAGCCGATATACGAAGCGAATTCCGCAACGGTGAGTCTGGGATCAAATGTGATTTTCTGCGGCAGGTAGCCGATGCTTTGCCCTAGTTCGCGCCAGCTGAGTTTCTGGAGTGGTTTCCTGGAAATATAAACGCTGCCGTCACGCGGGCGCAATTGGCCGGCCAGGGTACGTAGCAGGGTGGTTTTACCGGCACCGTTTGGCCCCAGCAAAGCGGTGACCTCGGAGGGGAACTCCGCGTCAAGTCCGCTAAAGACGGGATTCGACGCGGAGTACCCCTGGGTTAGATGACGAGTAGTCAGCATAGTCTCCACCCCTGCCGCCAAAGCTATTGAACGTTTCGTGTACTCTTTGAGCCTACAACGTGACGTGGGATACACGCAATAGCTTAGATCGGTTATTTATTTCCGGAGTAAAGCTCTATCGGGAGGAGTCATAGCCGCGCATATTCCGCATCGCTCACCGGCTCGAGCCATTCGTTGGAGGTATTCGTTCCGGGAACTTCCACGGCGAGGTGGGAGAACCAGCTATCGGGCGCGGCCCCGTGCCAGTGTTTGGTGCCCGCCGGCACATTGATCACATCCCCGGGCAGCATTTCTTCCACCGGCTGGCCCCATGTCTGGTGGAATCCTCGGCCGGCCACGCAGATAAGGATCTGGCCGCCGCCGCTGGAAGCGTGGTGAATATGCCAGTTATTGCGGCAGCTTGGCTCGAACGTCACGTTGTACATGGGAACCTGGCTGGTGGAAACCGGCGCAAGGTAGCTCTGCCCGATAAAGTACTGGGCGAAACCGTCATTGGGTGCACCGATGGGGAAGGGGCATTCGCGCGCGTGGCGTTCCTTGGCGCTCAGTGCATCCGTGCCAGGATTGGAGCCAGCGCTACCAGCCGCACCCGCAGTCTCAACGCTCCACACATCTTTCGCCAGATTGAAAACTGCCCACGCCTTCGGCCAACCCACATACATGGCCGCATGTGTGATGATCGCGGCGATCTCCTCCCGGGTCACCCCGTGATTCTTGGCGTTCTCCAAGTGGTACCGCAGCGAAGAATCTGTGATCCCGGAGGCCATGAGAGCCACTACCGTGACCACGCACTTCATTTTGAGAGATAGCGCGAGTTGATTCCATACCCGCCCAAAAAGAACATCGTCATTGAGTTCGGCAAAAAGCGGGGCAAAATCTCCCAGCTGGTCACGGCCCGCGGTTTGGGTAATCTTCTCACTCACCTGAGATCATCTCCTTCGCATATGGCCGACGCCCTTGCCCAGCCAAAAACAGACTACACCCCGGCGCAGCTGGTCTCGGGTGCGCCGGGGTGTAGGGGCGGGCCTTAGTGGCTCGGTCCGTTCATAGGTGCGTTACTTGCGCCGGTGGCGTTCCAGGGCGACGCCGCCGCCAAGGCACAGGGCACACAAAGCGATGACGCCCATGATCTTTGCCAGGGTGCTCAGCTTAATGCTCCGATCCCAGCCGCTTGCCGAAGCGTCCGCATTTGCGCCGGCGGCCACCTGGTTGCCCTGGCCCGCCGCGCCATTGGGCATGCCAACGAAGGCGGAACCGGAGGGCGTGCCAGCACCGGGCGTGGCACTCGCCGACGGAGTAGCGGAGGGGGCAGCTGCCTTCCCGGCCGCCGGCCCACCGGCCTTCGCCGGAGTGGGGGAGAGGGGGCGCGGTGCCCCGCCGCCACCGGCCTGCGGTGCGCCAATTACCTGGGTGCCCGTGAGGGTGGCGCCACCACCGGGGCCGAGTGGCGCGTTGCCGCTCGGCGGCAGCACCTTCGCCCCGGGATTTTCCGGAACTGGAGCGGGCGCGGGCGGCCCGGCCGGAGTTAGCGGCTTATTCCCGGGATTATTTCCCATGCCGGGTGTACCCGGCTGCGGAGTCGGTTTCAATGTGCTAATGCCCCCCGGGGTTCCGGGTGCGGCCGACGGTTGCGGCGCGGGAGCGGCGCCCGGCGTGGGAGCACCACCCGGATTGCCGGTGCCGCCCGGGTTGCCTCCGGGGTTTCCTCCCGGATTCGGCGTCCCGCCGGGATGCCCGCCACCCGGGTTGCCACCGGGATTCCCGCCCGGATTCGGATCCGCGGAGGGATGATCCCCGCCGCCCGGTTCGGGAGCGGTGGGATCGCCGGGGATGCTCACGGTTCCCTGCTCGTAGCCGGCGATCGTCTCATCCCCGACCAAGAAAACTAGGCGGCCCGCCCGGTTGGCCCCGCCCGCGCCGGAAGCTTCCGGCGCGGCTGCGGCGTCGTCGTACCACACCCGTAGCGCGTACACGCCCGGCTGCGTGAAGGCCCAGCCGGCGTGCTGGTGCGTGGGATCGGGCAGGTCAAGGGCGGTGCGCGAGGCGTCGAAGAGCCGATCCACGTTCCCGAAACCGCTCAGCGCGTAGGCGTGATACTGCGCGCCCGCCGGAATCGACTCCGGCTCCACGTGGAAACGCGTGGGCTTGCGGTAGCTTTCCGTGGACCACCCGGGCCAAATATGCGAACGATCCCAGTTCTGGGGCAGCTGGTAGAGCCGGGCGCCCTCCGCGCCGAGGAAATCAAAAGCCGCGCCTTTCGCCCGCGGGGACTTCGCCGAATCGGGAACCGCCAGCGCCACCGTGCTCACATCGCGCTGCACCGAGGTGGTGGCGTGCTCGAGGGTGTCGTCCTTGAGGGTAACGCCCGGGCCGCCCTCGCCCGGCACCGCCTGCAGGTCCACGTGGCCGCGCCGCAAAATGGTGCGCGACGGGGCGGGCTTCGGTGCGGGAGCTGGTGCGGGAGCGCTGGGCGACACAGAAGGCGTGGGCGCCGGCGCGGGCGGATTCGGCCCAGGATTCGGGCCGGGATTCGGTGCAGGATTCGGCCCTGGCCCCGGCGCCGGTTCGGGCTGCGGCCCGGGGGCCGGCTGGGTGCCGGTACCAATAGCGGGAGCCGCGGCGAGTCGCCCGGAATAGCTTTGCGGGGCGCTCAAATCCATGGTGCCGAAGCGCACGTCGGCGGCCGCGCTCATATTCACTTCCGGATGCGGGTCGATGCTGAGCTTGAGATGGTAGCCCTCGCACCAGGAATCGCCCTGGGTTACGGTGGCCACGCCGCGCGAATCCGTCACCATATTCACTTCGCAATCCGGGTACTTATCCTCCGGTTTCGCGTAGTAACCGCCGTGCACGTACGCGCGCACCTTCGGATCCGCGAAAGCAACCGAGGTGGTCACGTTTCCGGTGGCTGTCTTTTCCGTGCGCACCGTGTAATCGAAGGACGACGGCGTATACTCCCCGCCCGCCATGGCCGGCGCCGGGTCCTGCGAATGGGGCTCGGGCAGCTGCGCGGCGCTCTCCGAGGTGCTGGCCTCGGCCGCCCCGAAGGCGTAGGAGACCGGGGCGGAAATCCAGCGGGCCCCGGTGGTTGCCTGAGCTCCGGGAGCCGAATTAGCTGCGCCGTCGGCCTTGGGCGCGCCGGCCGCGCCCTGCGTTCCCGGGGTGGCGGGCACGAAAACCGCCTGGAAATTCGAGGCGCCCGAGCCGATCATCTCCGCCCAGCGCGCCTTCCCCTTCTCTACCGGAACCTCAGCCAGGAAGTAACCATCCAGGAAGAACTGCACCTTCCCCGCCACCGTTTCCGAACCGGCATCGAAACGCAGCTCGGTGAGCTGGTCATCCGCGTCATGCTCGCGGCCCGCATACGGGGCGAGGGAGAAACGGTAGCCGGAGGTATCCCCGGTGGGGGCAGCGTTGAACGCGGTAGCCAGATCGGTGCCCGCTTCCTTGGCGGGGCGGGTGCCGCCCACCTGCCATACAAAGGGAATCTCCTGCGAGGCGATAATCTTGCCGTCCACCCCGCGCGCGATGGCGCGATAGGTCAGGGTGTAGCGCCCCGGCTTGGTGAAAGCGGTCTCGTTGTGGGTGTGGCTGCCGGGCACCAGGTAGGAGACCCGCCGCCCCGTCTCGTGGCTAGAGAACAGCGGGAGGTAGAGGTCCATATTGGTCATGAAGGCTTCCATGCGCCCCGGGCCGTCGAATTTGGTCAGCTCCAGCGCGAAGGTGCCGTTGCGGAATTGCTCCACCGGAATGGCGGCATCCGCACCGAAACCGGCCCAGATGGGGAAGGGGCCGCTGGGCATACCCGGCGCGGAATACCAGCGCTCGGCAACCTTGCGCAGATGCCCGTAAGCCTCGTTATCCGGGGGCAGGAAAATGTACTGCTGCCCGCCCTGATTCGAGCCGGAGCGCGCGTAGCCGCGCCCCACCCAATTGACGGTCTTCTCCAGTGGATACAGCTCGTCATAGGCTTCGTTTTTCAGCACGAACGTACCGTTTTCCCAAAAAACCTTGGGGGCGTCAACGTGCGCCGTCGTTGTGACAATCTTTCCGTCATCCGGGGCGGCCGCGGCGGCCGGAGCTATTCCGGCGGTGAGTGCGGCGGCGGCCAGGGCCGCGAGGAGGCGTCGTGCCATTCTGTCTCTTTCCGTTTCGGTGTGCGGCAGTCCGCGTGAGAGACAACCGCATCACCCCTTATTGATAATCATTATTGTTATCAAATAGGCTAGGTGGCGCAAGTACCGCAAGGAAAGGAAAGTCATGACAGCACTCACACGGCGTGCTGCGGCGGGGCTGGCGGGCGCCATGGCGGCGCTCCTGGCCGGGTGGGGAGCGTTCCTTCCTGCCGCCCAAGCCGCACCGGCGCCGGCAGCACCCGCGGGGGTGGGAGCCGGGCACCCCACCGTTCTCACCTCCGGGCATATGGACCTCTTCAATATCTCCGCAGGCGCAGACGGCACCATCTCCCTCAATCTCAAAGAAGACGCCACCGGCACCGGGGTGGGGCGCGCCCCCGAAGAAACCGTGATCGGGGTAGTGGAGCGAACGTTCACTAGCAAATCTGCCGATGTTCCGCAGCTGGGTACACCCGGCTTTTTACTTGACCAGGTGCAGCAGCCCGGAATTGTGTGGCCCGGCTGGGATTCCGGGGCGGCACGCCAGCTCGGCGGCACCGCGGCGCGTTTCGTGGTGGAGCAACTCGAAGGCCCCGGCAAGGTCTTCCTGTGGGAAACGAATTTCGCCACCCTCAACCCGATTCTGCGCGACGCCGCCGGCGCTCCGAGCTTCCAGATGGGGCCGGGCAGCGTGATCGCCCAGCCTGAACCCGCGCACCAGCACGCCAATTGGCTCTTCTCCGCGCCCGGCACCTACCGCATGACGGTGCGCGCCGAAGTGGATACCCCCGGCGGCACCCTCACCGCGCCCGCCCGCACCTACACCTGGGCGGTGGGCGACGCCGCGATTGCGGCCGCGCAGGGTCACGATAACGATGGTTCTGGTAGCGGTTCCGGTAGTGGTTCCGGTAGTGGGAACGACGGCGCCGCTGGCGTGCCGGGCGATTCGTCTACTCCGGGCGGTGGATCCACCCCGGGAGCTGGCAATGGGGGAAGTGGCGCCAACGGTGCGAACGGTGCGAACGGCGCGAACGGCGGGAACGGCGCTAACGGCGGGGCCAACGGCGCGCCCGGCATCCCGGCGCCGAACGGCGGCGCTACGCAGGCACCCTCGGGCCAGAACCCCTCGGCTCAAGCGCCCCAGTCCCCCGCGGCTCAGGCTCCCGCAGGCCAGGCGCCCCAAGCTCCGGCCGGCCAAGCACCGCAAGCACCTGCCGCGCCGGTGTGCATCCCCACCCCGGTGGAGCGCGCCGCGAGCGGCGGTGCCAGTGGCTCGCATACGATCCCGGCCAATACCCACGTGCACCCCAATTGGGTCTTCACCCAGCCGGGCACCTACACGGTGGGTCTGGCGCTCAACGCCACCGCAACGGACGGCACCCGCCTGTCCACTACTACCACTCTCACCTTCAACGTCGGGGGCAGTGGCACCGCCAATAGCGGCCACTATGATCTGGGCGCGGTGGTGGACGGTGGGCAGCTGCGCGCCGCCGTCAAGGACGATAATTCCGGGCAGTGGCTCGACCCGGCGTCCCTGAGCTTCGGGCTGGGGGAGGCCGCGGCCACCACCGCCCCGGCCGGCATCGATTTCGTGGCGAGCGCCGGCGAGCGCATCTACATGATTTCCTCCAGCCAGGTTTCCGGAGTGCCGTGGCTCGGCGCGAATACCCAGCATCCCAGCTTCCGCGAAGCAACCACCGGCGAACTCACCCTGAGCGTCACGAGCGTGTCCGGCCCCGGCAAGATGGCCGTTTTCGAATCGGGTACCTTCGGCCAGCTGGTCGGCCAGCAGTGGTTCGGTTCGAGCGGCGGCGGCACCGAAACGGTGTGGGAAGGCCGCACCGCGGATGGGCAGCCCTGCGAACTTTCCGCCGAACAAATCGCCCAGCTGGAACGCGAAGGCAAGAAGCTCGGCAATAACCTCGCCCATTCCGGCTCCGAGGTGATCGACCCGCTCTCGGTCACCCTGGCCCTCCTCTGCGTGGGTGGGGTGGTGCTGTACACCCGCAAGCGGGCCTAGCCTATGATGGGGGCAGCGTCCGCTTCGGCGCCTGTGGCGGCGGCCGGGCGCGGCACACCCAGTCAATATACGAGTGAAAAGCGCGGGATACTTATGAAGATTTCAATTCTGGTGGGTAGTTTGCGGCGCGGTTCCTACGCGCGCAAAATCGCGAGCGAAGTGGCCGGCTATTTCCCCGAAGGGTACGAGGTGGAGATTGTGGAGATCGGTCACCTGCCGCTCTACAATTTCGATTACGACGACGCAGCTGTGACGGACGTACCCCTGCCCGAAAGCTACACCAGCTTCCGGGAAACCATTAAGGCCAGCGATGGCATCCTCTTCGTCACGCCGGAAAATAACCGCACCGTGCCGGCCTGCCTGAAGAATGCCGTGGATATCGGCTCCAAGCCCAATAGCGATGTGGCCTGGAAGAACAAGCCGGCCGGCATTATCAGCCATTCGGTGGGGCGCATGGGTGGCTACAGCTCGCAGAAGAACCTGCGCCTGGCGCTTTCCTACTTCGATATGCCCATGCCCGGGCAGCCCGAAGTATTCCTGGGCCGCTCCCCGGAACTCTTCGACGAATCCGGCAAGCTGAAGGCCGATACCGCGGACTTCGTGCGCGGCTATATTGACCGCTTCGTGGCCCTGGTTGAGAAGAAGTAAATCTCGCTCATCGCGTAGCGCACCCCCGAGTTGGCTCCGGCCGGCCCGGGGGTGCTTTTTCGTGGCCCGGGCGCTCGCGGGAAAGGGGCGGCGTCGTCGTTATGACATACACCACTGCGGCGAGCCTTAAGTCCTAGGTGCCCACAATGCGACACTATATCTAGTGGTCTAAATTGAAGCGACCACAATATCTAGTGTTTTGATGAAAATTGGAGAAGTCATGAGCGCACCTGATGGACGGCATTACACCCTGCGTTCCTTTATGCCGCCGCAGTACATCCAGCATCCCGAGGGGCCTTTCCGGCCGATCAACTGGAATTACGTCCCGGAGGAGAAGGACTTGGAGGTGTGGCGCCGGCTCACCGCGAATTTCTGGCTGCCGGAAAAGGTGCCGCTCTCCAATGACCTGCCTTCCTGGCAGCGCATGAGCGAGGTGGAGCAGACCCTCGTGATGCGGGTCTTCACCGGCCTGACCCTGCTCGATACCGTGCAGGCGAGCATCGGCGAAATTAGCCAGATTCAGGACGCGCACACCGAACACGAGCAGGCCGTCTACGCCAATATTGCCTTCATGCAGGCGGTGCACGCGCGCTCGTATTCCTCGATTTTCTCCACCCTGGCCTCGAGCACCCAGATTGAGGAAGCCTACACCTGGGCCGTGGATAATCCGCTGCTCCAGCAGCGGGCCAAGGCGGTGCTGGAACACTACGTGGGCGAGGACCCCCTCAAGCGTAAGGTTTCCTCCACCCTGCTGTCCTCGCTGCTGCTCTACGCCGGGTTCTTCCTGCCCCTCTACCTGTCCTGCCGCGGCAAGCTCATGAATACCGCGGATCTTATCCGCCTCATCCTGCGCGATAAGGCGGTGCACGGGTACTACTCCGGGTACAAGTACCAGCGCGGCCTGGAAGAATGCAGCGAAGCGCGCCGTGCGGAAATGGAAGAATTCACCTACGGGTTGCTCGAGAAGCTCTACCAGATGGAACTCGAGTACTCCGGTGAACTCTACGAACCCGTGGGGTTGATGGACGACGTCGCAATTTTCGTCCGCTACAACGCTAATAAGGCGCTTATGAACCTTGGCTACCAGGCGCGCTTCAGCGGTGAAGAAACGCGGGTGAGCCCGGAGATCCTCACTGCGCTCTCCCCGGCCGCCGATGAAAACCATGATTTCTTCTCCGGTTCGGGCTCCTCGTACATTATTGGGGAATCGGAAGATACCACCGATGACGATTGGGATTTCTAAAGTAGCCCAAAGATAAGTAGTCCACATACGAATAGCCAAAGGTGGGCGGCCCAAAGGTCCTGACCTGCGGCGTGATGATCGGGGCGGCCACCTGCGCGGGCGATGCGTGCGGGTGGCTGCCCCGAAAAAACGAGAGATTGGGTACATTTCGTGGAGTGATGCCCCAGGTAGGGACCGTGGCGGCACATAAGTATTCACGCGGCGGGACGCGGCGCAGATCGGGGGATGTACCGCGCGTGCGCCCGCCCTTTCGCCGCGCTGGCACGGGACTTTAGTACCGCCTGGGTGGTGTGGGTGGTGAGCGAAGGCTCGCACCGCCGCGGAAAAGTATTATTATTCACGCGCTTGCGGGCGGTAATGTGGCGGCGTGGGTGTGCGGCCGGGCCGCTGAAAAAGCGACCGAGCGAGCCTGAGCGCAGCGAAGCGTCCGGCTCAAAACAGCGCGGTACTGCGGGTTAATACTTAGTAAATAATTCTGAAACAGTGTGATAAAAAGTTAGTTATCTCCGCGGGGGAAGCTGTGTTGCTACGCGGTTTATATAACCTTTTGTACTGAATAATTGAATACGGCTCTTTGTGCTAGGCTCATGAATTGTTTAGGCGATTTAGCTGACGGGGTCGGTTGAATTGCGGGGGGGGGGTGCTCTCCAGCGCTACCCTCCCACAATTGACGCTCTCCTCATGCTTCACCCTAACGATCCATAAACCTACTAATGGAGAAATAATGTCCCAACACACGGAGTCGACTCAGTCGGCGCCCGGAGTCTCCGCGTCTGTGTCCCGCAAGGGTGGGCATCGTCGTCGCACGAAAGTGTGGGCCGGTCTCACCGCCGCGGCGCTCATGACGGCGTTTGCTTCGGGAATCGCCTACGCTGCACCGCAAGGTAATTCCGGTGCGGCGCCGACTGCTCCCACGGCGCAGTGTCCGACGTATGTCGGTGACACCGCCGTCGAAGCAGGCGCGAACCAAGCTGGCGCTAACCGACCGGATATTCCTTTCAAGCAAGATGCCATTATCGAAGCCGATGCTTTCAAGACCGGCTGGATTAAGAGCACCACCGATGCCAGTAACGCCAAGAACACGCTCTCGGGGCGTGCGTTCTTCGGTGGCGTTGGCACGCCGGCAACCACGTCCAACGGTGCAACCCCGGTTCCGGACGGAATCAAGGTGTACCTCCAGTGGCGTGATACCGACGGCGCGGCCTCCCCGATTTACTCCACCACCGTCAAGACGATTGACGAGAGCGACGGAAGCCAGATCGGCCCCGGCGCCTACGCTTTTGATCTGCGCGTGCCTTGGGTAGATAACACCGGCAAGCAGCACCTCTACAAGGCTGTTGCTGGCCAGTACTACCGCCTGTGGATCAATGACTTCACCAACCCGGCCGGTAACCCCGTCACCATGGTGCGCCAGGCCGGCGGCTTCTTCCCGGGTGCCTTCGTCAATAGCGTGACGGCCAATAACCTGGGCCAGTTCCCGCTTATCGGCACCAATATGCAGCGGACCGCAGTGTTCATGTACACCGATCCGAATGATTACCTCACCCGCCCCAAGAACGAATGGGTCAATGACGACAAGGGTCCCCTGACCGACCCGGCCGTGACCCTTTCTACCCGGGACTCCGTTTCCGGCAAGGTGTGGTTCGAATCCGGTGCTGGCGATCTTGCCAACTCCGCCACCGGACCGAACTTCAACACCTCGGGTGACGTGGTGGCCTCCGGCTACACCGTGGTGCTTTCGCAGCTGACCCCCGCTGGCAAGGCTGCGCTCCAGGAACTGCGTAATGCCACCCCGTCCGTGAATGACCGCGAGGTCAAGGTCCGTGACATGCTCACCGAGCACCCCGATTACATTGAGGGCACCTACACGGCCACCACGGACAGCAAGGGCATGTACACCATCCGCCTGCCGAAGGATGCCGGCGCGGATGTGGACCGTATTTACATGTACGTCCTGGACCCGAACGGGCGAGTAGTCCCGAACTACTCCTCCTTCATGCGCCAGACCTTCAATATGTTCAACTCGAATGCTTCGTGGACTCCGCAGACCTCCGCGGCCGTCAATCTGATTACCAATAACTGGTACAACGTCAATCTGGCGCTGGTGCTCAGCGTGCAGGTGGAACTGGATATCACGAACTTCGACGCGCAGGAAAACTACGCCCTCCCCGGGCAGACCGCTGAAGTCAAGCTGACCGGCAAGGATCTCTCCCCGCTGCCTAACCGCATCGAGTGGACCGATTCCAAGGGCAAGGTTGTGCAGACCAACGGCGGCCTGAAGAAGCTGAGCGACGCCAGCAAGGCATACTTCAAGGTTCCGGATAACGCGAAGGACGGCGAAATCTACACGGCAACTCTGTATGCCGCTGAAAACGCTGTTTCTTCGGATTCCTTCATCGTGCGCGCGATTCCCGTCAAGTACGACGCCGTCCAGGTGAAGAAGACCCAAACCGAGAAGAGCAAGGCTCCTTACGCGACCCGCGAAGCCAAGGGCTTCACGCAGGCCGGTAATAACAAGTACCAGCTGCCCGCCGATGCCACCTACGAACTGGGTGAAGGCGCGAAGGCCTGGGCTACTGTTGATCCGGCCACCGGCGTGGTGACCGTCAAGCCCGGCGCGGACGTGGCTCCCTGTGACTACCGTATCCCGGTGGTTGCTACCGTGACCGATCCGCTCAACGCCAAGAACAAGCTCAAGCTCAAGACCTGGGTTCCGGTCAAGGTGCTGGCGCAGCTCACCGATACCTACGATCCGAATTACAAGCAGGACAATACGGTAGAAGCGGGGCAGACCATTGAGGTCCCGGCCCCCACCTTCGACAAGCTCGCTACCAAGAAGGTCGAAACCGATCCCGCTCCGACGGAGAAGGGCAAGAAGACCACCTTCAAGCTCGGTGAGAACTCCCCGATTACCGCCACGGTTAACCCCGAAACCGGCGCCATTACGGTGACCCCGGCCGCGGGCACCGCCGCTGGCCCCTACGAGGTTCCCGTTGTTGTCACCTACCCGGATGGCAGCACCGATACCGTCAAGGTTCCGGTCACCGTCACCACCCCGGCCCCGGTCGATACTGACCGCGACGGTGTGAACGACGACGCAGACCAGTGCCCCACCATCGCCGGCCCGGCTTCCAATAATGGTTGCCCGGCGTGGAACAACGGCGAGGGCAAGCCCGGCACTGATGTGACGCTCACGAAGGACCCGAAGAACGGCCCGATCCCGAGCACCGCGACCTGCGAGGCCGGCAATGGTGCCACGTGCACCATCGGCACCGATGGCAACGTCGTCGTCAAGATTCCGGAAGGCACCGCCCCCGGCACCGAAATTCCGGTGACCATCAAGAACGAGGGCAAGACCCTCCACACACCCAAGGTGACGGTTACGGCCCCGGATCCGGTTCCGAACCCCGATACCGATAATGACGGTGTGAACGACGACGCGGACAAGTGCCCCACCATTGCCGGCCCGGCTTCCAATAACGGGTGCCCGGCCTGGAGCGATGGCGAGGGTAAGCCCGGCGCGGATGTGACGCTGGCGAAGGATCCCGCCAACGGCGATATCCCGAACACCGCGACCTGCGTGGCGGGTAACGGTGCTACCTGCACCATCGGCCAGGACGGCAATATCACCGTGAAGGTTCCGGACGGCGCAACCCCCGGTACCGAGATCCCGGTGACCATCAAGAACGACGGCAAGGACCTGGACACCTCCAAGGTGACCGTGCTTGCTCCGAATAACCCGGCCTGGAATGACACGACCACCAAGCCGAGCGAGCCGGCGCAGCTGCCTAACGCGGGTGGCCCGGTTCCGGATGGTTCCACCGTTGAGGTGACCGGCCCGGGTACCGCCAAGCTCAACGAGGATGGCTCGATCACGGTTACTCCGAACGCGAATGCGAAGGATAAGGACCAGATCGTCGTCAAGGTCAAGGACCCCAACGGCAAGGATCTGGATACGGCGACCGTGACCATTGCTGATCCTGATCCCGATAAGGACGGAGTGTCCGGGGATGCCGATCAGTGCCCGACCATCGCAGGGCCGGCTTCCAATAATGGTTGCCCGGCGTGGAACGACGGCGAAGGTAAGCCCGGCACTGATGTGACGCTCACGAAGGATCCGGCTAATGGCCCGATCCCGGCTTCAGCCACCTGCGAAGCAACCGGTGGTGCCACGTGCACTATCGGCCAGGATGGCAACGTCGTCGTCAAGGTTCCGGCGGGTGCAACCCCCGGTACTGAGATTGCGGTGACCATCAAGGACGGTGACAAGGTCCTCGACAAGTCCAAGGTGACCGTCACGGCGCCCGCTCCGGTTCCGAACCCGGACGGTGATAACGACGGCGTGCCCGATGCTCAGGATCAGTGCCCCACCATCGCCGGCCCGGCTTCCAATAACGGTTGCCCGGCGTGGAACGACGGCGAAGGTAAGCCCGGCGCGGACGTGACGCTCACGAAGGATCCGGCGAACGGCCCGATCCCGGCTTCGGCCACCTGTGAAGCGACCGGTGGTGCTACCTGCACGATCGGTGCGGATGGCAATGTTGTGGTCAAGGTGCCCGCTGGCGCCAAGGACAAGACCGAGATCACCGTGACCATCAAGGATGGTGATAAGGTCCTCGACACCTCCAAGGTGACCGTCAAGGATCCGGATACCGATGGCGATGGCCTGACCGATTCCGAAGAGGAAAAGATCGGGACCGATCCGAACAACCCGGATACTGACGGCGACGGCATCAACGACGGGGACGAAGTGAACGGCACCAAGAACCCGTTCAAGGACGATAAGTTCAATAAGGACGGCAAGCCTGGTAACACTGACCCGCTCAACCCCGACACCGATGGTGACGGCGTGAATGACGGTGACGAAGTGACCGGCAAGAACAACGGTGGCAAGCCGACTAACCCGAACAAGGCCGATACCGATGGCGATGGCGTGAC